>NZ_JAFAND010000045.1 GCF_019232825.1 Paludibacterium sp. | reverse complement strand
GCCAGGCCAAGAAGCGAAGCTGCAATGATTTTCTTCATTTTAAACCCTTTGATTGTCAGTTAAAGCCCAATTAGGGTATCAATGCTTTGCTGTATATGCAATGACAATATTATATGTAAAAAAAGTTTTTTGATTAATGTCATATGCAATACGGTTTGTGCGATGTGGCTATGTGCTAGTGTACGTATGCATCGTGTGATGCATAAATCAGTGCAGGAGCGAATTATCTTCGTTGTAAGTTGAGCTATTTATCGATATCGTCGTCGTAATGTGGCGATAATTTGATTTGTGGGCGTCATGTTTTCTTGGCCAATCTCGAGTGGGTCTCTGCAATTCCCTCCTCGACAGGGATATACCTATTCCCGCCCGCCACCCCGCCGGGAACTGCTGGATGGCAGTGAAAAGCACGCTGGATAAAGTGTTCTCGTGGATGTCCCTCGCTCCCGTCTGTTGGGCGGAGCAGTAAAGCAAAATAAAAGTGCGGGTGCGTTGACCGCCGTATCCCTCCCTAATCTTCTCTCTCATAAAAATTGGGCTTGATGTTCACCAAAATGGCGGGAGCGTGCGGCTATGACGGGAACGCGCATTCATCTTGGCTTTGCCGGGAGGTGGTCGGTTCCCGCGAGGTTGGTGGGCGGGAGTGAGGTATCCATGTTGCCGTTATCGCGACGCAGGCATGTGCAAACAGCATCACGATTTTGCTAGGGGTGCGATTTTCAGATTTTCCTGACAGTCACGCTATCTTGTCGAATCTGTGCTTGCTGGATAAGGTGGTTGGCGCGGCATTCACCGTGTTTTATTGAGGCGCGAGCCCGGGGCGTTGCGAGCACCCCGGACCCGCTGACCACACCCACTCTTAAGCTAGGAGCGAATGAGTATGGCTACTCAAGATGGTAAGGCAGTTCACGTCGTTTCTCCAACCCAGCGTTTCCGCCAAGAGCAGTTACTTTCCTTGATCTCGGTGTTGTGCAACCCACGCGAGCAGCGTCGCAATCCGGACGTTTGCCGCTTGGTGGTCGATAGCCGTTTGGCGTGGCGCGCTGCGCCGATCGACGCCAACACCTCATGGCTGTATCTGCCGGTGGCGGCACGGGCGCGGGAGGTGGCTGGCTGCCTGGTTCTCACCGCTGATTAAGCACTAACCGGAGGCGGGGCCCGTTGGGGCCCCGGGCCGGCGATCAAGCAAAATAAATGCAATTTATTGGTTGTTAAGTCCGGTTTTCTTGGATAAGCCACATTAATTGTGGCGTTATTTGTAGTTGGCAGTGCCGTGCGTTGCTGCGCGAACGCACGCTACGCGTGGGCCTAGACACAGTATGGATTTAAGCCTCAGCAAGCCGAGTGAAATCGTCAAACTGCTCTGCGAGCGTTTGCGCAAAGAGCGGCTAGCGCAACAGATGACGCAAGCCGAGGTGGCTGCGCGTGCCGGCATTGGCGTCAACACTGTGTCCAACTTGGAGTCTGGCCGCAATGTAGCCTTTGACAGCCTGGTCCGCGTGGCGATGGTCCTTGGGCGTCAGCAAGATTTTGAGATGTTATTCAAGCCGAAGCTGAACAGCTTGGACGACATGCTTCGTTACGAAAATAGCGCCAGCCGTCAGCGCATCCGTACGCGCCGCGTTTAACGCAGCTTGCACCCCGCCGTAGCATGCGTTCGCGCAGCAACGCACTGAGAACGTGCATTGCCTTACACGCTGATCGGCCGAATCTCCGCCGTAATGTGCGGCAGCAGCAGCCCCAGCGCCACGCCGCGCGTGGCCATGAAGATCAGTAGCGCCAGCCACAGGCCGTGGTTGCCGAACGGGCCGACCAGCGCCCACGAGGCGGCGAGAAACACCGCCAGCGAGACCGCCATCGTCCGCATCAGGTCGCGCGTGCGCGTCGCGCCGATGAACACCCCGTCGAGCAGGAATCCCCACACTGAAACCAGCGGCAGCGCCGCCACCCAGGGCAGGTAGGTCTGTGCGGCCGTGCGCACCGTAACTTGGTCGGTGAGCCGGTCGATGATCCAAGTACCGGCGCTGCCGTAGACCAAGGCAAAGCCGAGCGCGCCCAGCGCCGACCAGATCAAATTCACTTTCACCGATTGGCGGAACGCGTCGCGGTCGCGGCTGCCGATGGCCGCGCCGACCAGCGCCTCGGCGGCGTGGGCGAAGCCATCGAGGCCGTAGGCCATGAAGGTTTGGAAATTAAGCAGCAGTGCGTTGGCGGCCAGGATGGCATCGCCTTGGCGCGCGCCGACGTGGGCGAACCAGCCGAACACGCCTAGCAGGCACATCGTGCGCAGAAAGATATCGCGGTTGATGGCGATGAGCCGCTTGAGCGCCGCCGGTTCGGCGAGCGCCGGCCAGGCGAGCGGCGCGAGTCCGCGCGGGCGCAGACGCCACAACACCGCCGCCCCGAAGACGAAACCGGCCACGTCGGCGGTCGCGGTGGCCGCGCCGATGCCGGCGATGCCCCAGCCGAAACCGTAAACATAGGCGAACACGGCCAACAGGTTGACGGCGTTGATCAGCAGCTGGGCGGCCAGCGCGATGCGCATGCGTTGCAGGCCGAGCAGCGTGCCGAGCACGACGTAGTTCGCCAGCGCGAACGGCGCCGAGACGATGCGCGCGTGGCTATAAAGGCGCGCGTTGCCCTGTACCGCGTCGCTGCCGCCGATGAGGGCGAGCGCATGGCCGATCAACGGCGTCCGCACGGCAAGGACCAGGATGCCGATGACGAAAGCCAACAGCAGCGCGCGCACGACATTGGCGCGCAGGGCGTCGTGGTCGCGGGCGCCGAACGCCTGCGCGACGAGCCCGGTGGTGCCCATGCGCAGGAAGCCGAAGCCCCAGAACACGAAATTGAAAAACAGGCCGCCGAGCGCCACGCCGCCCAAATCGGCGGTGCTGCCCAGGTGGCCGGCGACGGCGGTGTCGACGGCGCCGAGAATCGGTTGGGTAAGGTTGGCGAGCACGACGGGAAACGCCAGCATCAGCACGCGCCGATGCCAGCCGCCCTGTGCCGGCAGCGCCGAGTCGGCGCTCAAGCGCGTTCCTGCACGCACACCCAGGGCGATACCACCACGGCCCACAGCGCCGGTTGGCGTACCGCTAGATCGGCGGCGGTGTCGGCCGGCAGCAGCGCGACGGCGCCGGAGGATAGCCAGGCCGTCACGTGCGGCTTGTCGTCGTTGGCGATGGCCTCGGCGACGCCGACGAGATCGAGCGATGGAGCCACCCACAGTAGCTTGCCCTGGGCGAAAAAGCGTTCAAGCGCCGGCCATTCGATTTGGGCGGTTTCGCCGAGCAGTTTGGCGTAGAGCGGGCTAGCGGTATCGGTCGTCATGGTTGTGCGGTCGTGGAGTGATCGCAGCATTGTACAAAAACATCGCTGCCTGGACAGCGGCATATTTTCTCGCCCGATGTTTATTGTTGACCTAAATTGATATGACATGCGCCTGTTGTGAGGGGCTGATCCTCTCGGCACGCCTGTTTCCTAACCATAAATACGTTCCCTCATAAGGAATGCATATGAAGGCCATCGGGGTTGCCGCGGTATTGGCCCTATTGATGTCGGGGTGCGCCAATGCGCCATCCATCAATGTGCTCGGGGCCTACTTCCCCGATTGGTTGTTCTGCATCGTCGCCGGCGTGCTGCTGGCGATCGTCGTCTACCGTATCCTGCAACACCGTCAGCGTGGCACGCTGCTTGGGCCGCCGGTGGTGGTTTATCCATCGCTGGTCACCTTGTTCTCTCTCGTCTTCTGGCTGGCTATTTTTCAACATTGAATCTCCGCGGGGGAGAAAGCATGGCGGCGATTGACGGTAAGCCCTCGAAGAAAAAATGGCCGGCGGCGGTCTTGCTGTTGCTCACGCTGGCGGTGCTGCTCTACGTGATCGATGTGTGGGATAGCGCGCCGCGCACCGATGACGCCTACGCGTACGCGGATACGATCGACGTGGTGCCGGAGGTCAACGGCCGTATCGTCGAGCTCGCCGTGCACGACAACCAGCCGGTGAAGCAGGGCGACTTGCTGTTCCGCATCGATCCGCGGCCGTACCGGGATGCGCTGGCGCGCGGCAAGGCGACGTTGGCGGCGCTCGACAAGCAGATCATGCTGACCCAGCGCACGGTCAACGCGCAGCAGTTCAACGCCCAATCGGCGGGTGCCGCGGTCGAGCGCGCCAAGGCGGCGGCCGGACAGGCGGAGGATACGCTGCGGCGCATGCAGCCGCTGCTGGCGGATGGCTACGTGTCGGCCGAGGACGTCGACCATGCCCGCACGGCGCAGCGGGCTACCCAGGCCGAACTCAGCGCCGCGCAATCGCAGGCGCAGCAGGCCGCCGCAGCGGTCAGCGGCGTGGATGCGCTGGTCGCGCAGCGCGCGGTGGTCGAGGCGGAAATCGCCTTGGCCGAGCTGAATCTCGAATATGCCACCGTGCGCGCGCCGTTCGACGGTCGCGTCGTGTCGCTCAAGACCACTACCGGCCAATTCGCCTCGGCGCTCAAGCCGGTGTTTACCTTGATCGATACGCGTCATTGGTACGTGGTGGCGAACTTCCGCGAAACCGAATTGAAGCAGATGCGCCCCGGAACGCCGGCTACGGTCTACTTGATGAGCGATCCGAGCCGGCGTTTCCATGGCACCGTCGATTCGATCAGTTACGGCGTGCTGCCGGAGGAGGGCGGCCTGGCGTTGCCCGGCGGACTGCCGCACGTGCAGCGCACCATCAATTGGGTGCACGTGTCGCAGCGTTTCCCGGTCAAGATCCGCGTCGAGGAACCCGATCCGGGGCTGTTCCGCATCGGCGCGTCGGCGGTGGCCTTGCTGCACCCGCGGGACGCCTGAGGCGGCCGTATGAACGCGCGCGATTATTTGCCGGATAGTGTGTGCGATGCCGCCCTGTTCTTGCGGGCGCAGCTGGCGCCGTTTCCCGGCCGCGGCAACGTCATGCTGCGCTGCGTGTTGACCAGCGCCATCGTCATCGTCATCTCGATGACGCTGCAGGTGCCGTCGTTGGCGTTGTCCTTGCTGGTGGTGTTTTACGTGACCCAGGCGAACGTGGTGATGACACGGCTGGTCGGCATGCTGTTCATCGTCGGTTCGACACTGGCCATCGGCAGCTCGATCGTGCTGCTGAAATTCACTTTCGATTACCCGCTGCTGCGCATCGTTATCGCCAGCGTACTGTTCTTCGCCAGCGTCTACCTGATGCGGGTACTGAAGCTCGGCACGGTATTCTTTATCGTCGCCATCGTCATCATCTACGTGCAAACCTTCGTCGATCGCACCGATCAGGCGGAGGTCCTGGTGCGCGCGGTGTTGTGGGTGTGGGTGGCCGTCAATTATCCGATTGCGCTGACGCTGCTGATCAACACCTTGCTGTTGCCGCTGGAGCCGCAGCAGCAGCTGCGGGCGGAGATCCACCGGCAACTGGCCGCTGTCGACGATGCCTTGACCGGGGTGATCGAGGGACGCCCGGCGTCCGCGCCGGTGTCGCACCAGGCGGTGCAGCAAGGCGCGCTCGCGCTGCAAAAGCTGCTCAAGTTCGCCGCGATGCGCGATGCCCGCTATCGCGCCGAGCCGGCGAGGCGGCTGGCCTGTATCGCCACCGTGTCGCGGCTGTTTCGGGCGGCCGGGGCATTGCCCGCCGCGCTGCCGCAGCCGACACCGGTGCAGCAAGACATCCTGCGTACATTGCGCGCTCATTGCCGCGCGTTGGATGACGCCATCGCCGCAGACCGGCCGTATCGTATGACGCCCAGTCTGGACCCGGTGCAATACCAGGCTTTGATGGCAGAGCCGGTGTTGGTTGAACTCGGGCGGGCGCTGAAGGCCTACGGTGATCTGGATGCGCGGCAGGACGGCCAGGCCGGCAAGGCGGGCAGCGAGTCCCTGGTCGCGCCGGATGCTTTCACCAACCCGGCGTACGCGCGCTTCTCGCTCAAAACCCTGCTGGCGGTGCTGCTCTGTTACGTGTTCTACACGTCAGTCGATTGGCAGGGGATCCACACCATCATGCTGACCTGCGTGATCGTCGCTTTGCCGAGTCTCGGCGCGTCGACCCAGCGCGCCTTGCTGCGTGTCGGCGGCGCCTTGGCCGGCAGTGGCTTGGCGCTGTTCATGGTGGTGTTCGTGATTCCCCATCTGGAGAGCATTGTCGGCCTGTTGGCGATGACCTTGCCGGTCGTTGCCCTTGGGGGCTGGATTGCCGCCGGTTCGGAGCGGATCGGCTATGCCGGCACCCAACTGCTGTTTACTTTCTCTTTGGCGTTGCTCGATCAATTCGGCCCGACCAGCGACCTGACCGAGATCCGTGACCGTATGGTGGGTATTCTGTTGGGGGTCGCCATCGCCACCTTCGTGCAAATGGCGTTTTGGCGCGAAGGCGAGAGCGAGGCGCTGCGGCAAAAACTGGTGGCGGCGCTGCGCGCGGTCAGTGCATTGTTGCGCCCGCCGCCGGCGGGCGGGGCGCCCGAGCCGCTGCCGTATGCGCAGCAGCAACTGCAGGCTTGGGCGACGCTGGCCGAGTGCGAAGCCACGTTGGCGCGCGTCATGCTCGAACCGGGCTGGCAGGAGGGCGAGCAAACGCAGTGGGCATTGCGTGCGCAGACGGTGCTCGACCAGGGGCGTGAGATCATGTTGGCGGGCAATGCGTTACACAACGCGCAGCAGAGCGATGCGGCGCGCGCCATCCTGGCGGACGCCGCGGCCGGCTTGGGGCGCTATGCCGACCAACTGGCGCACAATCCGCCCCTTGCGCGCACGCCGCGGGACCTGGGCATGACAGCGCCGGTGGAGACGGGCGCCGATGCTTCGCTGTTGGCCGGCATGCGCGATCTGATCACTCATCTGTCGGGCCTGCCGGACTGGCACACGCCGCAGCCCTTGTACGAATCTGCCGATCATGACTAAACCGAAGCCGTTACGTTTGCCGTTCCTCTCCGGGCTACTGCTCCTGCTGAGCGGTTGCGCGTTGATCCATGCCGATAGTCCGCCGTCGGCGTTGTTGCCGCCGGCGCAAATCCGTCTGGCCGACGACATTCATCTGGCGCGGGAAGGTTGGCCCGACGCGCGCTGGTGGGCACGCTATGGCGACCCGCAACTGGATGCATTGATCGCGCGCGCGCTGGCTGAAGCGCCCACTATGGCCATCGCCCGCGCACGGGTGGCGCAGGCGAAGGCGGATGTCGGGCTGGTCCGGTCCGGCACGGGGCTGCAGGCGGCCGCGCTGGCATTGCTTAATCGCGAGCACGTGTCGGCGCATGGTTTTCTTGGGCCGTTCGCGTTGAGCGAGCCGGCGCTGGGGATTGACGGGCCATGGTATACCGAAGGCACTGTCGGTCTCGGCGCCAGTCTCGACCTCGATCTGTGGGGAAAGCAGCGAGATCTGATCGCCGCGTCGCTGGGGGTGCGCAATGCCCGGCTGGCCGAGTCGTCGGCGGTCGAGTTGGAGTTGTCCGCCGATGTGGCGCAGTTGTATTACGGCATCCAGACGACCTATCAATTGCTGGGTCTGTTGACGCAATTGCGCCAAGTGACGGACTTCGCGCTGGCGGCACACGAGGCCCGCGCGGCTACTGGCCTGGCGTCGCAAAACGAGGTCAAGCTGGCGCAAGCGCGGCAATGGGCGGTGGCGCGGCAAATCGTCGTGGCGCAAGGTCTGGTCAAGCAGCTGCGCGAATCGTTGCGGGCACTGATCGGCGCCGGCCCGGACGATCTGGCCGATATCCAGCCGATGCCGCTGCCGTCCGCGCAGGCGTCTTTGCCGGCGGCGCTGTCCTACGAGCTGCTGGCGCGCCGCCCCGATTTGCAGGCGTTGCGCTGGTATGTGCAGGCCTCGCTCGACCAGGTCGATGCCGCCAAGGCCGCGTTCTACCCCAGCTTCGATATCAAGGCGTTCTTTGGTTACGATGCCTTGCACCTCACCGACTTGTTCGACCACGCGAGTCAACAGATCAATCTGATCCCCGGCCTCAGTCTGCCGATCTTCGACGGCGGGCGTCTCAACGCCAATTTGGGCGCGGCCCGCAGCGCCAGCAATGCGCTGATCGCCCAATACAACCAGGCGGTGCTCAATGCCGTGCGCGATGTGGCGCAGGCCGGCAGCCGCTTGCAGGATCTCCAGGCGGAGGAGCAGCTGCAGACGCAGCAGGTGGCGGCGATGTCGTTCGTGCACGATAGTGCCGAAGCGCACTATCGACGTGGCCTGGCCAGCCGTCTGACGACGATGGAAACGCGCCAGCCGCTGATTGCCGAGCAAGTGGCGTTACTGAGCATCGAAGGGCAGCGCATCAGCGATGAAATTGCGCTGGCCAAGGCGCTTGGCGGCGGTTACCACGCGGGGGTGACCAATCTGGGGCCATAATGGGTGATGTGTGACGAAGCGCCTATCTTGTCCTAAAGGAATCTCATCATGATCGAGCTTTATTACTGGACCACGCCCAATGGCCACAAAATCACCATCTTTCTTGAAGAGACCGGGCTGCCGTACCAGATCCGTCCGGTGAACATCGGTACCGGCGAGCAATTCAAACCCGAATTCTTGGCCATTGCGCCCAACAACCGCATCCCAGCCATTGTCGATACCGCGCCGGCCGATGGCGGCGGGCCGCTGAGCTTGTTCGAGTCGGGCGCGATCCTGGAATATCTGGCCGACAAGACCGGGCGTTTCCTGCCGCCAACCCTGCGCGGCCGCGCCGAAACGCTGCAGTGGCTGTATTGGCAGATGGGCGGGCTGGGGCCGATGGCCGGGCAAAACCACCACTTCTCCCAATACGCGCCGGAGAAGCTGCCTTACGCCATCGACCGCTATGTGCGCGAAACCGGCCGGCTCTACGGCGTGCTCAATACGCGGCTGGCCGACCGTGAATACATTGCCGGCGATTATTCCATCGCCGACATGGCCTGCTACCCGTGGATCGTGCCTTATCAACGCCAGCAGCAGAACCTCGACGATTTCCCGCATCTCAAGCGCTGGTTCGAGCAAGTAGGGGCGCGCCCGGCAGTGCAGCGCGCCTATGCGCTGGCTGAGCAGATCAATACCGCGCCGACCGTCAACGAGCAATCGCGCAGCGTGCTGTTCGGCCAAGGGCCCGCCACCGGCAAGCGATGACGGGCGGCGTCATACGCATTCGCTCATTTTTATATGGCCGTTTTTTTAGAAAGCTAACGATGCAGAAATCCCCTTATTGGCTTGATGCGCCGGAGGATCACGATTACCCGGCGGCAGAATCGTATTTGTCGTTGCTGATGGCGGAGCAAGACGCCCAGGCGCTGGTCGCCAAGCTGCAGGCGGCGCCGATGACCGCTTTCAAAGCCAAGGACATCTTGCGCGCGTCCTGCCTGCCGCATTTGGGCGAAGAGAACCGCCACGTGGCCAAGAATCTGCAGAAGATGCAAACCGGCAAGCGTTTGTCGCCGGTGCTGCTGGCGCGCGGCCAGAAGCTGGTGATCGCCGACGGCTACCACCGCTGCTGCGCGGTGTACCTGTTGGACGAGGATGCCGAGATTCCCTGCAAGATCGTCTGATTCTTTGGGCCGTTAAGTAGGATAAGGCGCCGCCTCGCCAACTCCACTGTCCTCCTGCAGTCTCATCGTGCGATTGCTTCAACGCGATTGACCCGATTGAGAGGATGCATGATGAGCCTTTGGACGCGGATTTCACGGCTAGCCGGCGCCTTGCTGTTCGGCGCCGCGATGCCCCTTGCGCACGCTTCAACCCCGGCGGGCGTGTTGGATTTATTGGGCATTACCCCTTCGGCCGAATCGGTCGACTATGTCACCCATAAAAAGCAGTACCAGTTGCAGACGCTGCTGACCGAGCAGTCTCACCCGGCCACGCGCGATCTCAGCACGCAAATCGCGGCGGATACGTTGCAGGGTGTGAACGCGCTGCTGTCGGTCGATCTGGACGTTTCGCACGCGTTGCAGCGTATCGTGCGCAACCCCGACCAGATGCAAACGCTGCAGAACGCCTCGCGCGCTATGGAGAACGCTTTGGCCAGCGGCAAAAAAATCTATCTCTACGGCACCGGCGCCAGCGGCCGGGTGGCGTTGCAGGTGGAGTCGGCGCTGTGGCGGCCGTTTTGGCAGCGTGCCCGCGCCACCGCCGGCGGCCAAAAGATTCTGAGCCAGTTTCCCGATATCGATGGCGCCGTCGTCGGCGACATCACCGGCGGCGACCGGGCCTTGGTCAGCTCGCTGCCGAGCTTCGAGGATCTGCCGCTGATCGGCCGGCTGCAATGGCAGCAACGCGCGATTCGGTCGGGAGACGTGGCCTTGGCGATCACCGAGGGTGGTGAAACGCCAGCGGTGATCGGCGCTATCCGCGCAGCGGCGGACAGTGTGTCCCTCTCGGGCGTCCATGACCGTTTATTCCTCTACAACAATCCTAATCACGTATTGCTGCCGCTCGACCGCAGCCGCCAAGTGCTGCGCGATGCGCGCATCGACAAGATCAACCTGACCACCGGGCCCCAGGCCATCATGGGCTCGACGCGCATGCAGGCCGCCACCATCGAGCTCTACGTGGTCGGTGTGCTGCTCGAGGATGCCTTGCAGCGCTTTCTTGCCGCACGTTTGGCCAGCGAAGAGCGGGCTTCGCTCGGTTTCAGCGGCGCCCTCGATTTAAAGCAGCGGCTGTTGCGCTTTGTGGCGGTTCGGCGCTCGGTGGCGCGCGCGGCGCGGCAACTCGCGCGATGGAGCGAACGCGAGGCGCAAACCTACGCGGCAGGGCGCTTTAGCAGCTACTTTGCCGCTCAGGCGCTGCTGCCGGTATTCACGGATCTCACCGAACGCACGCCGACCTTCCACCTCGATCCGCTCGACAGCGTCGATCTCCGCGCCAGAAAATCCTGGGCCCAGGTCTGGACGCCGGTCGACACGCCGCAGCAAGCCTGGCGCGCCTTGTTGCAGCGACCGTTTCATGGGCTCGACAGCGCGTATTTCCAGGCCGCTTTCAGCCAAGGCATCGATGATCCGGTACAGCGGCAAACGGCGCTGGCCAGCTTGAAGCAGGCGGGGGACGATCAGCAATATCGCTATGACTTTTCATTTTCTCAACGCAACGTCGAGCGGGCTGGCCCCAACCCGGGTGATTTGGGCGTGCTGGTGTTGCTTGCCGACGAATCGCCCTCCGAGCACCGCTTCGAGCGTTGGCTAAAGCTGTTCGCGCAATCGAAGGCCCATCTGCAGATCGTGTCGGTTTCACCCAATTCGGCGCCATCCTTTCCCGGCGCGCAAGCGGTGCACGTCCATATTGCGGAAAGCGACCCGCTGCGGCTCAACCAGCAAATCGCACTGAAAATGCTGATCAATGTCCACTCGAGCGCGGTGATGGCCAAGCTGGGCCGCGTGGTCGGCAATAGCATGACCGATGTCGTGCCGGGAAATTGGAAGCTGATCGGCCGCGCCACCGCCCTGATCATGCTGCACGTCAATCATGTGCTGCAGAGCCCCGCGTGGATCGCGCGCCATGGCCGGGGGCGGCCCATCAGCTATGCCGAGGCCAACGCCGTGTTATTCGACGCGATGAGCCACGCCCAAGGCGCGCAGGCTTCTGAAGTGGCGCGCTCGATCGTGCGCATCGTCGAGAGCCTGAAGCGCCAGCGCGGCGTCTCCTGGGTCGAGGTCAACGGCATGTTGAAAGACACGCGCCTGGGCGACTACCTGGCGCCGTATCGCCAAGCGGCGAATCAATCGCCGAGCGGAATCAGTCGCGGCATGCGGTCGTGGATCGACGCCACGTCGCCCGCGGCCGGCTCGGTCACCACGTAGACCACCGCCTCCGGCTGGCCGGGCAGCAGGGCGCGTTGTTGCGGCGAAAGCCGCACCAGCGCGCCCTGAATCGCCAGCCGCGCATCGACCGGAAACCATACCGCTTGTTTGCGCGCTTCGCGCTCCATGAAGGCCGCGCAGGGAATCTTGACCGGCACCGGATCGAGCCTGCGCCATTTGCCGTCGAGCAGGCTCTCGCGCCGCGCGCAAGCGCCGGACCATAACCCTGGTACGTTGACGCCAAACGGCACGCCCCACGGCAGCCACGCCATGCTGCCGTCACGGCGCAGCACCGGCAGTTGTACGGTGTCTTTGAAGTAGAAGAATTGGCCTTCGAATTCGATGCCGGCGCACATGATGGAGATTGGCCTGTTAAGAAGGTGGAAGGGTTAGATTTCTACTTCCGCCCAAATCGCACCAGTGTACTGCGGGTCCTTCAGATGCGTTGCAATGGCGCGTTGTATGGTATCGACACTGTCTCCCCATTCAAGCAAGGTCTCTATATGACCTTGAATCGCCTCTTTGGCACTAGCCAGTGCCTCATCAATCGTTTTTCCTGCGCTGAAGCAGCCCGGCAAATCGGGGACCGTCACGCCGTAGAGGCTATTGGGGTCTTTGTGTAGCGCAACGTGAAAGCGCATCAATTCATCTCCACCAGTGTGGATCATGTCAAACCAGCTGATTTTACGCATCGACGCATACAACTCAACCCCGCGCGGTTATGTCCTATCGATTATCAAAAAAGCGCATTAGCTTTGCTGGGTATCGCTTTTGTTGGGCGTGGCGATACTACTCACCCCCAGCGCCACCGCCAATCCCGCCGCCGCGAGCCACACGCGGCCATCGTGGCGTTCGCCAAAGAGCAGCATGCCCCAGGCGATGCCAGTGATGACGGTCAGGAAGCCGGCCTGCGAGACGTAGACCGCGCCGGCGCGGCGCACGATGGCGAAATAGAGCCAAATTTCCAATACCGAGCACAAGCTGAGGGCGGCGAGCGGTGTCAGCGCCGCGAGGTCCGGCCAGTGCGCCGGCACGTTGGCCTGCTGCCACAGCAACAGCGGCAGCAGCCATACCAGGCAGGCCAGTGCTTCGCCGCCGGCTACCTGCCAGGCATCGTGCTGTGCCGGCCAGAAGCGTTCCACGATCAAGTGATAACTGGCGTAACACAGCGGCACCAGCCCGGCAGTGAGCCATGGGGCCATTGTATGAGGCGCCGCGCCGTGCAGCGCTGGCCACAGCAACAGCATCAGGCTGGCGAAGCCGAGCGCGACGCCCAGCAGGCGCCGCCGGCCTGGCGGCGTGTGGCCGGTGAGCCAGCCCAGCAACACGGTGATCAATGGCGTGCTGGCCACCAGCAGCGACAGTTGGCCCGCGCCCAATGTGCCGACGCTGAACAGCTCGCACAGCAGGGGCAACACATAGCCGGTCAGCGCGCAGGCGGAAAAAAACGCCCAGTGGGCAGCACCCGTGCCGGGCGTTTTCTGGCGGATGCGCGCGATCAGTTGCAGTAGCACGGCATTGGCGAGGCACAGACCGGTGGCGAGCCAAGCCGCGGGCAGCTGATCAAATGTCGCCGCCTTGACCAGCGAGAAGTGCGCGCCCCACAGCGTGCCGAGCGCCAGCAGCATGGTGAACGCTTGCGTATCGATCATGTCAATCATGTTTTATCTTTTTTGCATATAAGTGATGCTAGCACGATGAGTTACGCATGGCGGTTGATTGGCCGATGTAACCGTCGTGGGTCTGCGCGCTACACCTTACTTTAAACCGACTATTTCTCATTATTTGCAATAATGCTTTAAAAAATGTGGGTGGCGCGCGTTATCGTGACTTTTTAATGCACTGGTCATTTTATGAAATTTAGGTGACAATCAGGGCCTATAAAAAATTCCGCGAAAAACAGTGGAAGCGCACGGGAGACAACACATGGCTTGGTTCTGGCGGGTTTATGAGCTGATCGAGAAAACCTTTTGGAACTCTCTGGGCAGGAAACTGGCCAGTTTTTTGTTCATCAGTTTGTTTCAGCTGATGTTGACGCTCTACCTGTATTGGGACCTCGACGGCATGCGTTCGGCTTTGCGCGCCGGGCCGGTGGGCGAGGGCGCGCGGCAGACGCTGGCGGGCCAAATCGACGCGATGTTGTACTGGACCTGGGGCTTTTGGTTGTTTTGTCTGGTTTTTACCGCTATTCAGATTTGGTATTTGCGTTTCCTGATCGTGCGGCCGATCCGCATGATCATTTCCATCTTCAATGAAATCGGCGCCGGCGAAGGCGACCTGTCGCGTAACATTCCCACCATCACTTTCGACGAAATCCGCGAACTGTCGCTGTCTTATAACCGCTTCGTCACCAAGATGCGCGAGATCATCAGCCATGTGCGGCTGATGTCGGTGCGCATCGCGCTCGACTCGGCACGCACCGGCAAGAACGTGTCGGAATCGCTTGGTCTGGCCAGCGAGCAGGACCAGAGCGCGACGCGGGTGCACGAGACCAGCGACGAATCGACCCGCGGCGTCGAGCAGCTGACCACGCAGGCCCACGGCATTTCCGACACCACGCAGAACAATCTCAACTTGGCGCGCGCCTCGTACGACGAGCTCAACCTGGTGGCCGAGCGCATCGGCGTGATCAGCGAGCAGGTCAAGCACTTCAACAACACGGTCGAGGACTTGAGCCAGCGCTCCAACAGCATCAAGTCGATCGTCGATCTGATCCAGGCCATTTCCGATCAAACCAACCTGCTGGCGCTCAATGCCGCCATCGAGGCGGCGCGCGCCGGCGAGGCCGGGCGCGGCTTCGCCGTGGTGGCCGACGAAGTGCGCAAGCTGGCCGAGCGGGTCAAAACCGCGACCAACGAAATCTCCGGCAATATCGAAGGCATGATGACGCTGGTGGGCAATACCGAGGTCGAGACTGGTGAAATCAGTGCCGGTACCGCCGAAGCGAGTCAGGTGGTGGCGCGCGCGTCGCAGAACTTCCAAGTGATGATCGGCGACTTCGAACGCACCGCCGGCAGTCTGAACGAAATGGTGGGCACGCTCGATACGCTGGCCGACTCCAACCGCCAGATCAACCGCCACGTCGGCGAAATCCACACGTTGGGACAGGACGTCAAACAGCGGCTGGACCTGACCCAACGCGCCGCCGACGAACTGGCCGGCGATACCGAGCAGGTACAGGAGCTGGTGTCGCGCTTTATCGTCGGCGAGGGTCCGTTCGACACGATGGTCAATCACACCCGCGCCGCGCGCGATCAATTGCAGGCCTTGCTGACGCAGAGCCAGGCCAACGGCGTCAACGTGTTCGATCAGCGCTATCAGCCGATTGCCGGCACCAATCCGCAAAAATACGGCACCAGCTACGACAAGCAGTTGGAGCGCGCGCTGCAGACCGTCTACGATGGCTGCGCCAACAATGTGCCCGCCAGCCGTTTCTGTGTGATGGTCGACACCAACGGCTACGCGCCGACGCACATGAGCAAGGCTTCGCAGCCGATGACCGGCAACGTGGAGATGGATCTGGCCAACAGCCGCGACAAACGGCTGTTCAACGACCCGGCCGGGCTCAAGTCGGCGCGCAACACCCGGCCGTTCCTGCTGCATACCTATTGCCGCGATACCGGCGAGGTGCTATCGGAGATTTCGCTGCCGGTCTACGTCGGCGGCAAGCATTGGGGCGGGCTGCGCCTCGGCTTCGACCCGATGGCGCTGTTGCAGCAAAGCGGGCAATAAAACACGAAACGTGCATTGCCTGCGGCGAATGTACGCTACACGATTGGGGTAGCGTGCGTTCGCGAAGCAACGCACGGTCTCCTGGTGGGCTATGCCGTCAACTGATGGTGCATGTGATCGGCCCAATCCTCAAACTCGGTCTCGTCCAGACCGATCATGCCAAGCACATTGTCTTTGATATGCTCCCAGCCGGCGTCTTGATTGCCGGGCGTGAGCGTGCGCCAGACGTAGGTGGCGGCGCGGGTGATGGCCATCGCGCGGCGCGTGCTTTCGTCCAGCGGCATCTCGCTATCGAGGTCGTAGACCGCCGGATCGAATTGCAGCAGGATCGCGCTGCACAGCGTCTCCGGCATGTTCCAGGTGCGCGCGACCAGATAGCCGACCACTTCATGGCTGGTGCCGTGCAGCTCCTGTTCGATTTTCGGGATGCGATCGTCGGTGGCCAGGTCGATCAACTGTAGCGTGCGCGTGAACTTCTTGTAGCGCATCAGCATCAAGGCGATGCCGCAGGCATGGAATAGCGCGTAGGTTTGGCAATCTTCCGGCGTTTGCAGCGTTTGGTTGCACAGCGCCTTGCTGATCTGCGCGATCAGCATCGCGCGTTCCCAAAACTGCTCGATCGCCGGTGGCGCGTCGCCGGTCAGCCGGCTTCTCAGCACCAGCCCGCTGATCAGGCTGACCACGTTCTTGCTGCCGAGAATGTTGATGGCTTGGCTGACCGAGCCGATGGTGCGAGTACGGGCGATGAGCGGGCTGTTGGCGGCTTTGAGCAGCGCGGCGGACAAGGCGACGTCGGATTCGATGACTTGGCTGATTTGCTGCCAGTTGACGTTGGGGTCGTTGCGTAATTTGAGCAGGCTGTCGAGGACGGTGGGGCGGGGCGGAATAACCAGATTCTTGAGTAGTTTGTCGCGTTCCGCCGTGCTGATCAGCGCTTGATCGCTGGACATGATGAACCTCGTAAAAAGCGAGCCCGGCATCGGCCGGGTTCTCATTATTTATAGGCCGTTTCGGCCTCCCCACAAACAACTTGGGCGCCCTAGGCGCCCAAGTTCGTATTGCGTTTACTCCTGCACTTCCGCCATCAAGCGGCCGCCTTGATAGTCGATGTCCGACAGCGGCACCACGCGGGTGCGGTGCTTGAACTTATACCCCAGCCAGAACAGCACGAACAGCGGAATGCCGACATAGGTGGCGATGATGCCGTTCCAGTCGATCTTGGTGCCGGTGAACGCGGTGTAGTCCTGACCCAGCATGATCAGCATGCACAGCGTGAAGGCGAAGATCGGCCCCAACGGGAACCACAGCGCGCGGTAGGGCAGGTCCTTCAGTTCGATGCCTTGCGCCACCAGCCCCTTGCGGAAGCGGTAGTGGCAAACGGCGATGCCGAGCCAGGCGATGAAGCCGGTCATGCCCGCCGAGTTGAGCAGCCACAGGTAGACGTCGTTGTTGTTGAACAGCGAGGTCAGGAAGCACAGACCGGCGATGACCGTGGTCACGTACAGCGCGTTGCGCGGCACGCCGCTCTTGGACAGCTTGCCGAACGCCTTCGGCGCCATGCCGTTATGTGCCATGGTATAGAGCATGCGGGTCGAGGCGTACATGCCCGAATTGCCGGTGGACAGCACCGCCGACAGAATGGCGGCGTTGATCAGGCTGGCGGCGAAGGCCAGGCCGGCACGCTGGAACACCAGGGTGAACGGGCTCGCGCCGACGTCTTCCATGCCGTTCTTCAGCAGCGATGGGTCGTTGTACGGCAGGATCATGCCGACCACCAGGATGGACAGCATGTAGAACATCAGAATCCGCCAGAAGATCTGACGCACGGCGCGCGGAATGGTCGCCTTGGGATTGTCCGCTTCGCCGGCGGCCACGCCGATCAATTCGGTGCCTTGGAAGGCGAAACCGACGATCATCGACACGCTGATGAAGGCGGGAAAGCCGCCGACGAACGACGAGCCGTTCAGCGTGAAGATTTGCAAGCCGGCATGCAGGCCGTGGAATACCGGACCGGTCATGATGCCGACGATCATCAACAGGCCCAGGATGATGAAGATGATGATGGTGATCACCTTGAGCAGCGAACACCAATATTCCGCTTCACCGAAACCTTTGACCGAGAAATAGTTCAACGCGACGATGATGCCGAGGAACAGCGCGCTCCACACCCACCCCGGCGTCACTGGGAACCAGTAGTGCATGATGATGGAGGCGGCGGCCAATTCGACCGCGATCGTCACTGCCCAGCTGTACCAATAGTTCCAGCCGAGCGCAAAGCCGAAAGCCGGATCCACGAAGCTGGACCCGTAAACTTGAAAAGAACCGGAAACCGGCATGTAGGCGGCCATTTCGCCCAAACTGGTCATCAAGAAGTAGACCATCAGACCCACGACGCCGTAGGCCAACAATGCCCCGCCTGGCCCGGCCGAGGCGACCGTTGCTCCAGAGGCAAGGAACAGACCCGTGCCGATCGAGCCGCCGATGGCAATCATGGAGAGGTGGCGTGACTGGAGTTCACGCCGCAGTCCAGGCGTTTCCCGGTTTTTTTCCATATTGTTAATTCCTAGTTGTTCTCGACGCGGTGAGCTCTTTTGTCTTCATCCGCGCCGGTTGGGCTTGCCAAGGGACAAACCATCAATGACTCGGGTACCAGCGAGACCCGAGGGCGTTTCACAACCGGAACCCACCGCCCGCTCCCGCGCGGCGGATTCCAACTCCCAACAACAACGGACCATCCATGAGCTGGATGGGGGCTGCGTGAATGACGACAGTCCTGTCTTCATTCAACACCGGAAAACGCGATCTGTAAGCCTTGAATTATCTGTTCGCTTAGTTCGGTCATGCACGCCATGTTACCGGGCGAATATTGCATGACCGCGACGAACCGTTCGGCGACAGGCCGTGAGCCGGCTGATTCCGAGAGAAAAGAATGGGAAATGGCTGAGCGGGAAAATAAAAGAGACCCGAACCAACAATTCCACCACGCTCATCTGGCGGAATCGGTCGTTCCGGTCAGATGAGCTTCGGCGTACTTAACCTGTTCACCAATCGCATGGCGACTACCCCGCAAGCGGCGGGGTTGGCGGTGTTCGCGTAAAAGTCAAAAGTCATCATGGGGCGCGATGCTAGACCACAAATCTGCTCGGTGCAAGACGAAATACGCAATAAAAAAGCAGCTTTTTTTGCGAGAGCGCGCAAAGCACGCTATATGGTGATTTGAGCAGAAAACGCTTAAGAAAAAGCGTGGTATTTTTACCGCACTTTTCGGACGTTTTTAGCCGGGCGCGGCGGCAAGGTATGCACGCTGCAACACGCGCCACTACTGGGTTTTTGCATATATTACTATTTGCCTATATTCGGATCGGATAGCCAGTGCCGCGCCAGGCTTTGCCACCCGGTCCGCCGCGGCGCCAGCGCCTGGTCGGCCTGCTGGATCAGCGGTTCGATTCGCCGGCCTTGTTGGCTTGCCCACCGCGCTTGAGCGCGCGCCAGCGCCTGGGCCGGCGCGCTTGCCTGGAAACGGACGAAAGCCGGCAGATCCGCTTGGTATTGCTGACCGAGGCGGTCGAGCGCCGGGCCGTTTTGCAAAGCCAGCCAGTCGAGGATGACGCCTTCGATCGCGGCATGGGGCGCGCGCGTATTCAGTCCGGTCGACATGGCCAATAGACCGCGGCGTTGTTGCTGTACCGCGGGTGGGGGCATCTGATCGCGGCTGAACGAAATCGGCGTCGATATGAGGCGGCTCAAGCCGTTGGCTGCCAAGTCGTCCAGTGCGTGGCTGAAGCGCAGGTAGCGTTGGCCGGCCGGCGTGCGCCAATAGGTCAACAGGCTGTCCGCGTCTTGTTGGCTCAGCGTGCCGCTCAGCGTGGTTTCGAACTCGGCGGTCATGTCGGCGGGACGCAGCGCGGCGAATACCTGGCGCACCGCCGGGCGAATGTCGGCGCCAAGCCGGGTGGACAGCGCTTTGATGCCCTCGGGGCCGAGACGTCCATCCGGATCGAGCGCGCGCAGATTTTGCCGCACCAGCACCGCCACGGCGCTTTGCTCCGCCGTGTTCAGCTCTGCTTGGCTCAGCCGGCCGGCGCCATAGGTTTGCGCCAGCGCATGCACGGCCGACGCGGCGGGTGGCGGCGCGGAGGCGTCGGCGGCCTGCGCATAAAGCGGCAACAGGTTCAGCGTGGCAATGAGCAGCGCGGCGCACAGCCGGACGGGACGGGTGGGCATGGCGAAATATTCCATCTAATGATGCTATGCGGGCAACTTACCAGAAAGCGGCTCATTGCGTCGCTTGGCGATTGGCGATTGTTTGACAGCGCGATGCGAAGTGAATAGATTCCGAGGACCTTACCCGTGGCGGGCGCACCCCGTTTCCGCCGCAGACGGAACTATCATTCAAATAAGAGCAAACAAGAGTAGAAACCATGGCTATCAGTGTGTTCGATTTGTTCAAGGTGGGGATTGGCCCGTCCAGTTCCCATACCGTCGGCCCGATGCGTGCCGCCTGCCGTTTTGCCAACTGCCTGAGAAATCGCGATCTGCTCAAGGACGTCGTCGCGGTCAAGAGCGAGCTGTTCGGCTCGCTCGGCGCCACTGGCCGCGGCCACGGCTCGGACGTTGCCGTGCTGCTGGGGTTGGAAGGCGAGGAGCCCGATACCGTCGATACCGACAGCGTGCAGCCGCGCGTGGCGGCCATCCGCGAGCATAAGCAATTGACGCTGCTGGGCGAGCATCCGGTCGCCTTCGACGAGAAGGCGCATTTGATTCTCTACCGGCGCGAAACCTTGCCCTACCATCCGAACGGCATGCGTTTCACCGCCTATGACGCCGCCGGCAACGAGCTGTTCGTGCGGATTTACTATTCGGTCGGCGGCGGTTTCGTGGTCAACGAGGAGGCCGCCGGGGCCAACCGCATTGCGCCCGACACCACCGCGCTGCCGTACCGTTTTCACAGCGCCAAGGAGCTGTTGACGCTATGCCGCGAGCAGGGTTGGAGCATTAGCCGGCTGATGCTGGAAAACGAAAAGGTCTGGCGCAGCGAGGACGAGGTGCGGGCCGGGCTTCTGCGCATTTGGGAAGTGATGCAGGCCTGTGTCCGCCGGGGTTCGGAGCGCGAGGGCACGATGCCGGGCGGGCTGCACGTCAAGCGCCGCGCCGCCGAGCTGTACCGCAAGCTGATCAGCCGCCCCGAGGCCGGGCTCAAAGACCCGCTGACGGTCTTGGACTGGGTGTCGTTCTACGCGCTGGCGGTGAACGAGGAAAACGCCAGCGGCGGCCGGGTGGTTACCGCGCCGACCAACGGCGCGGCCGGCATCATTCCGGCGGTGCTGCACTATTACACCCGCTTTTACCCCGGCGCCAATGAGGAGGGTGTAGTGCGCTTTCTGCTGACCGCCGGCGCCATCGGCATCCTTTATAAAGAGAACGCGTCGATCTCCGGCGCCGAGGTCGGCTGCCAGGGCGAGGTGGGCGTGGCGTGCTCGATGGCCGCCGGCGCCCTGGCCGAGGTCATGGGCGGCAATATCGAACAGGTGGAAAACGCCGCGGAAATCGGCATGGAGCACAACCTGGGCCTGACTTGCGATCCGATCGGCGGTTTGGTGCAGGTGCCGTGCATCGAGCGCAACGCCATGGCGTCGGTCAAGGCGGTCAACGCCGCGCGCATGGCGCTGTTCGGCGATGGCCACCACTTCGTCTCGCTCGACAAGGTGATCCGCACCATGCGCGAGACCGGCGCCGACATGAAGGACAAATACAAGGAAACCTCGCGCGGTGGCCTGGCGGTCAACGTGATCGAGTGCTGATCAGGCGGTGCGGGCGGTTGGCGCGCGGGCGCGCGCCAACGCCAGGCCCGCCGCCGCCGACAACACCAGCGCGCTGCCGGCCAGCGCGCTCGGGCTTAACGATTCGCCCAGAAACGCGAGCCCGAGGCTGACAGTGATCACCGGCTCCAAGGTCGACAGCACCGAGGCCAGCGTCGGGCCGACGTGGCGCAAGCCGATCAAAAAGGCCGAGTTGGCCAAGGCCGAGCTGAAACAGGCCAGCGCCACCAGCGCGCCCCAGCCGGTCGGGCTCGACGGCAGCGTCAAGTGCAGGCCGGCGGCGATCAGACTATCGATCACCGCGGCGCTGACGATCACCACCCAGGCAGCGCCGAGCGGGTGCACGCCTTGGCCGAAACGGCTGTTGCACAGAATATAAATGGCGTAGAGCAAGCCGGAGAGCAGCGCAAGCACGATGCCCATGGGGCTACCGGCATGCAGCGACTGGCCCAACAACAGATACAGTCCCACGGCACAGGCGGCGAGCGCCACGGTTTCGGCGCGGCCGAAGCGGTCGAGCCCCAGCAGTGCGCCCAGCACCGCCACCATCACCGGGTAAACGTAAACCAGCAATGCCACCAAGCCGCTGCTGGCGTAATGCAGCGCCGAGAAATACGTCCACGCCATCGAGGCGAACAGTGCGCCGAGCCCGGCGAACCCCCACAGATCCTTGCCACGCGGCAGCGCGATGCGCTGGCGCCGTACCCAAACGCCCAGCACCACGGCGGCCAGCGTGAAGCGCAGCGCTAGCAGCGACGTGGTATCGACGCCATCGGCATAGGCCAGACGCGCAAACAGCGCCATGCTGCCGTAACCGCAGGCGGCGAGAACGATCCAGAGCAGACCGAGGCGTTTGGATTGCTTGGGCATGTGTTAACCATTCATCATTTTGTATAGGAAGTGTATCGGTCTCGCCCGGCGCTGACAATCGTTGCGCCGCTGCACGCGATCGCGCCGCGTAAACTGGCCGGTCGGTCCTAGCCGCCATCTCCGCCGTGATCTTTCATTGATCGGTAGTTCATCGATTGTGATAAGGATGGGGAAGAGGATGGCAACAGACCGACGCGGGTTTCTCACCGGCATGGCGGCGATGATGGGCGCGAGCGCGCTGCAGCGGACGCTAAGCGCGCCGATCTTGCGCGCGCTGTCGTTGCCGGGCGCCAGCCGCTATGGCGACTTGCGCGATATCGAGCACATCGTGATCTTCATGCAGGAAAACCGGTCGTTCGACCATTATTTCGGCACGCTGCGCGGCGTGCGCGGCTTTGGCGACCCGCGCCCCATCCCGCTGCCCAGCGGCAAGTCGGTGTTCCATCAGCCGTGGCTCGGCGGCAGCGAGGTGCTGCCGTTTCATTTCGATAGCCGCCAAAGCGGCGCCTTGTGCCAGCAAAGCCTGGATCACAGCTGGAAAGGCTCGCAAATCGTTTGGCGCAACCACGATGCCTGGGCTTGGCTGAAAACGCCGCTGTGCATGGGCTACTTCATGCGCCAGGACATCCCGTTCTACTACGCGCTGGCCGACGCCTTCACCTTGTGCGACGGCTATCACGCCTCGATGCAGGGGCCGACCGATCCTAACCGGCTGTATTTGTTTTCCGGTACCAGCGGCCAGACGGTGACCAACGTCGACGACGGCAACTGGACCGCCGATATGGCCAACGATTCGCCGCTGTTCTCGGGCTATCGCTGGACCGCCACGGCCGAACGCCTGACGCGGGCCGGCATCCGCTGGCAGGTCTATCAGGAGTACGACAACTACGGCGACAACGCGCTGGCCTATTTCAAGGCGTTTCGCAAGCTGGACCGGCAGAGCGACGCCTGGCGCCGCGCGCGTTCCATCGTGCCCGGTTCGACCCGCGACAACGCCGTCGCGTCCGATGGCCGCTATCTGGTGCAGGCGTTCGCCCGCGACGTGCAGAGCGGACAGCTGCCGCAGGTGTCGTGGATCGTCGCGCCGCAACGGCTGTGCGAGCATCCGGCCAATTCGCCGGCGCTGGGCGAATGGCTGACGGCGCGGCTGTTGGCTGCATTGGTCGCCAACCCCGCGGTGTGGGCGCGCACGGCGTTTTTCATCACTTACGACGAAAACGACGGCTTCTTCGACCACATGCCCTGCCCGGTGCCGGCGCTCCACGCCGGGCAAGGGCAAAGCACGGTCAGCGTCGGCGGCGAGCGCTACCTGGGTACCCCGATCGGTCTGGGCGTGCGCGTGCCGATGCTGGTGGTGTCGCCATGGAGCAAGGGCGGCTGGGTGTGCTCGGAGCAATTCGACCATACCTCGGTGTTGCGCTTGATCGAGCGGCGCTTCGGCATCGAGGAAAGCAATATTTCCCCCTGGCGGCGTACGGTGACGGGCGACTTGACCTCGGCCTTCGATTTTTCGCACACCGACCTGTCCTGGCCGAGTCTGCCCGATCCCGCCGACTATCAGTCCAGCGCCGCGGCGTCGTGCCGTTTGCCGGCGCCGTCGACGCCAAGTCAGCCGTCGATGCCGCGGCAGGAGCCCGGGCGGCGGCTATCGCGCGCGCTGCCTTACCGGCTGGCGTGCCATGGCGTTGCCGCCGACGCGGGGCGGTCGCTGACGCTCGATTTCATCAATCACGGCGACACCGGCGCGAGCATGATCGTCTACGCGCCCAGCCGGGTGGACGGGCCGTGGCACTACACGCTGGGGCCGCGCACCAAGCTGACGGACACCTGGCATCAGGATGACGATTACTGGTATGGGGTGCATGGGCCGAACGGCTTCGTGCGCGAGTTTGCCGGCGACGTCGGCGATCCGCTGCTCGAACTGCGCGTGCATGAGGACCCGCTTTTACGCATGTTGCGGCTGGTGTTGATCCATCACAGCGGCACGCCGTGCACGGTGGTGATCGCCGCCGCGGGCGACGCGGGGCCGCCGCGCCGGGTGGCGCTGGCCGAGCGCGCGTGGCGCGAAGTGCATTGGGACGTGCGCGGCCGCGACGATTGGTACGATTTGAGTTTGAGTCTGGTGGAACGGCCACGCTGGCACCGGCGGTTGGCCGGCCGGGTGGAAACCGGCCGGCACGGCCTCAGCGATCCGGGGGTGAACGGCGGTTGACGGTGGCTTAGAACCTCTAACAGAACACATTCCGTGGTTGGGTAGCGTGCGTTCGCGAAGCAACGCACGGCCTGAGGACTCGCTCAAGACGTGCATTGCCTGCGGCGAATGCGCGCTACAAAACCTGAGCGGATGCCTGGCTGGTGCTTTTGTTAGAGATTCTTATGCCCCCGCCAACGCCCACTGACCTTCGCCCTCCAGCGTCAGTTGGCGCGGATGGTGACGCAGCAGCGTGCTGCGATGGCCGACGCTGACCAGCACCGCCTGCGGCAGACGCTCGCGCAGCATGCTGTAGAGCGCCTGTTCCAGTTCCTCGTCCATGGCCGAGGTGGCTTCGTCGAGGAAGGCCGCTTGCGGCTTGCCGACCAGGAGCCGGCCGAAGGCCAGGCGTTGCTGTTCGCCCAGCGACAGGATGTGCGTCCAGTCGGCCGGTTCGTCCAGCCGCTCTGCCAGATAGCCGAGCTGCACGTCGGCCAGCGCTTGGCGCGCCGCCGCGTCGTCGGCCACGGCCGGGTGCGGGTAGTACAGCGCGTCGCGCAACGTGCCCAGCGGCAGATACGGCCGCTGCGACAAGAACATCACCCGTTCTTCCGGCCGTACCACCTGGCCGTCGCAATAGGGCCACAGCCCGGCCATGGCGCGCAACAGCGTGGTTTTGCCGACGCCCGAGCGGCCGCGGATCAGCAACGGTTCGCCGGCATGCACCTCCAGCACGGCATCGGCGACCAGCGGCCGTCCGTCCGGGCGGCGCACGGTCAAGTGTTCGAGCGCCACGCGCGCGCCGTCGGTGCGGCGTTGCGGCACCGGCAGCGCATTGGCCTGATCGATGGCTTGGTCGAAACCGGACAGACGGTTCAGCACCGCGCGGTACGAAGCGAAATCGTCATAGGCCTGACGGAAGAACGACAGGTTGTCGTGCAAGCTGCCGAATACCTGCGCGGTCTGCATGATGTCGCCGAGCGTGATCTGTTTGGCGAAGAAACGCTTGGCTTGGATGATGAACGGAAACACCACCGCCGTTTGACTGATGACGAAGTTGAAGCCTTGGAATTTCAACGACCGGTAGACGATCTGCCAGGCGTTGGCGATGACCGCGCCGAACCGGCTGCGCAGCAGTGCGCCCTCGACGCGCTCGCCGCAGTAGAACGCCATGTTCTCGGCGTATTCGCGCACCCGCACCAGCGCGTAGCGGTAGTCGGCGTTCAGTTGCTCGTTGAGGAAGTTAAGCCGGATCAGCGGCCGGCCGATGCGGAAGGCGAACAGCGTGGCGATCAGCACGTAGATGAAGATGGCGAACACCATGCCGCGCGGAATTTGATAGCCGAACAGCGGCAAGACGCCGGACAGTCCCCACAGCAGCAGGGTATAGGCGACGATCGACACCAGCGCGTTGACCACGCCCATCGATAGCGACAGCGACGCCGACACCAGGCTGGCGATATCTTGCTGCAAACGCTGATCGGGGTTGTCGGCCGGGTTGTCCAGATATTGGCTGCGGTAATACGCCTGGCGGTCGAGCCAGCGGGACAGCAGGTGCTCGTTCAGCCACTCTCGCCAATGAATGCTGAAGGCTTGATTGACGAAGAATTCCAGCAGACTGCGCACCACGTGCAGCGCGGCCAGCGCGCTGAATACCAGCATCTCGCGCCAGAACGCCGAGACGTTCAGCTGTTGCAGCGCGGTATAGAAACCGTTGTACCAATTGGAGAACAGCACATTGAGCCGCACCGACATCAACGTCAGCAGCAGGATCAGCGCCAAAACGGCCAAGACGCGCGGGTGGCGCCGGGGCGAAAAATACGGGCCGGTCAATTTCCAGAACTGCCTGCCCCACTGTGTGGTGCGTTTCAGCAACAGTACGCCGATCGTGCACAGCACGATCACCATCACATAGGTTTTGAGCAGCCAAAGGCCGCTGGCAAGCAACTCCTGACGCCAATCCATCGTGTCCCTTTCTTATTTTGGGTGCTTATTACGCATGGACGGTGATATTAGCATAGCGATTGTCATGGTTAGGCAGGACTTTACCGAAAAACGTTTGTATTAAATAATTCCTGCCTTTAAAGCGTTGTTTGCCAATAGTATGTGTCTTCTTTAATAATCTGTTGGCAATGACAAGGGATTCCTTAGCGTTCGCTGTTATACGAGCGCGTTTGATTTGCGGACGAAGTCGCAGCAGAATGTTATTTAACTTTATGAAATGATTGCGGTAGGATCGTGGCTTCGTCAGGTGTCAGGCAGATGTAAGATAGACGTAAGGTAAGCTCACGGTGGTCCGGAAATTCGGAAATGCGGTTGTTCCTTTGTCCAACTTCTAACCGGCGTCGGTCAAGATGATTAAGAAAATCCCCGTTGAGCGACTACGCCCGGGCATGTTTCTGCATAACCTCAACGCAGGATGGATGTCGCATCCATTCCTGCGCAATCGCTTCCTGGTGACGGAAGAGTGCATGATCGAGCGGATCATCGCCGCCGGCATCCATGAGCTGTACATCGACACCTCGCGCGGTTTGGACGACAAGGACGCGCCCACCGAGGCCGAGGTCAATGCACAGCTGATGGAAGAGATGCAAGCGGCGGTGCATAGCGAGACGCCGTACCGCTGCACCACCGTGGCCGAGGAATTGCCCAACGCGCGCCGGCTGCGCGCCCGCGCCACCCGCATCATCCGTTCGGTGATGCACGACGCCAAGATGGGCAAGGCCATCAACCTGGAAGAAATCGACTCGCTGGTCAGCGAAATCATCGAAAGTATTTTGCGCAACGACAGCGCCTTGCTGCTGCTGTTGCGCGTGCGTGCGCAAAACGACTACACGTTGGTGCACTCGGTGGCGGTCAGCGCCATGATGATCACCCTGTGCTATACCCTGAGCTGCGACCGCGCCATGCTGCACCAGGCCGGGGTCGCCGGACTGTTGCACGACATCGGCAAGGTGCGCGTGCCGGTGGAGATTCTCAATAAGCCCGGCCGGTATTCCGAGTACGAGTACGAGGTGATGAAACGCCACCCCAAGCACGGACTGGAAATTCTGCAAGGGGTGGAGGGCATGCCGCACGAGGCGCTGGACGTGGCGCTCAATCACCATGAGCGCCTGGACGGCAGCGGCTATCCGCATGGCCAGGGCTGCGAGACCATCAGCCGCATGGCGCGCATGGCCGCCATCGCCGACGTCTACGACGCCATCACCTCCGATCGCTGCTATCACACCGCCATGCCGCCCACCGCCGCCCTGAAAAAAATGTGGGAGTGGAGCCGGCATCACTTCGACCCTTCGCTGATGCGCGCCTTCATGACCGCGATCGGCATTTATCCGGTCGGCACGCTGGTCAAATTGGAGAGCGGCCGCATCGCCGTGGTGGTTGAGCCGCACGAGAGCGAAGTGCTCAAACCGAAAGTGCGCGCCTTTTTCTCCACCCGTTCCAACCTGCATATTCCCGCTCAATTAATCGATTTGTCGCGTCCGTTCGGCGCCGGCGGCGGCGACCGCATCATCGGCTACGAGGACCCGCGCAAATGGAACCTCGACCCGACCCGCTATCTCTCCGACGTCTCGTAACTCATTTCAATACCAATAGACCAAATAATGGGTCGGCACCGCCCGCGGGAACAGCCAGCCATGGCGCTCGACGCGGATGTCGACCGGGCGGTCGTTGCGGCCCTGGCGGCGCATCCATTCCGCCGCTTGTGCCTGACAGGTTGAGTCGTCCGGCGCGCACAGCAGCGCGCCCGGCTGATCGCGCCAGCCGAATACCGGCGTCACCCCGGCCGGCAGCCTGTCCGGCACGCCGGGCACCACCCGCACCGACGGGTCGGCGAAGAACGGCACAATGGCCACGTCGGGCCAACCGCCGCCGATCCAGACCGGCGGTTTGCCTGGGCGCGCCGCCAGGATGGCGCGCGCGGCGGCGGCGTCGTCACGGTAGTGGCACAGCGTGCCCGCATAGGCCTCGTAGCCTTTGAAACCCGCCGCCAGCAGCAGCAAACCCAGCCATACCGCTGGTAGCGCCCGCAGCAACTCGCGCGCGCGTTCGATTTGCCAGCCGTTGGCGCGCGTCAGCCAGAACAGCGGCAGCACGTAAGCCAGCGGTATCGCCCAGTGCAGCGCAATCTTCACATAACCGCACAGCGCGAACAGCGCGGTGATCGCCAGTGGCGACAAGGTCAGCCAGAAGAGCACGTCATTGCCGCCATCGCGCGGACGCAACGAGGCGCGTACGCGCTTGCCCAGCGTGCCCTTGAAGCCGGCGGCCAGTATCAGTCCCCAGGCCACGCCACCGTAGCTCAGCGGCGATAGTAGGAAACTCGCCAGATGCTTCCAGTCGACGTGGTGATCCGCTTTGCGGCCGACGTAATTCAGTGTCGAGTCGCCATGGTGCAGCACCCATAGCGCATGCGGCCAAAGGCAGAGCGCGAAGGCGGCGAGCGCGAGCCACGGCGCCGGTGTGCCGAGCCAGCGGCGGCCGACGCGGGTGGCCAGCGCGGCGATCAGCATGCTGGCCAGCAGCACGCCGGTGTAGTACTTGCCCAGCATGCCCAGCGCGCCTAAGATCCCCAGCCCAACGGCATACCCGCCGTGCCCGCCCCGTAGCGAGCGCACGAACATCAGCGTCAGCCAAGGCCAGATCGGCAGCAGGATGCTATTGGCGTTGAACTTGAACGCCAGCGTGCTGAACGGCAGCGTGAGGCTCAACGCCATCAACATCAGCGCGCGGCGGTCGTCCGGGATGAATTCGCCGGCCAGACGCAGCACGCCGAAGGTGCCGATCAGCATGCCGAGGCTCGACAACAGAAAGAATGCCCACACCGTGTGCGGCATGACGGCGAACCACGCCTTGGCCACCCAGCCGGTCAGCGGCGGATGTTTGAAAGTGCCGAGTTCCCAGTAGGGGGTGAAGACATAGGCCTCGACCATGTCGCCGTAGGCGTCGAGATTGGTGAACGCCACCTGGCTGATCAGGTACCAGGCCACGACCGATAGCAGGCACAGCAGCGCCGGTTGCGCGATGAAGCGGTCCGCCAGCCGGCCAGTCCATGTCTCCCAGACCGTGCCGAAGCGCCGAGGCGCATGGCGCAAACGGCAGGGCAGCGTATGACTGCCTGGCGTATGGCAGCCGCAAGGCCGGTCGGGGTTGTGGTAAGGCAGCGTGTGTTGAGCGGTCGGCGGTGTCATGGCTTGATGTTTGTTTTGTTTTGTGGGAAATATTCCCGCGTTTAAATATTACGATCTGATATAAAGGATGGCAAGGCTTGCCGCCAAGCTTGTCTGCTCCTTGCTTAACATTTGCACAAGAATGCAACAAACACCGTCACCGACACGCCGACTTGCCAGCAGGGGGCTTGGGCACATACAATCGCCAGTCTCTTCGCTTGCCAGCGCTCATCCGCTGGCGTCGCCCGCCCGGGTGGTGAAATGGTAGACACAGCGGACTTAAAATCCGCCGGGGGGAAACTCCTGTACCGGTTCGAGTCCGGTTCCGGGCACCAAATCCTGCTTCTGAAATCCTCCTAGCCGCATTACCTGGGCATTGAGCATGCGTTATCAAATCGCCGGAGAGGTGCCCTCAGCTTGTGCGCAAGTCTCTGTTTATGACAAATTATGCCGTTTGTGCGGCAATGTATGTACGGATAAGTGTTTGCTGTATAACGGAAAAATTGAGTTTTGCATAGTTGGCTGTTAAAATCGGAGAGGGTGGGTAACAGGAGTTCATCGTGAAGCTTGAAGATCGGGTGCGGCAGTCGATCAGGCGTCGTGCGAGTGTAGTGGTATTGCGTTCGGACGTTGCGGCTTTGGGCAGTCCAACCCAGGTAACACATGCTTTGGATGCGTTGCTCCGTAGCGGTGAGCTTCTTCGCTTGGCGACTGGAATCTATGTTAAGTCGAAGCGCGAGGCGGGTGGCGGGGTGGTTGGGCCTCAAGCGGGGTTTGAGGTCATTATCCGCGAGGTCGCTCAGAAGTTAGGGCTCGTGCTGCATGAAGTGCTTCCTCCTTATGCTTCTGAGGTAGCTGGCGAGGGTGCATTGGTGATCGAGACTGAAACGCCGCGCGTTTCGCGCACGCTGGTCATCGAAGGGATACGCGTTCATTTCCGTAGCTATCGGCGTAGACGTCGAGATGCCAAGGGACAGCAGCCGTTGGCGATTCCGACAGTGGGTGTCGCTCATTTTGTGCAAAAGTTGGCTCAGCGGTACGCGGTGACCTACGCCAGCAATCCCATGGATCAGTGGGCTGAGTCGGCGACACGCTTAGCTGGAGACGAGGTGACGTCGGATAGCACGGAGGATCTCCTGATCGCATTGAAACGTGCGGGCAAGTTATCAAAGGAAGAGGTCGCGACGCTAGCGGTCAATTATTTGCGGGAGCGGAGACGGCATGTTCGATCCGTTTAAGGATTTTGACCAAGTAGGCTATCTGCGAAACCGGTTTGAAGAAAAAGACCCGGAAATCATTCGTGAGCTTGAGCACACGATGTTTCGTGCAGGGTTGGATGAAGCTTTGACCTATGTGGCAAAGCGCAAAACGCTCGTTTATGGCGATTTCCTCGCCGTGCATCGCCTTCTGTTCTTTGCGTTCTATCCATGGGCCGGCCAGGATCGTGCGGCTACGGTGCCTAACAGCGCGGTGTCCAAAGGCAGCACAATGTTTTGTCATCCTCTCGATGCACGGCGCGCCGTGGAGCAGGGGTTGCGTATCGGGCAAGACAAGGCGGCGCTGCGACAGCGCCCGGGCGAGGTTATGGGCTGGTTCGCCTATGGTCATCCCTTCCTTGATGGAAACGGGCGGACGATGCTGATCATCCATAGTGAGCTTTGCCATCGGGCGGGCTTCTGTATCGAATGGCAGCATACGAGCAAGGACGACTATCTGACGGCGCTGAGTGCTGAAATTTCTTCCCCCGGCCAAGGTCATTTAGACTGTTATCTTCGTCCTTTCATTGGGGCTTCGCGCGGTCGGGGTTTATGGGGCAGCGCTATCGATGGCATTCAAGGATTGGATGGACGCAGTATTCAGAATACCGTGGAGGGCGAGTATTCCGATGCGCGCGTACAGCAGAAATACCAAGCGTTTGAGATGAACCGGGCTCGCGCCGCTGCGGACCCTCGCCAATGTGCTGGTCGAGCAGAATGGCATTCTGAGTAATAGGAACAGGCGAGCGGTTGTGGCGACAACGATTGATCGCTGATTGCAAATGCCGGCCTCGGTTCGAGTCCGGTTCCGGCGCCAAGAACACTTCCCGCACGTGATGCGTTCGCAAAGCAACCTATCCGAATCTTCCCAATAGATAGCCGCGGGTTGTCGCTGCGAGCCGAACCCTCTCTACGCTAAGTGCAAGCACAGTCTCCCGGAACGGGGTGGCGTTCTGGCGTCGTGTGGCCTGAATGCTTTGAGCGATGCAAAATCAATATTTACTTCGTATTAAAAATTATGTTAGGATCGTATTTGTAAGTTTAGTTAATCAAACTAGATTGAAATTGTTTCTATTCTCTCTTGTGCTGATTGATTTTGCTATCAAACAATTAATCTTTTGATTTAAAAAAGAAAATGCACGGTTTGTGTGTTTTCGTGTCTTCGTTCCCGCAAATGATGAGGCTGACGCTTATATCGGGCTGTTCGGCGATAGGATGCATATCGGCCTTATGTAATGACAATGTCATAAAATGAAATCGATGACGTGGTTCATTGGCATGGCATGTATGTGTCTTGTCACTTCCCCTTTGAGCATTGCCCTTCCGCTGTGGCAAACCTCCGGCTATTCGCGGGCGATTGTGCAGGCCCGCGCCGGTGATGCCGGTCAAGCGCTGTCTCTGATTGAAACCGAGCGCACCAAGGGGCCGCTCAGCACGCCTTTGCTGAATGATTATCTGACCCTGCTGTGCTGGTCGGGACAAATGCGGCAGGCTCTGGCTATGACGGAGGGGCATGAGAGTGCGTTGCGACCGGAAACATTGCGTTTGCTGGCAAGAGCCGCGCGCGATCTCAAGCGTTACGCGCTGGCCGAGCAGCTTTATCGGCGATCAGCCAGTCTTGGCGCCGATGTCGACGCGGAGGCCGGGCTTGCCATGGTGTTGGCCGAGACGGGACAGTCCTCGGCGGCGTTGGCAACGCTGGATGCGGCTGTGCCGCGCGGCGAACAGGATACGCTGACGCTGATCCGCGCCCGCGCCTACGTACTGATGCTCTCCGGGGACTATGCCCGCACGCTCGATTATTTGCACGATGCGCGCGATCAATTTCCTGCCGATCCCGAGCTTGAACAACGTTATGGCGCCGTGCTGGCACGCCTTGGCGTGCCGGTGCCGAACGGTGTGATGACGGCAGACGATCAGGCGGCCCTCTATCGCCTTTCCGGTTTTGCGCAGAAGGCCGGCGCCGGCCAGGCGGCCCTGGTCGCCGAGGTCTATAAGCGGTCGCTTCCACCTATCGGTTTTTTTAACGACTACCTGCTCATGCTGTGCCGGCAGGGACACGTGGCTCAAGCGTTGCAATTGGCGCAAGAGCATGAGATGGCCATGACCGCGCGGACATTGACCCTGTTGCACGATGCGGTTGCCCGGGAGGGGAACGACGCGCAAAAGGCGCTGGTCGCACGGTGGTTCGAGAAGCGGCGGCACCCCCAGGATTTGCCCGATGGCGCCGTATCCGCAGCAGCCGATCCCGTTTTGCAAGAGGCCCGTGAACGGACGCAACTGCTGATGGGCTCGGAGGAGTGGTCGCAGGCGCTGGTGTGGCTGATGCGGTGGCAACCGCGCTATGCCGCCGACCCTGTGCTCAATGACGACTACATGACGGTATTGGAGGCCATGGGGCTGGTCGCGCAACAGCAGACGCTGGCGGGCGCGCCGATGCGCTTTGGCCGTTTGCCGGCGCGAGAGGCGGTTTTTAACCGCAGTGTCGAGCTTGGCGTGTGGGGCCGGATTCAGTCCGATCAGGAGGACGGGGATACGCGTTACGCTCAGACCGATCAGGCGCTGGCGCTCAATGCTGCCTGGTTGGCTGAAGCGGATCTGACCGACGTGATGCGGCAGCAAGGGATCGACTTGCGCGTGATCCTGCTCGAACAGCGGCAGCGCTGGCAACAAGCCGTCGACCTGTACCGTCAGCATACCGGGTTTGCCTGGTCGGCCCGTGCCGAGGCGGCGGTGGCCACCTCGCTACTGGCGCTGCGCCAGCCGCGAGAAGCGGAGGGGCTGTACCGTGCCGCGCTTGCCCTGGCGCCACAGGACGACGATGCCATCGAATGGCGAGTGGGCTTGGCGTATTCCCTGCTTGAGTCGGGACAGTATCGCAGCTGTCGTCAATATATGGCCGGTTTATTGGCCTCCGTGCCGAGAGATCAGATCGACGGTGCGACAGGGCAGTGGGTATTCAATCCGGACTATCAGACCGTGGCGTATCACCAAGCCATGATTTCGGCTTACCTGGAGGGCAATGACGTAGCGGCATGGCAGTTGGATGGCTTGCTGGCGGATGCGCCTTACGACATGACCTTGCGCCAAGGCCAGGGGGAGAACCAATTGATGCGCGGCTGGCCGCGGCGAGCCAAGGAGACTTTCCGGCGCATAGAGGTCGATCAGTTGCCGGAGACGGCGCGTCCTGCGCTGCTGGGGCAGGCTGATGCGGCAATGGAACTGGCCGAGTTCGGCGAGGCAGGGCGCATGCTGGATACGGTTCAAGCGCAGCAGTCCGATTGGGCGGCATTGCAGGAGCGGCAGCAGCATCTTGCCGATGCGCTGCGTCCGCAGCTGGTGGTGGAGACGGGGCACGACATGGGGGGAAGCCAGGGGGTCTCGGATCAGAATGCATGGGATAACCTGATCCGCGTTTATAGCCAGTCGTTCGGACATTGGCGGCTGTTTGGCCAGCACCAGTTGCAGACGGCCGATTTCTCCACGGTAACCCCCGCACAGCAAGCACGCTACGAGACCCTTGGCATGGGGGGGCAGCATCGCAGCCAGTATGGGACGGGCGAGTTCGGTTTGTTCAGCGAGGTGGACGGCCACGGTCGGCAAGGTGGTTTTGCCGGCTACGACTGGACGCCGGACGATCTCTGGACGCTGGGAACGCGCTTTGAACAGGACAGCGCGCAGGTTCCCTTGCCGGGCCGCCTGGATGGTGTGGCGGGCAACCTGTTGCGCGCGAGTCTGCAATATCGTCCTGGCGACGATAACCAGTGGTTGTTGCAGGCGAGCCAGCTCGATATGTCGGATGGCAACCGGCGGCAAAGCCTCTCGCTTGACTGGGATCAGCGCTGGGTGGCAGGGCCTGTCTGGCAGTTGAGCACGCAAACCGGCGTGGCGACCAGTCACAACGATCAGGTGCCGCAGGCGCAGTATTTCAATCCTCTCAAAGATCTGGAAACAAACCTGACGGTCAGCAACGACTGGACGCTCTGGCGCCGCTATGACAGCAGCTGGCACCAGCGCCTCGGCCTGACGCGCGGCCGCTATTATCAATCCGGCGAAGGGACCGGCAACCTGTGGGGGCTGACCGTGGAGCAGGTCTGGCAATGGGGGCACGACAATGCGCTCATTTATGGTTTGACGCGTACCAGTCACCCTTACGACGGCGCCCAAAGTCTGAATAACCGGGTCTATGTCAATCTGAATTGGCGATTTTGATGAACATCCTGTTTAAAACCATCTTGCTGTGCTGGCTGTTGTTGTGCGGGCCGTTGGCGTCGGCCGCGGGCAACCCGAATGCCCGGCTAATTATCTTGTGCTACCACGAGGTATCGGAATCGGACGTCGGTCTGAGCGATCCCTACGCGGTGAACGTCAAATTGCTGGCGCAGCAGCTGTCGTGGATGAGGGGGCAGGGCTATCACTTCGTCAGCATCGATCAGATATTGGCCGACCGCAACGGCGGCGCGCCGCTGCCGGATAAGTCGGTTTTGCTGACGTTCGATGATGGATACCGCAGCGTCTATACCAAGGTATTTCCCGTCCTGCGCCAGTTCAACGCGCCGGCGGTGATTGCGCTCGTCGGTTCCTGGCTCGCGCCGCGTCCGGATCAGGAGGTGAAATATGGCGATTTGTGGGTGCCGCGCAATCGTTTCGTCACTTGGGCGCAGGTGCGGGAAATGCAGGCGAGCGGCCTGGTCGAAGTGGCCAACCATTCTTATGCGCTACATACCGGCATGACGGCCAACCCTCAAGGCAATGCCGAGCCGGCGCTCAGTAGCCGCCTCTACACCAATGGTCAGTATGAAACGCCGGCGGCCTATCGGCAGCGCGTGCGTGACGACTTGCAGAAGAACAGCGAAGTCATTCGCCAGGAAACCGGTAAGACCCCGAGGGTGATGGTATGGCCCTATGGCAGTTACACTTTGCCGGCGACCCGAATTGCCGGCGAACTGGGAATGCCGGTTACCCTGTCGCTGGACGCTGGCGTCAACACTGCTCAGACTCCGCTATCGGCGATGCGGCGCGAGCTTATGGATGCGCGCAGCTCGCTGACGGATCTGGCCGACCAGTTCCGCCAGTTCATGCGATATCCCGATGGGATCGCCCCGGACCCCAGTCGTATCATGCATATCGATCTGGACTACATTTATGACCCGGATCCGAAGCAGACGGAAGACAATCTCGGCCGCTTGCTCGACCGCGTGAAAGCGATGGGGGCGTCCACGGTTTACCTGCAGGCCTATGCCGATCCCGATGGCAGCGGCGAGGCGAGCGCGCTTTACTTTCCCAACCGTCACATGCCGATGCGGGCCGACTTGTTCAATCGGGTGGCCTGGCAGCTGCAAACGCGCTGCAACGTCAAAGTCTACGCCTGGATGCCGCTGCTGGCGTTTCGCCTACCGGCGGACAACCCGGCCGGCAGCCATCTGGTGCTATCCGATAGCCGTGATGGCGGCCCGCCCCAGGTGCGCGGTTATCGCCGGCTCAGTCCCTATTCCCCGCAGGCGCGCCAGGTGATTCTCGACTTGTATGAGGACTTGGCTCAGAGCGCGCATTTCAGCGGCCTGCTATTCCATGACGATGCAACTCTGTCCGACTTCGAGGACGATAGTCCCGAAGCACTGGCGGCGTATCGTGCAGCCGGCTTGGGGGATGTGTTGGCGGATATTCGCCGCCATCCGGCCGCACTGGCGCGCTGGACGAGCGACAAGATCAAGCTGCTCGATGATTTCAGCATGTTGCTCGCGCAGGCCGTCAATGAATGGCAACCCGGTGTCAAAACCGCGCGCAACTATTACGCGGAGACCATTCTGAATCCGAACGCGCGTGAATGGTATGCCCAGACGCTGGACAGCGGGCTTGCGCATTACGACCGCGTCGCGATCATGGCCATGCCCTATATGGAAAACGCCGGCGATGCCGATGCCTGGCTGCGGCAGTTATTCCAGCATGTGGCGCAGGTGCCCGGGGCGCTGGACAAGACGGTCTTTGAGTTGCAGGCGGAGGACTGGCGCACGCATCGGCCCGTGCCGACACGGGAGATGATCGATTGGGTACGTTTGCTCAATACGTTGGGGGCTCGGCATATCGCCTATTACCCTGACGACGTGTACACGGATCACCCGCGGTTATCCGATTTCAAGCGCGTGTTCTCCATGCGCAGTCTGCCGTTGCAATGAGCCGGGTATGAGTCGATATGAAACTGCTGATTGAATGGCTGTTGGCTTTTGCCTTCTACTACCCGTTGTTTATGGCATGGCTGTGGATGCAGGGCGCTGGGCATTACTATCTCCATTACGAACGCAAGGATCCTCCCCTGGATCAGCCTCCGGCGCTGCCTTATCCCCCGATATCGGTGATCGTTCCCTGTTACAACGAAGAGGCGCATGTGCGGGAAACCATCGGTTATGCGCTGGCACTGGATTATCCCGACTTTGAGGTGATTGCTGTCAATGATGGCAGCCAAGATGCCACCGGCGCGACGCTGGATCAGTTGGCGGCGGAGCATCCGCGGTTGCGCGTCATTCATCAGGATCCCAATCAAGGGAAAGCGGTTGGACTGAATACGGCGCTGCTGCTGGCACGGCATGAATTTCTATTGTGCATTGACGGCGATGCCGTACTCGATCCGTATGCCGGAAAGTGGCTGATGCGTCATTTTTTGATCTCGCCACGTGTTGGCGCGGTCACAGGGAATCCCCGCATCCGGAATCGTACAAGCTTGCTTGGCCGTCTGCAGGTGGGGGAATTTACCGCCATTATCGGTCTGATCAAGCGTGCGCAGCGTACCTATGGCCGGCTCTTCACGGTCTCGGGGGTGCTGACGGCTTTTCGCAAGACCGCAGTCTTTCAAGCTGGCTTCTGGAGCGAGGACATGCTGACCGAGGACATCGACATCAGTTGGAAAATTCAGCTGTGCCATTGGGGCGTACGATTCGAGCCCCGCGCACTGGTCTGGATTCTGATGCCCGAAACGCTGCGCGGCTTGTGGAAGCAGCGTCTGCGTTGGGCCAAAGGCGGGACGCAGGCCTTGTGGCGCAATGCCTGGATATTGGGGCGTTGGCGGCATCGGCACATGGCGCCGATTTATCTCGAGTATTTCCTCAGCGTGATCTGGTCCTATTCGATGGGGTTTGTCATCGTTTACTGGCTGCTGCACTTTGTGTTTCCCAAGCAGACCATTGCGGTGGCCAGTCCTTTCATTCCAGGCTGGTACGGCCTCGTGCTCGGCTTTACTTGCATGGTGCAGTTTGCCGTCAGCAAGTGGATCGACAGCAGTTACGACCAAGGACTGGGCCGCAACTACTACTGGATGATCTGGTATCCGCTGGCGTTCTGGCTCATCAATGTCGGCACCACCATCGTAGCTTTCCCGCAGGCACTGCTGCGCAAGAAGGGTAAGCGGGCGCGCTGGACCAGCCCCGACCGTGGAGTACATCATGTCAACCAAGCATGATCTGATCATCGAGGCCCGTCATATTTTGACCCGGCGTCAACGCGCGCTTTCCTGGTTGCTGACGTTGCTGGGCTGGGCTGGCTGGTGCTATCTGTTGCTGCCGGCTCTGGCTGTCGTTCTATTTTGGGTATTTGGCCGCGATATTCTGTCCGTCGGTGGGGATATGCATCGATTGTCGGAAAACGTCGATATTCTACGGCTTTATCTGCTGATAGCCGGCACGCTTGGCGGCCTGCTGGTGTTTTGGTCGCGTATCAATCTTTGGCGTTTTGCCGGCGTCGACCGCCGCAATCCGATCGCCAATGCGTCGATTGCTGAGATCGCCGACGATCTTGAACTGTCTGCCGCCATGCTGCAGCACGGCCAAGGCGGCAAGATCGTGGTGGTGCACCATGGCGCCGAGGGGGGGATTATCGGCATCGATGTGGTGCTGCCGCTGGTGAGGGACGGGCATAATAGCGAGCGCTGTCTGCTTGACCAGAGATAAATGGCAGGGTTTGGGCAATATCGCCGTGGGGGCATGCGGCCGACGAGATGGTGGTGGATTGGCGCTCTGCGCCGAACCCACGCTACAAAAAATCCCAAAGGCCAGCCCATTCAAAACGGGCTGGTCTTCTCTCTGTCATTCCGTCGCGGCGCTTAACGCCGCCCCTCGAAACCAAGCAGGACGTTGACGGCGTTCACGCCGATGTCGTCCACCATGTAGCCGCCCTCCATGACGAACAGCGTGGGCGTATTCAAGGCGGCCAGACGTTCGCCGATCTTGAAGAAATCCGTGCTCTCCAGCAGAAAGTGACTGATAGGGTCGCCCTTGAAGGTGTCGACGCCGAGCGAAATCACCAGCGCGTCCGGCGCGTACTGGGCGATCTTCTTGCAGGCTTGATCCAACGCGTCGCCGTAGGTGTCCCACTCGGTGCCCTTCGGCAGCGGGAGATTGTGGTTGAAGCCATAGCCGTCGCCGGCGCCTAGCTCGTCCTTATGACCGCTGAAGTAGGGGTAGGACGTCTTCGGGTCGCCGTGAATAGACACGAACATCGCGTCCGCCCGGTGGTAGAAGATACCCTGCGTGCCGTTGCCATGGTGGTAGTCGACGTCGAGCACGGCGATCTTTTTGGCGCCGGCGTCCAAAAAGCCTTGGGCGGCAATGGCGGCGTTGTTGAGGAAGCAATAGCCGCCCATGTATTCGGCGCCGGCATGGTGGCCCGGAGGGCGGCACAGCGCGAAGGCGACCTTTTCATTTTGCACGATGCGGGACATCCCGGTCAGCGCGGTATTGGCGCTGGCGCTGACCGCATCCCACGTGCCCGACGTAATGGCCGAGCCGGCATCCATCGCATAAAAACCGAGCTTGCCGTCGATATATTCCGGCTCTATATCATGACGCAGCTCGCGCACCGGCCAGACCAGCGGCAACGCGTCCAATGTGCTGCCCGTCGCCAGCCACTCGATCCAGGCGTTTTGCAGGAAGCGGACGTAGCGTTCGCTGTGCACGCGTGTATAACGCGAGACGTCGTACCGGTCCGGCGCGAGGACATCGCCGAGATCCATATCCTTGACGCGCTTCAAGATCGTGTCGGCCCGGCTCGGCATTTCGAAGCAAGGAATGATGTGGCCGTCCTTGAGTTCCGTGGCGTGGTGCAAGCGGTGGCTGGGGCTGAAAATCGTCAACATGTCGCTCAATCCTCTCGTTGGGAATACGTCCATTTTAGTGCGGGGTTAAGGCGATATTTTTGCTTTATTTGCTACGAAAAGGTTATCTTTTGAAAAGAAACTTCAGATAGCGTGTCGATGTGAGAAAAGAAAAAACTAAAGAAGTGCTGGATGCCGTAGATATGTCTATTTTGCGGCTGTTGCAGCAAGACGGCGCGCTGTCCACGCCGGCCTTGGCGGAGAAGCTGGCGAGCAGCGTGACGCCGTGTTGGCGCCGTTTGAAGCGCTTGGAGCAAGAGGGCTATATCAAGGACTATCAGGCCAACCTGGATCGCAAGAAACTGGGAATGAATGTCCTGGCCTTTGTGCAACTGAGCTTTGTGGCCCACGCCGATGAGGCGCCGAATCGTTTCGAGCAGCAAATCCAAGCTTATCCCGAGATTTTGTCATGTCATAAGGTGACGGGCGACGCCGACTACCTGATCCAAGTGTTGGTGGAAGATCTGGACGCCTACAGTCATTTTGTCGAGAATGTGCTGCGGAAGATCGACGGGATTTATAAAATCCAATCCAGCCTTGCCCTCAAGGAAGTGAAGAGCGGCACGAGGATTCCTCTCCCCAAATAGCCATGACGCTGCGCCATGAAAGCGGCCGGCAGGAGAACGCATGGACACCAAAACGAAAACGTATCGCGTTGGTGACGCCCGCATTACCCGCGTCACCGATACCCTGTTGCATGGCCTGACGCCAACGTATCTGTATGGCGATTGGGATGCCGGGTTGTTGAACGAGCAGCCGCGGTTGCGCGGCCTGCTGGATGACAACGGCGAGCACGTCACGCTCAGCGTGCATACCTGGGTGATCGAATGGGGCGGGCAGGTGATCTTGATCGATACCGGTATCGGCAACCACAAGGCGCGCCCGTTCAGCGCACTGTTCCATCAGCTGCAAACGCCGTTTCTCGAACGGCTAGCCGCCATCGGCATTCAGCCGGCGGACGTGGCTCACGTCTTGCTCACCCATCTGCATGTCGATCATGTCGGTTGGAATACCCGCCTGGTCGATGGCCAATGGCTGCCGACCTTTCCGAATGCCCGCTACGTGATGCCGCAGGGCGATCTCGATTTCTTCGCCTCACCGGCCGGAGAGGGCCGGCGGATGGTGTACGACGACAGCGTGGCGCCGGTGATCGCCGCCGGCCAGTCGGTGGTCATGGGGGGGGACGGCGGCGCGTACTTGGAGGGGTTTCATTTTCATCCGACCCCCGGCCATTGCGCGGGGCATATGTCGATTTCATTGACGTCCCGTGGCGAGACGGCGCTGTTCACCGGCGACGTGGTGCACACGCCGATGCAGATCTACCGGCCGCAATGGAATTCGGTGTTTTGCGCCGATCAGGATCAGGCGCGGACATCGCGCCGTTGGCTGCTGGACTTCGCGGTGGAGCAGGATGCGCTGGTGCTCCCCGCGCACTTCACCGATACCTCGGCCGGGCGGGTGACACACCAGGATGGCGGTTTCGCCTGGCAATTCGTTTGATACGGCATAACGGCCACAATAACGATATTTGGCCATGTGTCTCCGCACCCTGTACACTTCTTTCCATGCCGCCTGATGGGGCATATAGGGATAAACGATTCGAACTTATCGAACTGGCAAGCAAGATAAATGAACGACGAAACATATAGCGGGGAAAAGCCCTCAACGAAGCGGCCTCGCACCCGTCGGGGCTGCGAGGAAGACTATCAGAAATTTCGCGCGGAAATCCTGGCGACCGCCAAGAATATCTACCAGACGCACGGTATTGAAAAGCTTACCATCCGCGCGCTTGCCAATGAATTATCAATTTCGCCGATGCTGGTTTATCACTATTTTGCTGATAAAGTGGATTTGATCATTGCAATGTGGGATGAAATCCTTGAGCAGGCGTTTAATTTTACCTTCGAACATACGGAAGGTATTTCAGATGTCCATGAGCGCATTCGCGTTCAAAATGAACGTTGTTTTGAATTTTGGGAAAATAATCCAGAGAAATTTCGATTGGTTTTTCTCACCGATGTTTCTAAATGCAAACGCATGGAAACCGGGCTGACCGCCACCAAGTATTTTTCCATGATGGCCGCGCACCTCTACGCGCCCATCCGTGAGCTGGCCCAGGAAACGGGCGCCTCGGAAGCCCAGATAGATCAGGCGCAGGACTTGCGCTCGTCCATGTTGATCGGGTACCTCTACGCCAGCGTAGCCAATACCCATTTCCCTCGGTCCGACTTGGCGCAGTTGCGCGCAACGACGCTGGAGGCGATATCGATCTGCGTTGACCGGATTCTCAATCGCCACAAGCAGAGCCCCGGTTAGCCCTCTTCGGACGAGTCTCTCTATTTCTACGGTTTACCGATAAAAAGAGTCGCTTGGAGATTTCCTCTCCAAGCGACACGCAATTGACTTCGAAATCACTAACTCATCTCGTTGTACTAGTATAACATTGTGAGGTTTTTGGAAAATGTGCATTGCAAAATTTTACGGGGAGAGCTTTGTCTATAGCCATAAAAATATCGCGGGAGATATTGGCTGTTTATGAATATTTTGTTTTGTTGATAAAAGGATAAAGGAATAGCCTATCTGACGATATTTAAAATATCAGATAGGCTATTGATTACATCAACACTGATTAAAACCGGTGCATTGTGGAGATAACACAAGGGCCGTGTCGGCAGCCCTTGTGTCATTTAACCGGTTTGAAATCAGAAGTTGTGTTGCAGGCTCACTGCGAACGAGTTCAGCGTGGTGTCTTGACCGTTGACGGCTGCCGTGGCGTTCTTCTTGAACTTCAGGTGGCCATAAGCCAGCTCGGCCGTCGTACGCTTGGACAGGTTGTAGTCAACACCCAGGATGTACTGGTCGTAGCCGGTATCGCTCAGGGTATTGTCGCCGATCTTCTGATCCCAGCCCTTGGCATAGGTTGCCTTCGGCGTGAAGGCGCCGATGGAGTAGGCGGCGGATAGCGCGGCTTGACGCGTCTTCAGATTCAGCGCAGCCGGGGTCGAGCCGGCATAGGTGTGGCCGATGCCGTTGCTGTTGGTGAACGATGCGCTGTCGCCCGAGAAGCCGTCCGTCCAGTCGTAGCCGGTGGCCTCTTGATAGGCAACGCCCACATACAGGTTGTTGCCGTTGTAAGCCGCTTCAAAGTAGTTGATGTGAGCGGTGTGCGGGTTGTCGCTGGATTGCGCGGAAGTGGTCGCGTTTTGGCTGCCAGCGTCGGTTGCGCCGCTTACGCCGCCAATCGGGTTGAACTCTTTCTGGTAAGCGTAATGGAAAGAGAAGTTCTCGAAGGCGTAGTTCAAACCAAGGGTGCCGATGTCGGACGCTTTGGAGACGCCGTTGTTTTGGTTCTTGTTTTCGCCAAAACCGTAAGCAACGTTGCCGCTGAAGCCGTAGAAGGTCGCGGAGTCGTAGCGGACGGCGTTCTTCAGGCGGTTAGCTTGGTTGGTGAATACAGCCAGGCCATTGGCGCCGGTGTTGTTGACCGCGCCGCGGTAGTTGTTCATTTCCGCGTCGTATTGCCATTGGTCAACGGCGTACAGGTCTTTCAGCGAGCTATTGATCTGGCCGAGACGGATCGTACCGAGGTTGCCGCCATCCAGGCCGACGAACGTCTGGCGCGAGCCGAAATTGCTGCTGTTGGTGCCCGTGGTGCTGGTGTTGCCACCCAGCACGATGCGGTTTTCCACTTGCCAAATCGTCTTCAGGCCGTTGCCAAGTTCTTCGGTGCCCTTGAAACCAATGACCGAGGTGTAGTCGTGCACGCCGTTGTTGGAGGCGCCACCGGTGACGGTGTCGTGTTCCACGCCAGCGTTCATGGTGCCATAGATGGTGACATCGGCCATGGCGGCTACCGGCAGGGAGGCCAGTGCGATCGCGATTAGTTTCTTATTCATAACCCATTCCTTTCGGAGCAGTAGGTACTGCTGACAATTCAATCTGTGCGGAAAGTTTTTGGAGATGACCTCCGTCGTTCCAGCTTTCCGGCACTCAGGAACAACGCGAGAAGAGCTAAGCTCGTTTTATAATCGTACATGTACTTTTATGCGTACAATAAATAAAGTAGTGCTCGGAGATGGCGCTGAAGTGTCAAGGTGTTGTTTTTCCTGAATTTATTCCGGGGGAAGAGTTGCGAAAATGCAACACTGTTGCTTATGAGCAACGGTCAGATCGCCTTGGTGGTGAGAAATACCACGCCTAGAATCTCCAACAAAAGCCCCGTCAAGGCATCCGCACAAGTCTTGTAGCGTGCATTGGGGCCGTGCGTTGCTTCGCGAACGCACGCTACCCCATACCGGGAGGACATCGGGGCAAGGCAAAACAAAACCCCACGCCGCAAGGCGCGGGGTGGGGGTTTCTGTCGGCGGGCAACGGTTTAATCAGTTGTTGTGCCAGTCGCCGTGCTCGTCTTGCCACGGACGCTTGTCATGGCCATCGTGCTGATGGTCATGCGGGTCATGCCCATGGTCGCCGTGGTCGTCATGTTCGTTAAAGTGTTCCGGGTGGTCGTGGCGGTAACGCGGCGCGTACTCATCGCGATACCACTTGTCTTGCACGAAGTAGACCCGCTTGTCGCACGCATGGTATTGGGCGCAATAGCGTTTCCAATGCTTGGCGTGTCCGGGCGGAACACGCAGATAGATCGGCGCTTCATCGGCATAAACCGGATTGACGATCACCGGTTGCACATTGATCACCGGCGGCGGTGCGACGTTGCCGATGTTCAGCTGGCCATAAAAGCCCGGTTCGCCCACGTTGATGGAAACGGCCACATCCGCGGCGAAAACGGGTGCGCTCGCGCCGAGTACGAGTGCGGAGGCGATCAGAATCTTTTTCATGTCCATAAAACGTTTTTGAGCTTTCATGCAGTTGAATGTGGCTCAAGCATATACGAAGCCTAAATCTGATTAAGTAACCAATAATTTCCAATTGTTAATAATTTGTTGTCAATCAATATTCCGGCCAGGCTGTGCCGTTGAATAATGCGCGGCGGTCCATTGCCAAAGCGAAGCCGGCCTGTTTGCCACAGGCCGGTCTGTCATGGCTAAATCGACGCCGCGCCGATGCTCGACGACACCTTCCACAAGTCCACGCCGCCATCCTGAGCGTAGCGGTCGATCTCTGCCAGCTCGTCGGCACTGAAGGCCAGGTGCTTGACGGCGTCGAGCGAGTTGTCCAATTGCTCGACCGTGCGCGCGCCGATCAGCGCCGAAGTGACGCGCGCGTCGCGCAGCACCCAGGCAATGGCCATCTGCGCCAGGGTCTGGCCGCGTCGCTTGGCGATCTCATTGAGCGCGCGGATGCGTTCGAGATTGGCCTCGCTCAGCATCTGCGGCTTTAGCGAGCCGTGCCGGCTCGCGCGCGTGTCCGCCTGTGTTTCGCCCAAATATTTCGACGTGAGCAAGCCCTGTGCCAGCGGCGAGAAGGCGATGCAGCCGACGCCGAGTTCGCCGAGCGTCTGCAGCAAGCCGTGCTCGATGCCGCGGTTGAACATCGAATAGTTCGGCTGGTGAATGAATAGCGGCACGTGCTCCTCCGCCAGGATGGCGGCGGCCTGGCAGGTGAGTTCGGGCGAGTACGACGAGATGCCGACGTACAGCGCCTTGCCTTGCCGATGCAGCTGGACCAGCGCGCCCATGGTTTCTTCCAGCGGCGTGTTCGCGTCGACACGGTGCGAATAAAAGATGTCGACATAGTCGAGCTTCATCCGCCGCAAGCTTTGCTCGCAGCTGGCGATCAGGTATTTGCGCGTGCCGTTGGGGCCGCCATAAGGGCCGGGCCACATTTCCCAGCCGGCTTTGGTCGAAATCACCATTTCGTCGCGATACGGCTTGAAATCCAAGCCGAGCCAGCGGCCGAAGTTCTCTTCCGCCGACCCGGGGGGCGGGCCGTAGTTGTTGGCCAGGTCGAAGTGCGTGACGCCGCGGTCGAAGGCGCGGCGCAGCATCGCGCGCCCGGTCTCGAAAACATCCACGCCGCCGAAGTTTTGCCACAGTCCGAGCGAGACGGCGGGCAACACCATTCCGCTGCGGCCCACGCGTCGATAAGGCATGACGTCGTTGTAACGTGTCGAATCAGCTTGATACTGCATGATGAACTTTTTCTCCTGGCCAATGAGGGTAAGCGCTAGCGCGCGAGAGGCGACGGCGCCATGCGGGAATATACAGCGTGCTCGCAGCCCTTTGCGATATACCCGTTGTGCAGATATGACGCGTATGCAAATTGCGCCGACCCTGTTTCGTGCCGCTAGCGCCGCGGGTGCTGCGCGCGTGGCTGCGGTAAAATAGTCGTTTTAGCTACACTGGTATCAGTTAATACCCCCTTGATGAAGTCCGCTTTTACCTCCCTGCGCCAACGCGTGCCGGATGCGACCTCGCTGGCTTTCCTCGTCGTGGCCTTTCTCTCCGGCTCGGCCAGTGCGTTGCAAGTGCCGACGCTGAGTTTGTTCCTGACCGAAAAGGTCGGGGTCAACCCGTTCCTGGTCGGCGTGTTCTATGCCGTCAACGCCATTGGCGGCATCGTCATCGGTCAGGCGGTGGCGCATTATTCCGACCACGGCGGCAACCGGCGCCGTTTGATTGTCGCCTGTTGTCTGGCGGGTTTCGCCGGCAGCCTGCTGTTTGCGTTTAGCCGTCACTACTGGTTGTTGATCAGCGTCGGTGTGGCCTTGGGCAGCCTCGGCGGCGCCGCCAACCCGCAGACCTTTGCCTTGGCGCGCGAGCATGGCGACCGCGACGCGCGCGAGGCCGGCATGTTCACCGCCATCATGCGCGCGCAGATTTCGCTCGCTTGGGTGATCGGTCCACCGCTGGCTTTCGTCATCGCCGCCGGTTACGGCTTCACCGACATGTATCTGTGTTCCGGCCTGGCATTCGTCATCGGCGCGCTGTGCGTCGCCTACCGCTTGCCGTCGCCGCGGCCGCGCGAGCGCCGTCCGGGGCAGCGGGGCGGATGGAACAAGGCCATCCGTCTGCCGTTTGTGACCTCGACGCTGATGTGGACCTGTAACGGGCTCTACCTGATCGACATGCCGCTCTATGTCACGCGCACGCTGCATCTGCCGGCGCATACCGCCGGGGTGCTGATGAGCATTGCCGCCGGCTTGGAGATTCCGGCCATGCTGCTGGCCGGCGCAGTGATCGGCCGCTTCGGCAAGCTCTTTCTGCTGCGTTTGGCGGCCATGGCGGGAGTGGTGTTCTATGTCGGCATGTCGCTGTTTCAGCAGCCCGTCGTGCTGATGGCGCTGCAATTGGCCAACGCGGTATTCATCGGCATCGTCGCCAGCATCGGCATGCTGATTTTCCAAGACACAATGCCTGAACATGCAGGCACCGCCAGCACGCTGTTCATGACGTCTACCCGTACCGGCACCATCGTCGCCGGGGCCCTGACCGGCGTCATCGCCAGCCTATGGGGCTACCACGGCGTGATGTTCGTCAACGTCGGCTTCGCCTCGCTCGCGCTCATGTGCAGCTGGCGCCTGCATCGGCGCGGCTAGCGCATTCTTCTTCCGTGATTTCTCTTTTATTAATAGTCTGTTGGCGAACTTCTTTGCGTGAAGATAACCAGGAATATCTAGACATGAATGCATAGAATTTTATTTGTCTTTATGCGCTGGTAATAAAACGACGGGGAAGCCATTCATGAAGATCACTAAAAGACTTGCGTTCACGCTGGGTATTTCCTTGGCCGCGTTGCTGCTGATCGGCGGTATGGGCATCTGGCAATTGAAACAGGCGCAAGCGCGCTTCGACTATGTGGCGGGCAACACCTTCCCCAGTTTGCAAGCGCTGGCGAAGGCGGATCAGGCGCTGAGCGACATTCGCGTCTCGACGCTGAAGGCGATCCTCGCGCCGAACGACGCCTTGAAGAGCAGCGCGCACAATGCCATCGCCGATGCCGATAAGCGCTTCGACGCCACGATGGCCGATTACCAGGCCAACGACATTTCCAACGACGCCGACCGGCAGATGCTGGAAGCCGACAAGGCGTCGATGGCCAGTTACCGCGCGATGCGCGATCAGTCGCTGCAAATGAGCGACCGCGGCGACAGGGAGGGGGCGGTGAAGAATCTGATGATCACCGGCGCGTCGATCGCGCAGGTGATCATCAAGAACTTGAGCGACCACGCCGCGTTCAACTATGCCTTGGCCAACGATCTGGTCAAAAGCAATCAACGCGACTATGAACAGGCGCTGATGCTGTCAGCCGCGTTGATTGTCGCCGCCCTCGTCGTTGCCGGCCTATTGGGCGCGCAGCTCTACCGTATCATCCATTCCGGCTTGCGCGACATCCAAGGCACCTTGGAGCAGGTCAGCCAGTCGTTGGACTTCACCCAACGCGCGGCGGTCGCCCGCCAGGACGAAATCGGTCTTACGGCGGCGGCGTTCAACGCCTTGCTGACGACACAGCAGGAGAGCCTGAAAAGCATTCTGCACGGCGCGCGCGAGGTCGGCACGACCTCGGCGCAATTGACGCAGGCGGCGGCGGAAGTCTCGACTGCCTCGCACGCGCAAAGCGAGGCCGCCGCCAATATGGCGGCGACGGTGGAGCAGATGACGGTCAGCGTCAATCACATCGCCGAACGCGCCAAAGAGACGCAGACCTTGGCCAATGAATCGGGGGATCTGGTGCGGGATGGCTCGGCCGTCATCGGCCAGACCATTGCCGACATTCACCAAATTTCGACTTCGGTTGCGGCGGCGGCCGGCAGCATCCACGAGCTGGAGACCTATAGCGGACAAGTGAGCAATGTCATCGGCGTGATCAGGGATATTGCCGACCAGACCAATCTCTTGGCCTTGAACGCCGCCATCGAGGCGGCGCGCGCCGGCGAGTCGGGACGGGGCTTCGCGGTCGTGGCCGACGAAGTGCGCAAGCTGGCCGAACGTACCGCGCGGTCGACGCAGGAAATCTCGGCCACGATCCAAACCATGGTCGAGCGCGCGTCGCATGCCAAGCAGCAGATGCAGGAGGCGGAGCAATTGGTGGCCACCGGCGTCCAGCGCGCCGACGAGGTCGACGCATCCATCCAGAAAATCGGCGCCGCCTCGGCGCGATCGGAAGTCATGATCGGTGAAATCACCACGGCGATCGGCGAACAGGGCGTGGCGAGCAACAGCATCGCAGTCGAGGTCGAGCGCACGGCGCAAATGTCCGAGCAGTCGAGCGCCGCCGCGCAGCATACCGCCGGCACGGCGCGGCATCTCGACAGCTTGGCCCAGCAGCAGATCGCCACACTGTCGAAATACACGTTGTGAGTGTGCGGGAAACGCATGAAAATCATTATTTTTATTTATACATTATGCGTGTATGTTGTGTAAACTACACGGCATCTCTCCTCTTTAAAGCGATCTCTATCAAATATTGATGTATTTGGGGGTCTCTTTTCTTTGTTTGCGCTAACATGTGCGTTTCCGTTTTATTACACAACAACAGCATAAAAACACATTTATTCTATGACTATATCAAAACGTATCACGGCGCTATTGACCATGGCGCTGCTGACGCTATGGCTGGTGGGGATTGGCGGGGTGTGGCAGCTGGGCAAGGCACAATCTCGCTTCAACTATGTGCAGTCGTCTCTGGTTCCCAAGTTCAAAGATATGTACGCGATGCGCGACGCTGTCGGTCAGATGCGCGTGGTGGTATTGCGCAGCGCCCTCGATGGTCCGGCGCACGCGGCGGACTACGATCAACAGTTGGCGGTAATCGATAAACGATTCGACGATCTGCTGCAGCGTTATGCGGCCGATGCCGCGCCCCAGGGCGACGATCACGTGCTTGGCGTGGAAGAGGAGGCGCAGTCCGCGCAGCGCGACCAAGCGCTGACCGAGGCCGATAAGACGGCATTGCAGCGCTACCGCGACGTGAGGCGTCAGTATCTGGACCGCGCGCACGCCGGCGGCGGCCCGGCCACCGACGCCGCGTTCGCCACGCTGGGCGTGGCGGGCGGCGTGTTGACCAAGGCGATCGACGATCATCTGGCGTTCAATTTGCAATTGTCGGATACGCTCGATGCCATCGGCCAAAGCGCTTATGGCGAATCGCGCGACATCCTGCTGGTGATCTTGGCGGCCGCCACCGCCGGCTTGCTGCTGATCGGCTTGCGCATGCTGCATGTGATCCGCCAACGGCTCGGCAATATGCAACACATCATGGAGCGGGTCGATCAGTCGCTGGACCTGACCGCGCGCGCCACCGTGCAACAGATGGACGAGGTTGGCCATACCGCCACGGCGTTCAATCATCTGCTGTCGCGTTTGCAGGCGAACATGCGGGCCATCCTCGACGGCGCGCACGAAGTGACGCTCGCCGCGCAGCAGTTGGCGCAAACCTCGGGCGAGGTATCGCGCTCCGCCGCCGCGCAAAGCGAGTCTTCCTCCAGCATGGCGGCAACCGTCGAGCAGCTGACGGCCAGCATCAACCACGTCAGCCTGCGCGCGCAGGAAACCTTGCAGCAGTCGAACGCGGCGGGCGAGCGGGCCCAGGCCGGTTCCGGCACCATCAGCCAGACCATTGACGACATCCGCTCGATTTCGCAATCGGTATCCGATGCGGCGGGCAGCATCCGCGAATTGGAAAACGACAGCGCGCAAGTGGAGACCGTGGTACAGGTGATCAGCGATATCGCCGATCAAACCAACCTGTTGGCGTTGAACGCCGCGATCGAGGCGGCGCGCGCCGGCGAGGCGGGCCGCGGCTTTGCCGTGGTGGCCGATGAAGTGCGCAAGCTGGCCGAGCGCACCACCAAGTCAACGCGCGAGATCGCCGGCACGATCGAAGTCATGCGTCAGCGTTCGCAGCACGCCACGGCGCTGATGCAAACCGCCGAGGAGCGCGTGACGCATGGCGTGACGCGCGCCGATTCGGCCGACCAGGCCATCCGCGCCATCGGCGAGGCGACGCAGCATGCGGCGACCCACGTGGGCGAAATCAGCGTGGCGATCGAACAGCAGGGCTCGGCCAGCAACAACATCGCCGTGCAGATCGAGCGCATCGCGCAAATGGCGGAAGAGGCGAGCGCCGCGGCGCAGTCGTCCTCGGCGCAGGCCGGGCGCATGGATCAGTTGGCCGCGCGTTTGGCGCAGATGCTGCGGCAATACCGGCTGTAGTTTTGTTTGGCGTGCTTCGCCTTTCCCTGTCAAAGCCACTAAGCTGATAAAGCAGAGGCGTGTCGTTATCAGCGGTGCACTGCCTTCGGCGAGTGCACCCTACGTGAAGGTGAGTCCCGTTGCGTAGGGCGCAATCGGCGCGCGACGCGCGGCATTGCGCCGAACACCAGACAATAGCCCTTAGGTATCGCGCTTGACGATGGGAGCACGACGATGAACGGCTACCAAGTGACGTTTTTCACCCAGCAGGACCGTACCCACGCCGGCCTGCCGCTGGCGGAGTGGCTGGTGCAGCAGGCTCGCAAGCTGAATTTGGAGGGCGCCACCATGGTGGCGGCGTCCGAGGGGCTGGGGCGGCACCACAAGATTCATTCCGCGCGGTTTTTCGAGCTGGCGGATCAGCCGGTCGAAGTGACGATGGCCTTGAGCGAAGCGCAACTGCACTCGCTCTTTTTGCGTTTGCGGGAAGAGAAACTCAACCTGTTCTACGTCAAGGCGCCGATCGAGTACGGTTATAGCGGTCAGACTGAGATCTGATGCAATTCCGCTTCGGCAAAAAGCCCCGGCGCGGAGCGCTACGCCGGGGGAGCTCGGTCAATGCGGCCAGAGCAAGAGGGGAATGAACCTAGAATCGATGAGAGCAGCCGATGCCCAGCAGATTGACGTGGGTGTGATAGCTGCCGTACAGCGTGCCTGCCGCGCTATTGCTGGTATCGCTGATGTCCGCCTGCGTCAATTTAATGTAGCTGTAGGCAATGTCGATGACGTCGTGCGTATCGATCTGGTAGCTGGCGCCGAACGCAACGATGTGGCGAGTGCTGTCCGGCAGCAGGGTCAGCGCATTGTTCGGACTGGACACCGGTGTCTGGTCGACCATATACCCGCCGCGCAGAGTCCATTGCGCATCGAGTTGGTAGCTGGCGCCGAGGGCGGCGCTCCAGCTGTTGCGCCACGTCGTCGGATAGGTGACCTGCCGTCCCGGTATTTGCGCGATGGGCATATCGATTTCAATGCTTTGCAGCCTGTCGTGCCGGACCCAATTCAACGCACCCATCACGGCCCAGCGAGGGCTGATCTGGCGGAAGGCGCTGAGCGAGGCGCTCTCCGGCGTGGTGATGTCGAGCGTGGCGTTGCCGTTGGCCAGCGCGGTTTGAATGCCGGCATTGAGCGGCGAGCCGGCGCCGCCGGGTAGATTGCCCGGCAGGGTGAAGGTCGCCGAACCACGCAACTTCTGCTTGATGGCGGAACGATAGGCCAGGCTGATCCGGGTGGCGGCGTCCGGCGTGTACAGATAACCGGCATTGAAGCCGAAACCCCAGTCATCTCCGGTTATGTGGGCTTTGGCGTCCGGCAGGCCCGCGTAGGCCGCGGCGGCGGCGGAACAGAACGCCGCATTGTTGCCGTTCGCCAAGCAAACGCCGCCGGCGGTCGTGGGCATGTCTTGGCTTTGGTCCAATGTGGCATTCAGATACTGCGCGCTGACGCCCACGCCGATACGGTGATGCTCGTTGAGCTGAAACCCCATGGCCGGGTTGATGTTGAGGGACTTGAAGTCGATGCTCTGCCCGTAATAACGCCCGGCGAAATTGTCGTCGTAGCCGATCTTGGCCCCATAGGGGACGAACAGCCCGATGCCCGCAGTTGTGCGGTCATTGACGCGATGAGACCAATAACCCAGCGGAATGACGGCCAGTTTGGCATAGTCGCCCCCGCCGCCGGCTGGCGACACCGGCTGGCCGCTGCCGGTGGTGGCGCTGCTTTCGCTGAAAGTGGAGTGCGGGTCAACGCCGATCGCGCCCAATGTCAATTGCGTGCCATCCAACCGGGTCAGGCTGGCCGGATTATAGAAAAGGGTCGAGGGGTCGGCGGCCTCCGCCGCGCCGGCATTGGCGCCGCCTTGGGCGCGAATGCTTTGAATGTCGAATTGATAGCCGGATGCCCAGACGGCTTGCCCCATCGCGCATACGGCCGTGGCGACGGCCGCGCAGTGCGCGTACCTGCGATTTCTCATTTGATCTCCCTATGTTGTGTGGTTCGCTCTTTTACTTGGCGAGCTCTAACAATCTTTCATTTTGTTGATTTATGTCAATATGACAATATTGTTCAATATGAAAAACAGGGAAAACACGGCGTATCTGATAAAGAGGGCAGCCATCAGGCGGGGAGGCGGGGCGTTGCGTCAGGCGAGATCAGTTGGATTTAAGCGACATGGGCGTACGGCGCAGAGTCGGCAGTGGCTGTGCCAATACCGTCGCGACGCGATCCGGCGCGACCCCTAGTCCTTGCAGGATGATGCGCACGATATCGGTGTCGTATTCGGGGTAGGGCGTGCCACGAAGATAAGTGCGCATGGCGATGAGCAGGGTGCCGGTGAGCAGGGATAAGGCCGCGCGCGTGTCCGGGAAATGAAACAACCCACTTTGACGCCCGGTTTGCAAGTCGTCCATGACGGGTGCGAAAACCGAATCGTAGGGCAAGGCGTCGAGAAATTCCGGACGGGCGATAAAAGCGGCCCAAGTCGGATCACATGCCGCTCGGCCAAGCCACAAGCGCGCGCCGGTCGTCAATCGCAGTAGCGGGTCGGTCAGTGCGCCGATCTCGTGTTCGATCGAGGCGATGAGGTCGGCGCCGAGCCAGACGAGGGTAGCCTGCAGTAATTCCTGTGTGGTGCTGAAATAGTTGTAGAAAGTGCCGCGCGCGATGCCGGCTTCGGCGATGAAATCCTCGATGACCGGCGCTTCGCTGCCCTTTTGCGCAAACACCTTTAAAGCGGCGACGAGGATTTTGTGACGCGTGCGTTCACGCCGTTGCTGGCCGACCAGCGTTCGGTGATTGATCGATGCGGCGCGCGGTGTTTGGGACATGGTTTATGCATGCTGGATTGCTTGCGATTGCAGCCGATGATATCAAGCTTTCCATGACCTTGACAGGCGTGTCGCGGCAGGTCTCGACAATGCGCCGTCGGCTATTGCTTCTTTCCTGAGTCTGAGTTCAAGGTCGTTGCTTGCAAACTCGCCACCCCGCTGACTTCGTTCGCGGTTCGCGCGGAATTGGCGGCATAGGCGCTTGATTTCGTGGCGTGATCGTTTTGTGCCGTGGCGGCGGTGTTTCTCGCCTGACTCTGAAGCCGGCCGCTCGCGGTGTAGAGATCGCCCGATCCATAGGTGTCGGCGCCGTTGCCGAGCGAAACGATCGTGCTGTCGGTGTTGCTGAGCTGCTGTTGGGTATTGGGGTCGGATTGGGCGTAGGCGACGGCGCTGTTGACTTGGCTTTGCACACCGTTGCGGATGTTCGAGAGATCCTGCTGCCCGGAAGTGGCGTTTGCCGCATCGGCGCTGGCCGAGCTGTTATTGGTACCGGTACTGTAATTGTAGCCGGCGATCGAGCCATAAATTTGAGACAAGCCGTTAAGAGATAGCATGATAGTGTCCTTTATATTTTTATATTTTCATCAGTATTGATAAATTTATCAATATTTTTTTGAACAAAGCGAAAGCCCCCCGCCGCAAGACATTTCGTCGTATTGCGGCGGGGGGCGCCGAGCCCTAGGGCCTGTCTGCAAACTATTTGTGAACTGCGTTTGCCAGACCAGCCCTTCGGGGCCGGCGTCTGCCGGCGCATCGCTTTGTCGTTTGCCCCTGGCAGTGAATGACACTGCGGCGGGGCGCACTCCTCGCGCTGCATCCGGCGGACACCGGCCGCAGCCGCAAATAGTTTGCAGACAGGCCCTAGACGGCATGATGTCGACTTGATCCAACAGCCAATTATTCCGGCATGCGTTCAATCTGGCATTGGCTGCCGTTTTCGGGACACGATAGGGAAAAGGCGAAGGGGAAGCGGCCCAGAATGTCTGCGGCGCGGGCGTCATGCCGGGCGTCGGCCATCACCACTTGCAATACGATGCCACGCGTCTTGTCCTCGATGACTTCGATTTCGGCCACAAGACCATCGTCAGCCAAGGCGGCGCGCAGCGCGTCGGCGATTTCGAGCCGCTTCAGCGCCGGCTTGAATATCTTTCCAACGGCTGTGAGCGGCAGAGCCTCGACGACGTGGATGTGCTTCGGTAATGCGGCGCGCTCGCCGATCTGCCGGCTCAGGAAAGCCGCCAGCTCTTCGCTGCTGACATGGGTGTCGGGTTTTAGCTGGACATACGCCACCGGTAGTTCGCCCGCATGCGCGTCGGGCCGGGCCACCGCCGCCGCTAGCTGAACGGCGGGATGGCGATGCAGCGGTTCCTCGATGGCGGCGGGGTCGATATTGTGGCCGCCGCGGATGATCAGCTCCTTTTTACGGCCGGTGAGCCAAAAGTAGCCGTCGGCATCGCAGCGTGCCAGGTCGCCGGTATTGAGCCAGCGTCGGCCGTCGTCTAGATCCAGCCACAACCCATGGTTTTGCTGGGGCAGGGTATAGCCGGCGAACACGTTGGGGCCGGAAATCGTCAGCACGCCGGTTTCTCCGATGGCGCAGTCGCGCAGATAGCGCCCGGTCTCGTCCAGCACGACGGTCTTCATCGCTTGCCCAGGCAGCCGCAGTCCGATCGATCCCAGCCTCCTTTCTCCATGTGGCGGGTTGACGCTGCTGATGCAGGCTCCCTCTGTCAAGCCGTAGCCTTCGAGGATTCTGAGACCCGTGCGCTCCTGGAACGCGCGGAATACTTCGACCGGCATCGGCGCCGCGCCGCAGATCCCGAATTCGAGCGAGTGAATGTCGTGTCCGTCGAGGGGGACCTCCAGCAGGGCGGCATAAAGCGTGGGGACGCCGCTAAAGAAATTGACGCGATGGTGTTCGACGATCTCCCAAAAACGCTGGATCACCCCTGCGCCGCGGTAGCCTTGCGGCGTGCCCAATAGGACGTGCGCGCCTTTCGAGAAGGGCAGCAGCCCGGTCACCATGGCCGCATTGACATGAAATAGCGGCAGCCCGCAAAACACCGTCTTACCCGCCCCGATGCTGCCGCCCAGGACTTGGCCGGCGCTCCAGGCATTGGCGACTTCGTTGCCGTGGCGGCGCATGGCGATCTTCGGCAAACCGGTGGTGCCCCCGGTACAGAAATAGGAGGAGAAATCGTTGCGGTCGAATTGGCGGCCGCTGTCGAGCGACGCGCCGGATTCCCGCGCGAGACTGCGGCCGAAATCATGGATCTGCATCGATGCGGGCACGGCGCCGCGCACACCGCCACGGCCATGTTGGCGGCGTATCTCGCGCCGTTGCAGCCAGCGGGCCAGCCACTGCCTCGGACCGCGAATCCGGTCGGCCAGGTTGACCAGCACGAGATGGCGCAACGTGTGCGCATTGGCCAGCTCGGGCTGGATCTTGGCCCACAAGTCGGTGCTGGGAAACGGCGCCAGGGTCACCAATACCTGGGCCTTGGCGGCATTGAGCAGCTCGACGATGGCATTGCCTTCCAATAATGGATTGATCGCGCAGACAATGCCGGCCGCCTCGCCGCCCCACAACGTGAAGTGGGTTTCCGGCAGATTGGGCAGCGCGTAGGCGACGACGGCATCACGGTCGATGCCGAGGCGATTCAACAGGTTGGCGCAACGCGTGATGTCGCGCACCAGTTCCTGATAGGTCCAGCATTCCGGCTTGCGGTGACCGCCGCTTTGCAGGAAGAACGAGAGCGCGGGGGCATCGGGGTTGATCGCCGCGCCGCGTAGGATCATGTCGTAGGTACTGGCGGGCAGGTCTGCCGGCATGCCTTGCGCTTCGGCGGCGAGGATATCGGTTTGGCCTGCGATCACTTGCGTCATGAGGCCTCCTTGATGCAATTGCGTTGAACGCCGAGATCGATCATGCCATCCGGGCTGGCAATGTGCGCTTCCACCCGGTCGCCCGGCTGCAGATATTGCGGTCGCGCGGCCTGTACCTTCATAAACATCTTCCACTTGGCCGCCTCTGGCAGCAGCGCGGCAATGCGCTGTTTGGCCGGTGAGGGAATGCTCAGCGCGCAGCCGGCGGGCGTGCCGGTGGCCACCAGGTCGCCGGCAAACAGATCATGGACACCGGACAGCTCCGTCAGCGTCTCCGCCGGGCCGTGGACCAAATTGCCGGTGACGTCACGCTGGCGAACCTGTCCGTTTACCGTCAGCGTCAGCTCCAGCGTGCCGAGCAGCGGCATGTCTTGCGCATCGAGCAGACAGAGATAGGGACCGACCGGGCCGAACGAGCGATAGCTCTTGCCTTTGTAGAACTGCATTTGCGGTATTTGCACGTCGCGCGCCGAGTAGTCGTTGACGATCACGATGCCGGCGAGATACTGATGCAGATTATCGCGAGTGACCGTTTTGCGTGAGGTCAGGTCGCGCTTGAGCACCAGACCCAGCTCGATTTCATAGTCGAGAAAGCGCACATGACCGGGGCGCAGCACGTCGGCATTGGCCGCGACGATGCAGCTGGAGGCTTTGGTGAAGATCATATTGTAGTTTTTCGCATCCGGATCCATCCCGGATTCGATCATGTGCTGGCGATAGTTCGCGCCTTGGCAAATGAATTGCTGATTGCGCGTGATCGGCGATAGCCACTGGACTTCCGATTCCAACAAGGTCGGCCCCTTCAACGCGGCCAGTTGCGCGATGTCGTTGGCCTGCAGGAAGGCGGCGGTGGTGTGGAAGTCGCCGGGAATCGGCGTGATTTGCCCTTGGCGGATCACGCCCCATTGGGTCCGGCCTTGATGGCTGAAATGTAGTATGTGCAATGGCATGGTGCGCCTCGTCGAAGGTTGTGGTGTTAGGCCTTAGGCGAACAATTTGGCGAGCGTTCGCAATTTGGCTAGGGTGAGGTCGGGGCTGCGGCGCAGGCCGCGCCACAGCGCGGCGAGGTTTGCTGGCGTGAGTTTAGGTTTGGTGAAGCTGCGCGGCATGGCATCGCCCCATTGCGCCATCGCCTCCCGGCCGGTCGGATGTATGCCGACGGGGACCGCGGCGGTGAACAGATCGCCGTCGCAGTAATGTTCGTGTTTGTCTCCCCAAGGATCTTGCCAGTAATCGAAGATCTGGCTACCCAGAATATGGCGCCCGATTCCCCATGCATGTTTCCAGCCGCGCTCGCGCAATAGGCTCTGCCCTATGCCGACGGCGTCGGCGTCGACCAGCTCGTATGCGCTGTGGCTGTAGGCGGGAGCGAAACCCTGAGCGAGCGCCAAGGTGTGGTGATCGGCCGGCGTGTCGCCGAGATCGAGCCGCATGAACGCCACCGCCGGCGAACCGTCCGGCAAAACCTGAACGTCACTGGGAATGAAGCCGAAGTGTTGCGTATACCAGGCGCACGTCTCTTGGTAATGGGCCAGCTCCAGCACCACATGCCCCAGGCGGATGACCTCCGGCGCGGTGTGCGGCGGCCGCTGCGTGGCGTTGACGCGAACCACGGTGTCGACGGAGTTGAATGGCAGCGCGCGCCGGCGCGGCAGGTACGCGGCCGGTTCCTGGCCGAAGACGGCATCGACCTGAAAGCCGGAGGGGTCGGTCAGGGTGACCCGCTGGCCGCCGCCCGGTCCGCGCAACGGCCCAATGGCCGATGCGCTGGGAAGTCGCGCGAGCGCCATCAAGTCCGCGACGCTGCCGACCTGTAAACCAAAGCCGACGAAGCGCGCCTTGCGCGCTTTGCGCACGACATAGCAAAACGGCGCTTCTCCAGTGCCGCGCATGAACAGCATGTTGTCGAGGTAGCAAGCCGTGCGCAGGCCGAAATCGGACAAAAACCGTTCGGCCACGTCAAGGTCCGGTCGTTCGAAGATCAAATAGGACAGGGCGGTTGCTTTGGTGGTCGGATTGGGGTGGCGTGCGGGTTGGGCCGTGCTGAGTTTCATCGGCGGCTCCTTAAAAAGGGTGGATTGCATGGACCGGGAGAGGGGGCGCGGCGTGGGCGGCCGTCGTGCCGAGCAAGGCAAGACCTTCGCGGACGATTCGGGCCGCGTCGCCGGCTGGCCCGTCGTACAGCACGGTGCGATCGGGACGGACCAACACGGCCCAGCCGAACGGCACGGCGCGTGGCAGGAAGGCGCCTTCCAGATCCTCCCAGTGACAGCCCTGGGTGAGGTGCAAGCTTTGCCCCCGGTGTGTGATCTGTACGACCCTGCCGCCGGCCATGGCAAAGGCGTGCGCGGTTTCGCTATCGAGCGTGGCGGCGATGTCGCTGCCGAAGCCGATCAGCGCCAACCCGGGTCCAAGCACGTCGTCGCTGAGATGGATCGTCCCGTCGGCGCCGCGCACCCAGCCTTGCGGCAAGGACGCGCCCCGGCGCAGCTTGCTGGCGGATCGGCCGGGGATGAACAGCCCATGCCGGAAAACGTTCTTGGGCTTCATCTCCAGTTCCTCGAACTGCGCGCGCAACGGCGGGATCAAGCGCGTCGCGCGCATCAGGCCGTGGATAAGCAGCGCCAGGACGGCGTTGCGCGGCATGACCAGTTTGCCCATGAATTTGGCAAAATTGATCATCGCCTTGGCGTGAGGCCGCCGCTCCTGGTCATAGCTGTCCAAGATGTGGGGCATGGCACGTCCTTGTAGGACCCAGGCCAATTTCCAGCTGAGGTTGGCCGCATCGCGCAGTCCGGCGACCAGCCCCTGGCCGACAAACGGCGGCGTCACGTGCGCCGCGTCGCCGGCCAGGAACACCCGGCCCTGGCGAAAGCGGTCCACCACCCTGGCGTGGAAGCGGTAAACCGCCTTGCGCTCGATATGCATCTCCTCGATGCGGCCCCAAGGCGCCAGCAGCTCGCGCACGCGATCGTCGGATTCCATCTCTTGACTGGTTTCTCCGGGGCGCAACATGAATTCCCAGCGCTGCCGCCCGCCAGGCGCGACCATGCGCGGGATCGGCCGATGGGCGCAGCAATGGAATTCGACGTGATCGATCGGCTTGGGCGCATTGCTGGCGTCCACCACCAGCCAGTCTTCCGAAAAGGTTTTACCGCGAAAGCCTTGACCAATCAGTTTGCGGACCAGAGAACCCGCGCCGTCGGCCCCGACCAGATAATCCGCCCGGACCGTATGAATCTGACCTTGTCCCAGGTCGAGCTTGGCGCTTACCTCATGGAGTTCGTTGCGGATGTTCATCAGCGTGACGCCGAGCGCGACCTGCGCACCGGGATAGTCATTCAGCCGGTTGCGCAGGAGCCGTTCGAGGCTCGGCTGATGGAACGTCACCAGCTTGGGATGGCCGTCGAGGCTGCCCAGCGTATTGGCGCGCGCAAATTCGCCCAGTTGCGGCGAGCACAGGCGGACATGACTGATGGCCACCGTGTCGAAATCCGTTTCGGATATGCCCGCCATCTGCAGGATGCGTAACGCTTCGTTGTCCAGCGCGATCGCCCGGGGGGCGGTGAAGATGTCGCGCGCTTTGTCCACGGCGAGGACGTGGACCCCGTAGCGCGCCAACAGGTTGGCGATCACGGCGCCGACCGGTCCCAATCCGACGATCAAGACGTCGACCCGGTTGGGCAAAGGGGGTGGGTGGTTTGGCGGGGACGCGCGGGCGCCTCCGTCTACAAGCGGTTGGGTCTCCATGTTTTCTCCTTGTGTGCTGCATTTATTGTGTTTTTGACATTTAAGTCACAGTTGATGATTTTGTCAATTACGATGTCATGACCTATACTCAGCGTTCTTTGCCACTACGCGATCCGTCATGTCCAACCCCTCGCTGCACCCTTCAGAGTCCCTTGCCGTTGCAGGTGACGCCGCCTCGACTGACCGTGAATCGCGCGCAACCCGGCGCAAGCGGGAAACGCGCGCCAAGCTGTTGGAAGCCGCGCTCGCCTTGATGGCCGATAAGGGGATGGAAGGGGTGACCATCAACGAGATCACCGAAGCGGCGGATGTGGGGTTTGGCTCGTTTTACAACCATTTCGAATCCAAGGAAGCGATCTATGCGGCGTTGACGGAATGGGTGTTCGAGGCGTTCGCCGATCGTCTGGATCGCCTGGTGCGGCATCTGGAGGACCCGGCGGAGGTCATTGCCGTGTGCACGCGCCATACGCTATTGCGCGCGCGACGCGAGCCGGTCTGGGGGCGTTTCCTGTTGCGGGAGGGCTTTTCGACTTTGGCGGCGCGCCAGGGGTTGGGGCAGCGTCTATGGCGCGATGTTCAGAAAGGGATGGACGCGCATCGCTTTTTGTCGGACGACCCGTCGATGCGCTTCATTGCGGCGGGCGGCACGGTGTTGGCGGCGATTGCCGCCGAGCTGCGATGGGGCGAAGGGCTGGAGGGGAATGCGGAAAACCCGTCAAATCAGGGGCTAGGTCTCGGCGGTCTGCCGGAGCGCACTGCTTCGGCGGTGTTGCAGATACTGGGACTTGCGAAGCCCGCGGCGGCGGAGGTCGCCACCCGGCCGTTGCTTGGCGAGCCGGGTGACGAAGAGGGGGAACTTTAGGGGCCCTGCGCTCATGGGCAAGGCGGCAGGACGTCATTGCGCCATGACAGAACGGTTTGGGCAATCTGCTGTGCCAACGCGTCTTGCCATTGCCTGATCGTCGCCAGTGTCTGCGCATCCGTCGCGACGGGCCGAGCGCTGAAGCGCTCGGCGCATTGTAGCCGCGCGTGGCCCGGCGCCCCCAGGCTCCAATCCGTTTCGATCTGTATCGGCTGATGTGGTGCAATGTCGAAGCGGCGTAGCGACAATTTCAAACGCAGCACGGGCTGATGGACGGCATCCAGGCCGTCGGCAAGCGGTGCGCCGGTGGCGCCGGTCAATTCGGCCGCAAACGCCGCCCGGATTTCCTCGTCCAGCGGTGCGGCCCATTGTGCGCCGCTCAATATCTCGATCGATCCATCTGCTCGACGCGCCACCCATTCCGGCCGGTCTGCTTCCGCGGGAACCGCCACGGGGAGAATTTCGATCGCATAGCGCGCGGATCGGGGGGCGGCAGGCGCGGATGGCGCCGGAAGCAAACTGTAGTAATGGACGGGGGCCGACGCGCAGGCGGCGAGCAGCAGCCCCATCAGCGTGACGGCAACGGGCGATTTCATGGCGTTCTTTCCTGTTTTTCCCCGCTATCCTGCCGGCCGCGAATCAGCGCCTCGGGGTGCGCATTGAGCTGGTCTGTCAGGCCGCGAAGCGAGCGGGCGCTCCGTTGCAGTTCAAGCAGCGTTTGGTTCAAATTCTGTTGCAGCGGCGCATCCGGCGCCAGCGCATTGTTGGCGCTGTCGAGCGTCTGTCGCGCCGAGCCCAAGGTATCGCGAGCCGCCGGCAGCACTTGGCCGTTGACTTGATGCAGTGTCTGATGGAGCGCTACCAGGTTGTCGTCCAAGTGGCGGGCGATGGTGTCGAAAGGCACTTTATTGAGCTTGCCGACGATGCCGGCCATTTGCTCCTGCAATTGATCGAAGCCGCCGGCGATGGTCGGCAAGGACACGGGACGGCTATTCGGATCGAAGTCCGCCTTGGGCGCGCTGGGGAAGAAATCGAAAGCAATGTACAGTTGCCCGGTCAGGAGGTTGCCGCTACGCGCTTGGGCGCGCAGGCCTTGCGCCACCATGCCGTGCAGGAAGGTGAGCACCTTGTTTGCCGGATCCGTGTTCGCGGGCTGGCTATGATCAATGCGGCGCGGGTAGACCAGCGCGTCCACGACGACCGGATAGCGATGCGAGACGGGGTCGACCTCGACATGTACCGACTGCACTTTGCCGATGTCGATGCCACGGAATTCCACCGGCGCGTTCACGGCGAGTCCGCGCAGTGCCTGATCGAATTTCAGGCGCAGCAACATCGGATCGCCATCAGGCGGCGCCAAGGCGGATTGGCGGTCGGACGCCAGATCGTAGCTTGCCAAGGGCGGTGAGGCAGTGTCGTTGCCAAGTACCGTGTCGAAGGCGATGCCCCCTGCCAACATGGTGGCGACCGATTGCGTTTGTAGTTTTAGGCCATCGGCGTTCAGCGATAAATCCACACCGCTTGCGTTCCAAAAATGGGTGGCACTGGATACCAGACGGTGATAGGGCGCTCGGACGAAGATCCTCAGCGTGACGCCTTGCCCGTCGGCATCGAGCAGATAAGAGGCCAGCTGGCCGACCTGAATGTTGCGGTAATAGACCGGCGAGCCGATATCGAGCGAGCCCAGCGCGGGCGCATGAAGGATAAAGGCCTTGCCTGGGGTGCCGTTGATGATGGTCGGCGGGGTTTCCAGACCGGTAAAGCGATCTCGCCGCGCGGCATCGTGCCCGCTGTCTACCCCGATGTACGCGCCGGAGAACAGCGTGTCGATGCCCGACACGCCGCCCATCCCGATGCGTGGCCTTACTACCCAGTAGCGGCTGTCGGCCCGCGTAAAATTCTTGGCGTTCTTATCCAAATCGATCGTGACCAGCACGGCAGACTGATCGTCGTTCAGCTCGATGCGCTTGACCAGACCGATGACCACATCCTTGTATTTGACCGGCGTCTTGCCGGCCTCCAGGCCGGTGGCGCTTTGGAAACTGACGACGATTTCCGGTCCGGCCGACAGCCAAGCGTGAACCAGCATCGATAACCCGATCAACAGCGCCAGCAGCGGAACGATCCAAATTGCCGACGGCAGACGACGGCGTGTGGCGATACGTGGCTCGCCAGGGGGGGGCGGTAAGGTTTCAGTCATGTTCGGGGTCATCCCAGATCAAACGAGGGTCGAAATGCGACGCGGACAACATCGTCAACATGACGACCGCACCGAAAAAGGCGATGCCGGGCTGGGGCTCGATGCGGCCGAGCAAGTCGAAGCGCACCAGCGCGCACACCAACCCGACGACCAGCACATCGAGCATCGACCAATAGCCGATGAATTCGACCGCTCGGTAGAGCAAAGTGCGTTGTTTGCGGCCAAGCGTATGCTTACGGCGAGTGGTCCACATCAACCAGCCCAGCGCCAGGAATTTGGCGCAGGGAATGACGATGCTGGCGATAAAAATCACAAGCGCGATATCCCATTCGCCAGCCTGCCAAAACGCCATCACACCACTCAGGATGGTGCTGTCCACGGCATGGCCGAACTGGCTTGTGCGCATGACCGGCAACAGATTGGCCGGCAGATAGAACAATATGGCCGCGCACAGTAATGCAAAGGTCCGGCTTCGGCTGGCCGGCTTGCGGCTGTGCAAGCGCGCGCCGCACCGCGGGCAACGGGCGTGGGCGTTTGACGGCGCGTCGCTGACCAACGTGCAGAGATGGCAAGCCGCCACGCCCAGTCTTTGGGCGCGAGGGGGGCTCATGTCGGCGGCTCCCATAGGGTGCGTAAATCCTGGGTGCCGAGGTAGCCATTGAGCAGCGTCAGAGCGGCCAACGCCCAGAGCCCGGCGCCGGCATGCACCTCCAGATAACCGGACAGTTTGATCATGGCGATCAACACGCTCAGCAAGCACACTTCGATCATGCTCCATGGCCGTAGCCAGGCGATGAGCCGCATGGCCGTTGCGAAGGCGGGTGCGGTTTTATTCGTCGAGGCAAAGCCCAGCACCCAGCACTGCAATAGGCTCAGCCCCAGCGGGACAAGCAGGATCGCGGCGACCGGGACGGCAATCGGCGCACCCACGCCTTGGGTTAGCGCCATGGCGGCTTGCCATAAGGTGGCATCGGTATGGCGTCCCCATATATCGACCTGAATGACGGGGCAGGTGATGACGAGGAGAAACGCGATGACCGACGCAATGTTGAGTGCCAGCGCGCGTTCTTCATGCAAAGGCGCGCGGCATGCCAGCGGTAGTCCACAGACGGTACAGTGCGCGCGCTGACGCCGGGTGAGCCGAGGGCGTCGATAGACACAGTCGCAATGTTCGCAGACGATCAGATGCGGATGGGTGTTCAAACCCCGAAATTCCCTTGTAACACAATGAAGGGCAAAGCCCGGTGGTGGTGTGGTTTTTTGCTATACTAGACGAATTATTCTAGTTTTAACAAGCTTTTTCTTACCATGAAAACGTCCATCGAGACTGACTGCGACGCATCCCCTTCTATTCGTCAGCGGCGCCGGCCCCAGCAGCGGCGCGGCAGCGCGCGCGTGGCGGCCATCTTGGACGCCATGGCGACGCTCGTTGCCGAAGGCGGCCTGGAAAATGTCACCATGCACGGGTTGGCGGAGGTCGCCAGAACGTCAATCGGCTCGCTCTATCATTTCTTTCCTGATCGGGATAATGTGCTGCGGGCGTTGGAGGAACGGCATGCTGCGGCGATGGGCGACATCACCGCCAAGTTGCACGCCATTCCCTTGGCCGTGTGGCGTGACGCCAGTGTTGACGAGGTGGCATGGCATCTCACCGCGGATTATCTGAATTATCTTCGTGCTCATCCCGACTATTTCCCGATCATGGTTAATCGCCGACTCCCGCATACCGATGCGGTTTTCGTCGCGTTGCTGAATGGGGTGTTGTCCATTCGGCTGCCGGGGGCAAATAGCGAGACATGCCATATTTATGCGAATACGATTCACGCGCTGCTGCTTGGTGGCATCACCATGGCTTATCAGTCGGGGCCGGCAGTTCTGTCCTCTTTTATGACGGAGATGCCGCGCGTGTTGAAAACCTATCTTGCCGATTTGGAGCGTCAGCAGGCATGAGTCGACGAAAAGCGCCGGATCTCCTTCCCGCGGGAGGAGGGTAAACAGCCGGCTGTAGCCTGTGTCGCGATTGTCTTGTCTTTGTGATCAAAGCGGTTGGCATTTTCAACCCATTCTGTTGACAAACCGCCAAGGAAAATCATATTCTCTCTATATGTACCGTACTGTACGGTACGTGTCAGAGTGGTGCCTATCGGTGAGTTACCGATTGATGCCGTCGCGTCAGGGAAGGCTGTATCGCTGTCGGGTGATGAGTTGGTGCAAACGAGGGCATCCGACCGTGGCAGCCGGCTCCTGTATTGTTAGCCCCCTTGGCCCGGTCCGTACCGGGCTTCTTTTTTAACGATGCTGGCTGGTGATTCGGCTGGCGAGGGTGCACAAAGTGCAGTTTGCATGATGATGATCTCAAAGCGTATTTCGATGTTACTGGTGTTGTCCCTGCTGACATTATGGGTGGTTGGCGTAGGCGGTTTGCGCGAACTCGGTAAAGCGCAATCCCGCTTCGAATATGTTCAAGCGTTGCTGGTGCCGAAATTCAAAGATTTGTACGCGATGCGCGACGCGGTTGGGCAAATGCGCGTGACGACGCTGCGTGGCGCGTTGGATGGGCCGGCGCACATGGCGGATTACAACCGCCAACTCGACCGGATCGACAAACGATTTGACGATTTGCTGCAGCAGTACGCAACCGACGCCGCCGCCGAGACGGAGAGCCATGTGCTGAGCGACGAACAGGAAGCGCAAACCGCTCAGACCGACAGAGCGATGGCTGCCGCGGACAAGGCGGCGCTGCAAGGCTATCGCGAAGCCCGGCGCCGCTACCTGGCTCTGGTGAGCGCCGGCAACGGCCCTGCGGCGCAGGCCGGCTTTGTCGACACCGGCCGGGCGGGCAGCGTGCTGACGTCAGCGATTGACAGCCATTTGGCATTCAACCTGCAGCTCGGCGCAACCCTCGATGCGGTCGGCCAACAAACCTATGCTCAGTCGCGCGACATACTGGCGGTGGTCTTGGCGGGAACGACGGCCGCACTGCTGCTGATCGGCGTGCGTATGCTGCGCGAGATACGCGGCAGCCTGGGAAACATGCAAGACACCATGACGCAAACGAGTCAAACGCTGGATCTCACCACCCGCGTCGAGGTGCGCAAGCAGGACGAGGTCGGATTAACCGCTGCCGCGTTCAATCATTTGCAGGACCGGCTGCAGTCGAACATGCGATTCATCCATCAGGGGGCGGAGGATGTGATGAATACCGCCAGGCAATTGGCGCAGGCTTCCGCGGAAGCGTCACGCTCAGCCGCGGCGCAAAGCGAATCCTCGGCCAGCATGGCGGCAACCGTCGAACAACTGACGGTGAGCATCAATCATGTCAGCACGCGAGCGCAAGAAACGCTGCAGCAGGCCAATGAAGCCGGCGAGATGGCCAAAGCCGGCTCGGACACCATTGGCCGGACGATAGAGGACATCCGGGCGATCTCGCAATCGGTTTCCGAGGCCGCGAGCAGTATTCGCGAGGTGGAGGACGACGGCACGCGAGTCGAAAGCGTGGTGCAGATGATCAGCGATATCGCCGACCAGACGAATTTGTTGGCGTTGAATGCCGCCATCGAAGCCGCGCGTGCCGGAGAGACCGGGCGCGGGTTTGCCGTGGTGGCTGACGAGGTGAGAAAACTGGCTGAGCGCACCACCAATTCGACGCGCGAGATTGCGGGCACGATCGGCGAGATGCGACAGCATGCGCAACACGCCACGGCGCGGATGCAGAACGCCGAAGCGTTGGCGACGCAAGGCGTGGCGCGCGCGGATGAAGCCGACCATGCGATCCGCCGCATCGGCGATTCGACGTCCGTTGCCGCGGCGCATGTCGGCGAGATCAGCGTTGCCATCGAACAGCAGGGGGCCGCGAGCAACAGCATTGCCGCGCAAGTCGAGCGCATTGCCCAGATGGCGGAAGAGGCCAGCAAAACGGCACTGTCATCGTCGGAACTCGCCGCGCGGCTCGATCAAATGGCCGCGCACGTCTCCCAATTGCTGCAGCAATATCGATTGTGATCTTTGTTGGTTCAGTGTTTTCCGCCGATCCGCGTGTCGCGGGCGGGCCGGCAGTTGCCGGCCCCGCCGGCTTATAGGTCGCGGAAGCGCTGGGCGCCTTGCGCGCCCGTGTCGTTGCACGTCATGCCATCCATAAAGCGAAGTACGAGCTGTTCCGCAAGTACGGTATTGCCGCCTTCCCCCGCCAACTGACTCAATTGGATGCCTTCGGTCAATCGCATCAACCCTAGCGCGACCACTTCGGGGGGCGCGAGGGTTTTGCGCCCGGTCAGGGCGCAGATATTGCTGAGGGCTTCGGTGACGCGGGTGGCGGCATGCTGGCTGAACGTGGTGAACCAATGGCGGAAACCCTCGTCGCGTGCCGCGAGCAACTTCGCCTCTGTCCAGCACAGCATGCACAGCCGGTGGCGGCGCAGCGTATGAAATAACGTCAGAATCTGCTCCCGCCAGGGCGTCGTATCCTCAGAGGCGGCACAGATCGGTTCAAGTTCGGCAAATGCCTCATTGCCGAGGTGTACAAGCAGATCCACGAACATCACGGTCTTGCTGGAGAAGTGCATATAGAACGCATCGGCATTCAGCCCCGCTTCGCGGGTAATGTCGTCGATGCTCAAGGTGCTGAGACCGCGCGCGGCGATCAGATTGAGCGCGGCGCCAAGGAGCAGCCGGCGCACCGGTTCTTGTTGGCTTATGCATATAGGCTGGGTTGTGGGCATAGTAAACTCACTCATTCTGCTCGTTATGGACTCACGGCATCGTCGCCGAAACGGAGCGGACGCTGCCGCCCGCTCCGCTTAGCAGGGATCAATGTCCGACCGAGTTCGGATCGACAACGCGCGATGGCTTGGGTGCCAACAGGATGGCCGCGGTGGCGATCAGGAATACACCCCCAATCGTCACCATGAGCCCGTTGGTTGCCAACAGCAGGCTCTGGCCGTTCACCATCATGTTGATCATCTCGCGGGCCATCTGCGCATACCGTCCGCCATTGTGCAGAAGCTGGGCGGCCTGACCGGTGGGGTCGAGCACGTTGGACAACTCGGCATGGGCGATATAGCTGCGGTCCTGCCAGGCCGTGGTAACCAACGACGTGGCGATGGCGCCGGAAATGGTGCGCACGAAGTTCATCAGACCGGCGGCCGACGCCGTCTCTTCCTCCTCCACCGAGCCCATCGCCAAACCGGTCAACGGCACGTAATACATCGGCATGCCCACGCCCATGAAGAACAACGGCACGCAGATGGTGAAGTAGCTCATGTCCGAGGTCGCCACGGAACGCCAGAACGTGTTGATCGCGAGCCACAGCGTGCCGATGAAGATCAGCTTGCGCGGATCGACGCGGTTGGCCATGTTGGCGGCGATCGGCGAGAACACCACCGACAGCAGGCCGCCCCACGCCACCACCAGACCTGCCCAGGTGGTGTTGTAGCCCATGTTGTATTCCAGCCATTGCGGCGTCAGTACGTTCAGCCCGAAGAAGGCGCCGAACGCCAGTGCCAACACGATCATGCAGGAGGAGAAGCCGCGATGTCGGAAGACCCTCAGGTTGACGATCGGGTGTTCTTCGGTCAGCTCCCAAATCAGGAAGGCGCAGAACCCGATCGCCGCGATGACCGCCAAGATGCGGATTTCATCGGAGGCGAACCAGTCCAGGTCCTTGCCCTCGTCGAGCATGATCTGCAGCGAGGCGACCCACACCACCAGCAGCAGCATGCCGATGCGGTCGATCGGGTTGTTGATGATCGGATCGACGTAGCGCTTGAGCAGGCTCCAGGCGATCACGGCGAAGGCAAGCGCCATCGGCACATTGATCAAGAAGACCCACGACCAGTTGTAGTTGTCGCACAACCAGCCGCCCAGCACCGGCCCGACCACCGGCGCCAACAGGGTGGTCATCGCCCACAGGCCCATGGCCTGCATCGACTGCTCTTTGGGGAAGATGCGCAGCAACAGGGTTTGCGACAGCGCCATCAGCGGGCCGCCGGCCATGCCTTGCAATACCCGCATCAGCAACAGCATACCCAGCGAGGTGGACATGCCGCACAACAGCGAGAAGACGCCGAACATCGCCACCGCCACGGTGAACAGCTTGACGGCGCCGAAGCGGGCCGACAGCCAGCCCGTCAGCGGTACGGTGATCGCTTCCGCGACCGCGTACGAAGTGATGATCCACGTCCCCTGGCTCGACCCCGCGCCAAGCGCGCCGGCCATGTTGGGCACGGTCACGTTGGCGATGGTCATGTTGAGGACGGCGACGAAGTTCGCCATGGCCAGCACGATACCCGCCACCCACAGCAGCGCGCCGCTGAGGGAGGCCGGCTCGCTGGCTGGCGCAGACTCGTGTGACAGGGTGTGTTCCATGTCTTTTCTCCCGCTTAGGGCTTGTTCTGCAGATCGATCGTCGTGTTCATCGACAGCCCCACGCGCAGCGGGTGTGCCGCGAGCTCAGCCGGGTCGAGACGGATACGCACCGGCAGACGCTGTACCACTTTGATCCAGTTGCCGGTCGCGTTCTGTGCCGGGATGATGGAGAACGCCGAACCCGTGCCGCCGTCGAAGCCTTCCACGACGCCGTGGTAGACGATGTCGCTGCCGTAGAGGTCGGAAGTCATCGTTGCCTTTTGCCCCGGACGAACGCCTTCCAGCTGCACTTCCTTGAAGTTGGCGTTGACGTACATGTTTTGTACCGGTACGACCGACAAGAGCGGCACAGACGGCTGAACGCGTTGTCCGAGCTGAACCTCCCGGCGGGCGACCACGCCGTCCACGGGCGCGCGGATGATCGTGCGCGCCAGGTCCACCTTGGTCCGCTCCAGCCGCGCCTGTGCTTGGGCGATGCTGGCGTTGGCCGCGTCCAAAGCGGCATGCGCGTTGTTCTCCGCATCCTTGGTATGGGTGATTTCGTCGCCGGATACCGCGCCGGTGCCGGCCAGCGCTTGGCGGCGGCTAAGGTCGATGTTGGCGCGTTCGAGGTCGGATTCCGCGGCGATTTTCTGCGCTTGGGCGCGAGCCAGATCGGCTTGGGCCTGGCGCATATTCAGCGTGGCGTCGGTGTTGTCCAACGCGATAAGCACGTCGCCGCGCTTGACTTTCTGGCTGTTGACGACTTTGACATCGGCGACTTGGCCGTCGACTTGCGAGGTGACTTGCGCCACTTCGGCATTGGTGTAGGCATTGTCGGTCGAGACGAAGTGGGAAGCGACCAGCTTCCAGTATGCGCCATAGCCGCCGCCTGCCGCCGCGACGGCGAGCGTGAGCAATACGAAGAGTTTTTTCCGCTTGAGGCTAAGTTCCGCTTTGTTCGCCGCCGGCGCTTGAATGGACTGGCTCATTTCATTTTCTCCTAAAAATACGTAATGGTGATTACTTGGCAGCGCTGTTCACGATCTTGCCGCTTTGAAAGCCGCCCCCGAGGGCGCGCACCAGCGCGATGTCGAGCGTCAGCGCACGGGCTTCCACGTCGGCCTGGCTGCGTTTGGCGGAAACCAGCGCGTCTTCCGCTATCAGCACGTCAAGGTAGGTGGCCAGCTCGCCTTGATAGCGCTGGTTGACGATGTCGTAGGCCGACTGCGCCGCCGCGACCGCCGCGCGGGTCGAGGCGAGTTCCGCGCCGAGCGCCTTTCTGCTGGTCGCGCTGTCGGCGACCTCATGCAGCGCGTTGGTCAGCGTGGCGTCATAGTTGGCGACGGCCATCTCGTATTCGGCGTGCGCGCCGCGCAACTGCCCCTGCAGGTGTTGGGTGTTGAAGATGGGCAGCGAGATGGCGACGCCGGCGTCGCCGATGTCGGAGCCCGATTTACTCAGGTTGTTGATGCCGAGCGACTGCACGCCGAGCAGACCCACCAGATTGACGCTGGGATAGAAGCCGGCTTTGGCTTGATCGATGCGCTTTGCCGCGGCTTCAGTGCGCAGGCGTGCCGCCACCACGTCGGGACGGCGGCCGAGCAGGTCCAATGCCAGGTTGGACGGCAGGCCGGTGGAGACGGCGATATGCGCGGTCGGCCGGGCGATGGCGAGCGCGCGGTCCGGGCCTGCGCCCATCAGCGCCGCAATGGCGTTCTTCTGCAGGGCGATGCGTTCGTCGGTCACGTGCAGGTTGGCTTCCGCCTCGGCTTGCCGTGCCTCGACTTGCCGAACGCTGGCCAGCGTTTCCAGCTCGGAGCGGTAACGTTGCCGGAATAAAGTGACTGTGCGGGTCCGCAGCGTCAGCGCTTCGGCATCGGCATCGCGGACGCTATACAGATGGGCCAACTCGGCATAGGCCGTGGCGATGGAGGTCGACAGCAACAAACGCGTTTGCGCGATTTCGGCCTGATCCGCCTCTTGCTCCGAGAGCGCCGCGGCCAACGCAGCGTGGTTTTTGCCCCAGAAATCCAACTCCCAGGACATGTTCAGCGAGGCCAGACCATAGTCGTGCCAACCCTGCGGCAAGGCTTCGCGCGGCATCAGATAGTTGTAGCTTTGCTTGGCGCCATCCAGCCCCACGTTGCCCGATACCTCGGGCATGCTCGTGGCGTTGGCATGCTGCACCATGGCGGTGGCCATATGGAGGCGGGCTTGCGCCATGCGCAACGTAGGCGAATCGTTGAGCGATTCATCGATGAGCTGATTCAGTTGCGCATCCCGGTAGGTGTGCCACCAGCCATCGCCAGGCCACATGGCCGCGGGAGCGGCGAGCGATTGCGCGCTGCCGAGCTGTTCGACCGGTTTGACGGTCGGCAACGTGCCCATATTGGGAATTTGGGCGCAGCCGCCGAGCCCGAACAGGCCCGTCACCAATAAAGCGGCGAGGAGCCGCTGGCGGCGGGGATCAAATGAAAGTGTTGTTCCCATGGTCTTCTTTCCTAAGTGAACCGTACAGTACGGTTTATAATATTGACTTCCATGCCTTGTCAAGAGAAAATAGTACCGTACTGTACAGTTTGATGTTTTTTACTCACAAAAAAGGAGGGCAGGCGATGATGAAAGGAAATGCAAAGCGGCAGGCGATTCTGGACACGGCTTACCGTCTGTTCCTGGAGCTGGGATACGACAATACGTCGATGTCCGAAATCACCTCCCAGGTCGGCGGCTCCAAGGCGACGCTGTATCACCACTTCGCGTCGAAGGAAGAACTGTTCGTTGCCTGCATGACCGCCGCGATCGACAAGCATGTGGCCGGCGCGCTCGCCAGCTTGTCGACCGACTCGGCGGATATGGTTTCCGTGTTGCAGCGCTTTGGAGAAAACTTCCTGCAGTTCGTTTGCTCCAGCGACATGATCGCGGTGAGACGGCAAATGGTGGCCGAAGCTTCGCGCTTGGGCGTCGGCAAATTGTTTTTCGACAAGATCCGCACCATTGCCAATCACGTGGCGGTTTTTCTGGATGCCTGCATGGCAAGCGGCAAGCTTAGGCGCGGCGACGCCATGCTGGCCGCTAACCATTTGCGTGGCTTATTGGAGTCGGAGATCCTCGAACCGATGCTGCTGCAAGCGCTGGAGCCGTGGCCGGACGAGGCGGAGAAGAATGCCTCCGCGAAACGCGCGGTGGATGCTTTTTTGAGAGCCTACGCACTTGACGATGGCTTGAAGCAGCGAGAATAGCCTCTTATGTCACAGTCTATTTCCAGGCGTATGGGACGGCCGGATGCGCAAGCGGTCGAAGAGATCGGCCAGCGCATTCTGAGCACGGCAACACGCCTATTTATCGAGCATGGTTATGCGGCCACGTCGATGGAGCAGATCACCGCCACGGCGGGCGTCAGCAAACAGACGATCTACCGCCGTTATGTGTCCAAGGAGGAGTTGTTCGTCGCGGTCATCCGCGATTTGGCCGCTTCATTGTTGGAGACTTCCGTCACAGGGAAAACCGATCTGCAAAATCCCTTGGTGGGATTGAATGAAGCCTGCTGGGCGCTTTTGCAGTTGACGGCAAGATCGGAAACCGTGGCGCTATTCCGCATTTTGATTGCCGAGGCGGTCCGTTTCCCCGATCTGGTTGTCCGTGTCAAAAAAGCCGCCATGCAGCCGATCGAGGACGTCATGCGTTTTCTGCTGCATGCTGCCCGCGAGGCGGGGCTAATCCGCCACGACATTCCCGAGGAGGATATGGTCAACGCCTTGACAGGCATGAGCATGGGCTGGTTTTTCCAGCAAAGGCTGCTGGGGCACCCCTGCATGGGGACGGAAACGGAGCGGCGCTTTTTCTTCGATAACGCCTGGGACATGTTTTTGGCCGGGGCGCGAGCGTAAGGGGCGTAGGTTCGGCTTGTGTTGAACTGTAATGTACGGTACAGTATGGATATGTGGTTGATCACCGTTGGCCACATGAAGCAAGCGGTGAGATTTCACTGCTTACGAGCTCCAGTTCGCCCGGCCGTTGGCCGGGCATTTTTTATTTTGCGGCGGCGGGGCCACTCATTGGCGGCTCGGCGCGAACGGCACAATCCGATTGCGCCCGGCGGTTTTGGCCTGATAGAGCGCCTGATCGGCCTGGGACAGTAATCCGTTTTCGTCGCAATCGACGTTGGATGGCGCATCGACGACGCCGGCCGAGAAGGTGTAGCCCAAGCCGGGCGCCACTTGCTCCAGGCGCTGTGCCGCGATGAATCGGCTCATGCGGGTCAGCACTACGACGGCGTCGCTTAGCGTGGTGTCCGGCATGACGACCGCGAACTCCTCGCCGCCGACGCGTCCGATCATATCGGTATTGCGCATATGTTCGGTCAAGGCGTTGGCAAAGTGACGCAGCACGGCATCGCCCGCGGGATGGCCATAATGGTCATTGATGCGTTTGAAATGATCGAGATCGATCATGGCGACGCAAAGCGGCTGCCGGTAACGGCGCACGCGCGCGACTTCGTGCCGCAACTGCTGCATGAGATGGCGGCGGTTGGCGACCCCTGTCAGTTCATCGATCAGCGCCAGCTGTTCCACTTCTGCATGTAGTCGTACCAATTCCGCTTGCAGCCACTTTTGCTCCGAAATATCGGTAGAGATGAACATCACCCCGCCTTGCACCGTAGACTGCTTGGTGACGAGCAGGCAGCGACCATCGAGGAGCGTCAGCTCGAAAATATCGGTGGCGGTGGAGCGGGTTCTTTCATGCGCCTCGTGTAGCCAGGCTTCCAGATTCGGCGCATCGAGCACGCCGTGAATGCCGCGGTTGCGGATGTAGAGCCAGGTGAACAGGGTATCGATATGGCGGCCGACCATTATGTCTTGGCTGTCCAGCGAAAGCATCTCGGCCTGCGCCTTGTTTTGGTAGAGGATGGTATCGTCGGCGTTGATGATGGTGATGCCGTTCTGGCAAATGTCGAGATAGTCGACCAGAATCTCGCTGACCGCGGACGTGACTTGAGCTGTCGGCATGATGTTCCCCCTGCAGTGTTCTGTTTTTTTTAGAATAGCGGCTACGGACTCTCTCGCGTCAGTTGCGCGCCCGTGTCATGCTGAAGTTCACTACACCCTCGACGGCCGCCAATTCCTGCGCGAGCTGCGCGACGGTTTCTCCCTGATTGCGGCGCACCGAGATGGCGATGAAATGCCATTCGGCGATGCCATCCTTGGAGATGATGGTCAGGCTGTCCGGGTCGATCTCGTAGCCGCGCTCGAGCGACACGCGCCTGAGTTCCGTTTCATCCGGCACGAAGCCTTGGCGGAAGCACAGCACCATGTGAATCACCTGACGCGACGGCAGCCAGGCTTCTAGTCGGGAGATCACGATCATCGCCGCCACCGTGATCAATGTAAGGAAAATCGCCGCGGCGTAAAAGCCGACGCCGACCAGGACGCCGACCGCGGAGGACATCCAGATCGATGCCGCGGAGGTCAGGCCGCGGATGCTCATGCCGTCCTTCATGATCACCCCAGCGCCGAGAAAACCGATGCCGGTGACGATGCCCTGGATCACCCGTGTCGGGTCGCCCATGCCGGCATGCAAATGACCGCCGAACCAGTCGCCGGAATAACCGGTCACCACCGTCAGCGCCGTCGAGGCCATGCACACCAGGCCATAGGTGCGCATGCCGGCCGCGCGGCCATGGTAGGTGCGCTCGTAGCCGAGGATGACCCCCAGCGCCAGCGCGCCAAGCAGATTGAGCGCCACGATCACGTTGGTGGCGATGATCGGGTCTGACCAAAAACTCGAGAGTTCGCCTGGAGGTAGGAGCGCCATGATTTCCCTTGCCGGTTTGGGTTAGAACACGCTGGACGCGCCACCGCCGAACACGCCGGCCGCGCCGATGAAATAGCCGAAGTCGTACCAGGCGCCATTGTTGTAGATGGCGTAAATGGCGACATGGCGGTCGAACAGCGAGACCGCCCAGGCGAATGGCAGGATCATACCGTGCCAGATACCGTGCAGAAAGCCTACCGGCGCGCGCGCCGCGGCTTGGGCGAAGGTGACGTGGTCGGCGCAGCCGCTGAGCAGCAAGGCGATCGCCAGCAGCGCAAGCAAGGTTTTCAGGGGTAATGTTTTCGTGATCATGGCGTTATTGTGCCACGGTTTACGCAAGAAAAAGACTACCGACAGGTAGCCTTTTCCTTGCGTGAAGGGGATTACAGCCCTTGCGTATAGGCTTCTTCTCCATGCAACGCGGCGTCCAAGCCGGTTTCCTGCGTATGCGGATCGACCTTGACCGGGGTGAAGCGGTCGATCACCCACAGCATGCCGTAGGTGAACACGAACGCCCACACGCCGGAAACGACGGCGGCCACGATCTGTTTCCACAGGAACGAAGCGTCGCCGGCCAACAGGCCGTTGGCGCCGGCGGCGTTCCAGGTCTTGTCGGCGAACACGCCCAACAGGATGGTGCCGAGCAAACCGCCGACACCGTGCACGCCCCAGACGTCGAGCGCGTCGTCCCAGCCCAGGCGGTTCTTCATCATCACCGCGTAGTAGCACACCACGGCGGCGGCGGTACCGATC
>NZ_JAFAND010000138.1 GCF_019232825.1 Paludibacterium sp. | reverse complement strand
ACCGTGCCGCGCGACTCGGCCCAAGTGCTGGATCACTTGCAACCGCCGCCGCAAGCGGTGTTCCGCATTGCCGGCTTCGACCATCAGAACAGCTATGCCAACCCGTACGCCATTCAAGCCACCGTGTATGGCATTGCGCGCCTGGTGGCGGAGCATGGTCCGGCGCCGTCGCCCTACTGAAAGCCACACGATGAACCGACGCATTATCTCTTTACTGGGGCTGGCATGCGCAGTGCTCGCCCCCGCCCTTTACGCCGCGGAGCCTGGGATGTTCGATAAGACACAAACGTATTGCTTTGGCCGTTATCTGGTGGATATCCCGCTGGATGCGGAGTTGAAAGGGCAAGGCAATGCCTACTATGCGACGAAGATTCACACGGGCTTTGGTATCGCAGAGTTCAACGCTAAAGTGAACGCGGCGCTGACAAAGAGAAAAAACGAGCCAGGAAAACGTGGTTTCAAATATGTAAAGAGTGTCTACCCCGAAGGGGGGGATAAGCAGATCGTGGTCGGCAAAGCGGATTTATGGAGCACCACCGCCTATTCGATAGACGCTTTTGTCAGGATGTCATCGCAAAAGAAGGGCGCGGGGCAGTTCTTTTATCTGAGCGAGGAGGGGCTTCCGGCCAAGGACATCGATGCTATCGTTGCCAATTACCGCAATATCCTAGCGGCAATACGCTATCGCGCACCCCGTGACATCCCCGCCGAGCCGGGGTTCTGTATCGAAAATGGTTTCATCGCCAACGATGGCAAGACCCCTCAGGCGGAAAGAGCCGTGTTGAGCTTTGCGTTGAAAAGCCATCCCGATGTGAGGTTTAGCATTTCCAGTGATCTCTATTTCAAGCAAGAAAAACCGCTGTTGCAGCGTATGAAGGAAAGTGGCGTAGACGAGCGATTCCCAGGGAAGAATCGTGTCATTACCGCTGGGGATCGAGTGATCAACGGCATGTCAGGCCAGGAGTCGCTGGATGAGTTTCCGTCCGATGACGGCACCGGCGTAGCTCAGAGCTTCGTTTGGGAAACCCTGGGAGAGGTCGCCAATCCGTTAAAAGCATCCATCCACTTCAATATCTTCTCAGGGGAAGGGGTGGCCGGCGTCACCGGCGTATCGTCAATGAGTACGCAACAGATCCGGGCACTCTACGAAGGGATCGTCAAATCGATCCGCATCCGCCCGACCGAGGGAAAACAGTAGCATCTGTTCTACTTGAGTCCGCTCCAAAGCTTGGGAGGGAGCGCGGCTGACCGTTTTCCGTGCGCTGCTTCGCGAGCGCACGCTACGTCTCACGTCCTTTCGGTCGTTTTTTTTGACGTTAATGTCGCAAAAATATAAATTTCGGTTGCCAGAAAAGGATGATGGCAATATCATGAAAAGGTTTGGCAAAACGGGACGAGCGCGTGGCGCCAGTCCCGTTATTCATGTCAGGCGATCAAAAAAAGACTCACCAGGAGCAAGCCGTGTCTGCAACAACCGCCGCGATACTCGCACTGGCCGACGGCAGCCTCTTCACGGGGCAGGCTATCGGCGCCACTGGCCTGACTGCCGGCGAGGTGGTATTCAATACCGCCATCACCGGTTACCAGGAAATACTTAGTGACCCTTCATACTGTAAGCAACTCGTCACCTTGACGTATCCCCATATCGGCAACGTCGGCGCGAATTCGGAAGACAACGAATCTCGCGCCGTTTTTGCATCGGGACTCATCGTGCGCGACGTGCCACGCCTCCACAGCAATTTCCGAGCCGGACAATCGTTGTCCGACTACCTGATCGAACGCAATGTGGTGGCGATTGGCGGTATCGACACCCGACGATTGACGCGCATTCTGCGCGAGGGCGGCGCCCAAGGCGGCGCCATCATGGCCGGAGAGGTCGACCCGGCGCGCGCGCTCGAACTGGCGCGCGCCTTCGGCTCGATGGCAGGGCAGGATCTGGCGCGCGTGGTGACTTGCGCCGCGCCGTACACCTGGCAAGAGGGCGAATGGCGCCTGGGGCAGGGCTATGCCCCGCAGCACGATATCGCGCGCCATGTGGTCGCTTACGATTTCGGCATCAAGCACAATATTCTGCGCATGCTGGCCGAGCGTGGTTGCCGTTTGACCGTGGTGCCGGCGACGACGCCGGCCGCCGACGTGTTGGCGCTCGAACCCGATGGCGTGTTCCTGTCCAACGGCCCGGGAGATCCCGAGCCGTGCGATTACGCCATTGACGCGATCCGACAGCTGCTCGCCGCGCGCGTGCCGCTGTTCGGCATCTGTCTCGGCCATCAGTTGCTGGCGTTGGCCAGCGGCGCCACCACGCGCAAAATGAAGTTCGGTCATCACGGCGCCAACCACCCGGTGCAGGATCTCGACAGCGGCCGGGTGATGATCACCAGCCAGAACCATGGCTTCGACGTCGACGAAACCTCGCTGCCGGCCAACGTGCGCGTCACGCACCGCAGCTTGTTCGACGGCACCGTGCAGGGCATCAGCCTGACCGACCGGCTGGCCTTCGGCTTCCAGGGCCACCCGGAAGCGAGCCCGGGCCCGCAGGACGTCGCTTACCTGTTCGACCGCTTCACCGTGGCCATCGACCAGCAGCGCGCCCGTGCGCGCGCCCGCGCCTAAGGACACGACAAGGAGAACAGGATGTTGGGTATTACCGATTTAACCACCTACGTCATCGGCGTCGTCATCATCGTTTTGCTGCCCGGGCCGAACTCGCTCTACGTGCTGTCGGTCGCCGCGCAGCGCGGCATCATGCAGGGTTTTCGCGGCGCCTGCGGCGTGTTTGCCGGCGATACCGTGCTGATGACGTTGGCGGCCACGGGCGCCGCGGGGCTCCTGAGAGCCAATCCGACGCTGTTCGCGGTGATCAAATACAGCGGCGGCGCTTATCTGGCTTGGCTCGGCATCGCCATGTTGCGCGGCGGGTGGCGCGGCTGGCGTCTGCGCGGTCAGGACGTGCCCGCCGCCTCGGTGCCGGCGATCGCTTTGTCGCGGCCGTTTTCGCGCGCGTTCGCCATCAGCCTGATGAACCCCAAGGCCATCCTGTTCTTCGTGTCGTTCTTCGTGCAATTCGTCAATCCGAGCTATGTCCACCCGGCGCTGACCTTCCTGGCGCTGGGCGCCATCCTGCAATTTTTCAGCGCGTTGTATCTGTCGACGCTGATTTTTACCGGCACGCGGCTCGCCCAGGCCTTCCGCCGACGACAAGGGCTGTCGGCGGTGCTCAAGGGCGGGGTGGGGACCCTGTTCCTCGGATTTGGCGCCAAGCTCGCGCTGGCAAGCCTGAATTGAAGTGACAAAAAGACAACGAAGAGCGTGAACCATGCCTAAACGTACAGACCTTAAAAGCATTTTGATTATCGGCGCCGGCCCGATCGTGATCGGCCAGGCGTGCGAATTCGACTATTCCGGCGCGCAGGCCTGCAAGGCGCTGCGCGAGGAGGGCTACCGCATTATCTTGGTCAACTCCAATCCGGCCACGATCATGACCGATCCGGACATGGCCGACGTGACCTACATCGAGCCGATCAATTGGCCGGTGCTGGAGAAAATCATCGCCAAGGAGCGCCCGGACGCGCTGTTGCCGACCATGGGCGGCCAGACGGCGCTCAACTGCGCACTCGATCTGGCGCGCCACGGCGTGCTCGCGCGCTACGGCGTCGAACTGATCGGCGCGACTGAGGATGCCATCGACAAGGCGGAAGACCGCGGCCGTTTCAAGGAGGCGATGGAAAAGATCGGCCTATCCTGCCCGCTGTCCTTTGTTGCCGAGACCATGGAGGAGGCGTTGGCGGCGCAGACGCAAGTCGGCTTCCCCACGCTGATCCGCCCAAGCTTCACCATGGGCGGCTCCGGCGGCGGCATCGCCTACAACCGCGAAGAGTTTGCCGCCATCTGCGAGCGCGGCTTCGAGGCCTCGCCGACGCACGAGCTGTTGATCGAGCAATCGGTGCTCGGCTGGAAAGAATACGAGATGGAGGTGGTGCGCGATCGCAACGACAACTGCATCATCATCTGCTCGATCGAGAACTTCGATCCGATGGGCGTGCATACCGGCGATTCGGTCACCGTGGCGCCGGCGCAGACGCTGACCGATAAAGAGTATCAGCTGATGCGCAACGCCTCGATCGCGGTGCTGCGCGAGATCGGCGTCGATACCGGCGGTTCCAACGTTCAGTTCGCCATCAACCCCGAAGACGGCCGCATGATCGTCATCGAGATGAATCCGCGCGTGTCGCGTTCTTCGGCCCTGGCGTCCAAGGCCACCGGCTTCCCGATCGCCAAGGTGGCGGCCAAGCTCGCGGTCGGCTACACGCTGGATGAGCTCAAGAACGATATCACCGGCGGCGCCACGCCGGCGTCGTTCGAACCGACCATCGATTACGTGGTCACCAAGATTCCGCGCTTTGCCTTCGAAAAATTCCCATTGGCCGACGATCGGTTGACCACGCAGATGAAGTCGGTGGGCGAGGTGATGGCCATCGGCCGCAGTCTGCAGGAATCGATGCAAAAAGCGCTGCGCGGCCTGGAAACCGGCCTGACCGGCTTCGACCCGCGTTCGACCGACGCGGAAGAGATCGGCCATGAGCTCGGCGCGCCGGGGCCGGAGCGCATTCTGTATGTGGCCGACGCCTTCCGCATCGGCATGAGCCTCGGCGAAGTCTATGAGGAGTCGCACATCGACCCGTGGTTCTTGGCGCAGATCGAGGATCTGGTGCGCGACGAACAGGCGCTGGCCGGTGTCGCGCTCGATGCGCTCGACCGCGACGCGCTGTTCCAACTTAAGCGCAAGGGCTTTTCCGATGCACGGCTCGCCGCCTTGCTCGGCACCGACGCCGCCGCGGTGCGCGCGCGGCGCTGGGCGCTTGGCGTGCGCCCGGTCTACAAGCGGGTCGATACTTGCGCCGCCGAATTCGCCACCTCGACCGCGTACCTGTATTCCACCTACGAGGAGGAATGCGAGGCGGCGCCGAGCGCGAAGAAGAAGATCATGGTGCTCGGCGGCGGACCGAACCGCATCGGCCAGGGCATCGAGTTCGATTATTGCTGCGTGCATGCGGCGCTGTCGCTGCGCGAGTCCGGTTTCGAGACCATCATGGTCAACTGCAACCCGGAGACCGTTTCCACCGATTACGACACCTCCGACCGCCTGTATTTCGAACCGCTGACGCTGGAGGACGTGCTGGAGATCGTGCACGTGGAAGCGCCGTTCGGGGTGATCGTGCAATACGGCGGCCAGACGCCGCTCAAGCTCGCCCGCGCCTTGGAACGCTATGGCGTGCCGATCATCGGCACGTCGCCGGACATGATCGACGCCGCCGAGGACCGTGAGCGCTTCCAGCAGATGCTGCGCCAGCTGGGCCTCAAGCAGCCGAAGAACCGTACCGCGCGGAGCCCCGAGGAAGCGCTGCGCTTGGCGGCGGAAATCGGCTATCCGCTGGTAGTGCGGCCGTCTTATGTGCTGGGCGGGCGGGCGATGGAGATCGTTCATGCCGAGGAGGACCTCTCGCGCTATATGCGCGAGGCGGTGAAGGTGTCCAACGACAGCCCCGTGCTGCTCGACAGCTTCCTCAACGATGCCATCGAGGTCGACGTCGACTGCGTGTCCGACGGCGAACGGGTGGTGATCGGCGGCATCATGGAGCACATCGAGCAAGCCGGTGTGCATTCCGGCGACTCGGCCTGCTCGTTGCCGCCGTTTAGCCTGTTCCCGGCGCTGTGCGACGAGATCCGGCGTCAAACCGTCGCCATGGCGCGGGCGTTGAACGTGGTGGGGCTGATGAACGTGCAGTTCGCCATTCAGCGCGATGATATTTATGTGCTGGAGGTCAACCCGCGCGCCAGCCGGACGGTGCCGTTCGTGTCCAAAGCCACCGGCGTGCCGCTGGCGCGGGTGGCGGCGCGGGCCATGGCCGGCATCACGCTGGCCGAGCAGGGCGTCGCGCGCGAGGTGGTGCCGGCGTATTACTCGGTCAAGGAAGCGGTGTTCCCCTTCATCAAGTTCCCCGGCGTGGATACCGTGCTGGGGCCGGAAATGAAATCCACCGGCGAGGTGATGGGGGTGGGCAAGACGTTTGCCGAGGCCTTCGTCAAGAGTCAGCTTGCCGCGGGCGACGTGTTGCCCAAATCCGGCAAGGTGCTGTTGTCGGTACGCGACACTGACAAAAACGGCGTGATCGAAATCGCGCGCGAGCTGCAGCGATTGGGGTTCGGCGTGTGCGCTACCCGCGGCACGGCCAAGAGCCTGCTCGACGCCGGCATTGTCGTGCAACGCGTCAACAAGGTGACCGAGGGCCGGCCGCACGTGGTCGACATGATCAAGAACGGCGAAATCGCGTTGGTGGTGAACACCGTGACCGAGAAGCGGCAAGCGCTGCAGGACAGCCGCTCGATCCGCCGGTCGGCGCTGCAGGCGCGTATTCCGCTGCATACCACGCTGGCCGGCGCCAAGGCGGTATGCCTCGGCCTCGCGCATGCGGCCGATTTCGATGTCTACAGCGTGCAGGCGCTGCATGGCCTCTTGGCGGGCGCCGGCGACTGACGACAACGGCATGATGCCGGGCTTTGAACGCCGGACGATTTGCCGTTACAATCGGGGGTAACAGTAAAGCAAGCCAAGCCGCCGTCCCGTACGGCGGCTTGTGTTTTTGATGATGGCGGGGGTTCCGCCGTTGGAGAGAAAGAATGAGTAAAGTCCCGTTGACCGTGCGTGGCGCTGAAATGCTGAAAGAAGAGCTGCAGCGCCTGAAGAGCGTAGAGCGCCCCGCCGTGATCGAGGCCATCGCCGAAGCGCGCTCGCACGGCGACTTGTCGGAAAATGCTGAATATGATGCCGCCAAGGAGCGGCAAGCCTTCGTCGAAGGTCGTATCGCCGATCTGGAAAGCAAGTTGTCGAATGCCCAGGTCATCGATCCAACCGCGTTGGACGCCGAAGGCCGCATCGTGTTTGGCGCCACCGTGGCGCTGATGGACCTCGAAACCGAGGACGAAGTCGCCTACCAGATCGTCGGCGATGACGAGGCCGACATCAAGCACGGCAAGGTATCGATCAATTCGCCGATCGCCCGCGCGCTGATCGGCAAGGAGTCCGGCGATGTGGCCGAGGTGATGGCCCCGGGCGGCGTGCGCGAGTACGAAGTATTGGACGTGAAGTACATCTGACACGGAGGCGGGCATGGATGGCTTGAAGGCGGTAGCGAAAACCTTCTGGATCGGCGGCATGTGGGCCATCGGTATCCTGGTGACGCCGATCTTGTTCGCCATGCTCGACCATACCTCCGCCGGCATGGTCGCCGGCCGGCTGTTTCAATCGATCGCCTGGGTCGGCTTGGTGTGCGGCACCTTCCTGCTGGTGCACGCCATCTGGCGCGAAGGGGTGCGCGGGCTGAAAACTGCCGCGTTCTGGCTGGTGTTCGGCATGCTGGTCTGCACGGTGATCAATCAGTTCGCCGTGTCGCCGATCATCGCCAATCTCAAACAGCATATGAACCATGCCGCCGAAGGGCTGTTTGGCGGCGGCTTTGGCACTTGGCATGCGATTTCCAGCCTGATCTACCTGGTGCAGAGCTTGATGGGGCTGGTTTACGTGATCAAGGTCGACGGCGGCAAGTAATAAAAAAGGGTCCGATGAGACCCTTGTTCGATCAAGGCGCTGCTTTCAGCGCCTTCTTGCTTTTCGGCAGCACGATGCGCTGCTTGTCGCTGGGACGCCACAGTACCAGCAGTTTGCCGATATGTTGCACCGGCGCGGCGCCGAGTTCGTCGCAAATGCGTTCGTACATGGCCACGCGCGCGTCGCGGTCGTCGCCCAGCACGCGGATCTTGATCAGCTCGTGCGCGTCGAGGTTGATGGCGATTTCGCGCATCACCGCTTCGGACAGGCCTTGGTTGCCGATCATGACCACGGGGTCGATGCCATGGGCGAGGCCTTTGAGATACTGACGCTCAAAGGTGGAAAGTTCGATTTTCATGGATGAGTAAATTCCTGACTAAAAGCGGATTTTACTAGAATTTAGCCATAATCCCAATTTGTTGCCAGAAAGCATTTCTGGCCTAAAGAGTCATCCGGTTTATGAAACGAAGCAAATCCAGCAATGCCTGGCTGCAAGAGCATGTCAACGATCATTACGTGCACCAGGCGCAGAAGGATGGTTACCGTGCCCGTGCGGCATACAAGCTGCTCGAGATCAACGACAAGGACAAGCTGATCCGGCCGGGCACGGTGCTGGCCGATCTGGGCAGCGCGCCGGGCAGCTGGTCGCAGGTGGCGGCGCGCATCGTCGGCGACGCGGGGCGCGTGTTCGCGCTCGACATTCTGCCGATGGATCCGGTGCCGGGCGTGGATTTCATTCAAGGCGACTTCCGCGAGGACGACGTGCTGGCACAGTTCGAGGCGCTGCTGGATGGCCGCGCGCTCGATCTGGTGATTTCGGACATGGCGCCCAATATCTCGGGCATGAGCAGCATCGACCAGGCGAGGAGCTATCTGCTCAATGAGTTGGCGCTCGACTTTGCCCGCGACCATCTCAAGCCTGGCGGCCACTTCCTGGTCAAGGTTTTCCAGGGCAGCGAATTTCAGGATTATATGAAAGCGATGCGCGCGCTGTTCGCCGAAGTGGCCACACGCAAGCCCAAAGCCTCTCGCGATCGATCGAACGAAATCTATCTGTTGGGCAAAGGGCGTCGCTAGGGACCCTCTGAACAAGTTATTTGCCACTGTGTTCGGGGCGGCGCCTGGCGGTCGGTCTGCTTTGTTGCGCGGCTTGTGGATGGAATGACCATCCACTGCGCCCCGCGCCGCGCATCCCCTCACGCCAGGGGCCGCCGCAGCGGTAAATAACTTGTTCAGAGGGTCCTTAGTGCGCTTGCAATTTGCGCGGCTCAGCCCAATATCCGGAGTAACGTATGTTTTCCGGCAGGCCGCGTGGCGTTTTCGCACGCGGGAGCGGCGCCAAGCTGGACGGGAATCCTCTCTACGGCTTTTCGACAGGGGTGGCGCTGACATTACCCGCGCCGGGAGTTACAATCCGAATCAATCGGGAACCAGCAAGTAGGGCACAGAGGAGTCCGCGCTAGTGAACAATATCGGCAAAAATATCGCCATCTGGATCATCATTGGTGTTGTGCTGATGACGGTTTTCAATCAGCTCAACAAAAAGCAGGAAACGCAGGACCTGATCGTCTATTCCCAGTTCATTAGCGACGTCGAATCCGGCAAGGTCACGACGCTTACCATCGAGGGTAATCCGCTGCGTGGTCAATGGCTCAAGGGCAAACGCTCGGACGGCTCCACCTTTACCACCTATGCGCCGTACGATCCGCAACTGGTCGACGATCTGATCAAGAACAACGTGCGTTTCGCCGCCAAGCCGGAAGAAGAGCCGAGCATGCTGATGAACATCTTCATCAGCTGGTTCCCGATGCTGCTGTTGATCGGCGTGTGGGTGTTCTTCATGCGCCAGATGCAGGGCGGCGGCAAGGGGGGCGCGTTCTCGTTCGGCAAGAGCAAGGCGCGCATGCTCGATCAGGATAGCAACACCGTGACCTTCGCCGACGTCGCCGGCTGCGACGAAGCCAAGGAAGAGGTCAAGGAAATCGTCGATTACCTGCGCGATCCGAGCCGTTATCAGAGCTTGGGTGGGCGCATCCCCCGCGGCATCCTGTTGTGCGGCAGCCCCGGTACCGGTAAGACGCTGCTGGCCAAGGCCATCGCCGGCGAGGCCAAGGTGCCGTTCTTCAGTATTTCCGGTTCGGACTTCGTGGAAATGTTCGTCGGTGTCGGCGCCGCCCGCGTGCGCGACATGTTCGAACAAGCCAAGAAAAGCTCGCCCTGCATCATCTTCATCGACGAAATCGACGCGGTCGGCCGCCAGCGTGGCGCCGGCCTCGGCGGCGGCAACGACGAACGCGAGCAAACGCTCAACCAGTTGCTGGTGGAAATGGATGGTTTCGACACCAATACCACGGTGATCGTGATCGCCGCCACCAACCGTCCGGACGTGCTCGACCCAGCGCTGCAGCGTCCTGGCCGCTTTGACCGCCAAGTCGTGGTGCCGCTGCCGGATATTCGCGGCCGCGAGCAGATCCTGTCGGTGCATATGCGCAAGGTGCCGTTTGCCGCCGACGTCGAGGCGGCGATCATCGCCCGCGGCACGCCGGGCTTCTCCGGCGCCGACTTGGCCAACCTGGTCAACGAGGCGGCGCTGTTTGCCGCGCGCCGCAACAAGCGCTTGGTGGACATGGAGGATTTCGAGGCCGCTAAGGACAAGATCATGATGGGCGCCGAGCGCAAGTCGATGGTCATGAGCGAGGACGAGAAGCGCAACACCGCTTACCACGAGTCCGGCCATGCCATCGTGGCGCGATTGCTGCCCAAGACCGATCCGGTGCACAAGGTCACCATCATCCCGCGCGGCCGCGCGCTGGGCGTGACCATGCAGCTGCCGGAAGAAGACCGTTACGCTTACGATCGCCAATACCTGCTCAACCGTATCGCCATCCTGTTCGGCGGCCGTATTGCCGAAGAGCTGTTCATGAACCAGATGACGACCGGCGCTTCGAACGACTTCGAGCGCGCGACGCAAATGGCGCGCGACATGGTGACCCGCTACGGTATGTCGGACCGCCTGGGCCCGATGGTGTATGGCGAAAACGAAGGCGAAGTGTTCCTCGGCCGTTCGATCACCACGCACAAAAACTTGTCCGAAGCGACTATGCAGCAGGTCGACCAGGAAATCCGCCGCGTGATCGACGAGCAATACAACCTGGCGCGTTCGCTGCTCGACGGCAATCGCGACAAAGTCGAGGCCATGGCCGCAGCGCTGTTGGAGTGGGAAACCATCGATACCGGCCAGATCGATCAGATCATGGCGGGCGAGGCGCCTACGCCGCCGAAGGGCATGGCAGGCATCGGCAAGCAAGACAATCCTCCGCTGGGCGATCTGGCCCCGGCGGCGTCCTAAATCCTTTTCAGACCGACTGGCGGGCATGCCCGCCAGTTTTTTCATTTGTACAGCCATGATGCAATGCGGCCGCTTTCAACTTGATCTGTCCCGCCCCTTGGTGATGGGGATTCTTAACGTCACGCCCGACTCTTTTTCCGATGGCGGGCGCTTTCGCGCGCTCGACGACGCCTTGGCCCAGGCCGAGCGGCTCATGCGGGACGGCGCCGATCTGCTGGACATCGGCGGCGAGTCGACGCGGCCGAACGCGGCCTATGTCAGCCCGCAGGAAGAAATGGACCGCGTGCTGCCGGTGCTGGAACGCTTGCAAGGCGCCCCGGTTCCGCTGTCGCTGGATACGCGGCGCAGCGAGGTGATGCGGGCGGGCCTGACGCTGGGCGTCGACCTGATCAACGATGTGTCGGCGCTGGAAGACGACGGCGCGCTGGCGTTGATGCGCGATAGCCGCGCCGGCATTTGCTTGATGCACAAACAAGGCAATCCCGACTCGATGCAGCAGCGGCCGCACTACCAAGATGTGGTGGCCGAGGTGGGCGATTATCTGCGCCGCCGGGTGGCCTTGTGCCTGGACGCGGGTATCGCGCGCGAGCGCCTGTTGGCCGATCCGGGTTTCGGCTTTGGCAAGACACTGGAACATAACCTGGCGCTGTTGGCGGCGTTGCCGGCGGTTGCCGAGCGCGCCGGCGTACCGCTGCTGGTGGGACTGTCGCGTAAATCGATGCTGGGCGCGATTACCGGCGAAGCGGTGGCGGAACAGCGCCTGGGCGCGAGCGTCGCCGCGGCGCTGGAGGCGGCGCGGCGCGGCGCGGCGATCATCCGCGTGCATGATGTCAAGGAAACGCGCCAGGCACTGCAGGTGCTGGCGGCGTTGCAGCAATCATCTCTCGAGCAGGATAGTCAAAAATGACCCGTAAATATTTCGGCACCGACGGTGTGCGCGGTGAGGTCGGACAGTTTCCGATTACCCCTGAATTCGTCCTGAAACTCGGCTATGCCGCGGGCCGCGTGCTGGTGAACCATGATCGCGATCATCACCCGACGGTGCTGATCGGCAAGGACACGCGGATTTCCGGTTATATGCTGGAGGCCGCGTTGCAGGCGGGTTTCACCGCCGCCGGCGTCAACGTGCTGTTGACCGGTCCGTTGCCGACGCCGGGGATTGCCTATCTGACGCGCGCGTTGCGTTTGTCTGCCGGGGTGATGATCTCGGCTTCGCACAACCCGTTCCACGATAACGGCATCAAATTCTTCGCCGAAGGCGGGCTCAAGCTCGATGACAAGATCGAGCTGGAAATCGAAGCCATGCTGGACGAGCCGCTGGAAACCAAGCCGTCGACGGGCCTCGGGCGGGCGCGCCGCATCGAAGGGGCGGCCGAGCGCTATATCGAATTCTGCAAGAGCAGCTTCCCCAACGACCGCGACCTGAAGGGGCTGAAGCTGGTGGTCGATTGCGCGCATGGCGCGACTTATCACATCGCCCCCAAGGTGTTTCACGAGTTGGGCGCCGAAGTCATCGTCATCGGCGGCGAGCCCAACGGCTACAACATCAACGACAAGGTCGGCGCCACCCACACCAAGACCTTGCAAGCCGCGGTGCTGCAGCATGAGGCCGACTACGGCGTCGCGCTCGATGGCGACGGCGACCGGCTGATGATGGTCGACCGCCAAGGACGGGTCTATGACGGCGACCAGCTGATTTACGTGATCGCCAAGGCGCGCGCCGCGCGCGGCGAGCTCAAGGGCGGCATCGCCGGCACGGTGATGACCAACATGGGCATGGAATTGGCGCTGAAGAAACAAGGCGTCGAGTTCGGCCGCGCCAAGGTCGGCGACCGCTACGTGCTGGAAATGCTGCACGCCAAGGGCTGGCAAGTGGGCGGCGAGGCTTCGGGCCATATTCTGTGCCTCGACAAGCACAGCACCGGTGACGGCATCATCTCCGCTTTGCAGGTGCTCAACAGCCTGCACGAACTGTCGACGGATCTAAGCTGCGTGTGCGCCGACTGGCAGCCGTTCCCGCAGACGCTGATCAACGTGCGTCTGAACGGCAAGGATTGGAAAAAAGCCTCGCAAAGCGTGCTGGCTCAGGCCGAGCAGGCACTGGACGGCCATGGCCGCGTGGTGTTGCGCCCGAGTGGCACCGAACCGGTGGTGCGGGTAATGGTGGAAGCCGACGCCAGCGACCTGGCCGAGAAGTGGGCGCGGGCGATTGCCGGCGCGATCGAGGGCGTATAGAGGGAAGCAAAACCTTAACGGCGGGAGTAAAAGCCGGCCCCTACTCCCGCTTTCAAGGTGTTGCCGGTACTCCCGCAGTCGATGCGCGTGCAGGCTGAACGGCGGGAGTGAGAGCCGGCCCCACGTTTCAGCGGTAGAGCTTGGGTACGCGCAAGGTCACGCCGCACATCAGCTCGTAGGCCAACGTGCCAACCGCCGAGGCGACGGTCTCCAGCGGCACATCCTCGCCCCACAGCACCACACGGCTGCCGATGCCGGCTTGCTCGATGTGCGTCAGGTCGACCGCCAGCATGTCCATCGATACGCGCCCGACGGTGCCCGAGCGCACGCCGTCGATGCTGACCGGGGTGCCGTTGGGGGCGACGCGCGGGTAGCCGTCGGCATAGCCGCAGGCGACGATGCCAAGGCGCATGGGTTTGTCCGCGGTAAAACAGCAGCCGTAGCCGACATTGTCGCCAGGCTGCAGATGCTGGACGGCGATCACATCGGCGGAAAGGGTCATGGCCGGGATCAGGCCCAGGTCGCGGCCGGTCTGACCTTCAAACGGCGAACAGCCGAAGAGGGTGATGCCCGGGCGGACGCGATCGTGATGCGTATGCGGGTAACGGAACACCGCGGCCGAGTTGGCGGCGCTGATCGCCAGGCCGCTCTCCCGGGCGATGGGCTCGAAGCGTTGCCATTGATCGGCCACGCCGCGCTCGTCGTCGGCGCTGGCGAAGTGGGTCATGATGGTGCTGAGCGTGACGCCGTTCATATTGCGCAACTGCTGGGCGGCCATGCGTACTTGGCGCGGCAGGAAGCCCAAGCGGTTCATGCCGCTATTGACCTTGAGCCAAGCCTCGAATTGGCCATGCTTGAAATGGCCGTCCGCGAGCCAAGCCAACTGATGCTCGCTATGGATGGCGCCGGCGATGCCGTGCGCGGCCATCAATAGCGTCTCTTGTTTCTCGAACGGCCCTTCCAACAGCGCCAGCGGCTGCCGGATGCCGGCCTTGCGCAGCGCCAAGGCGTCCTCGAGGTTGAGCATGGCGAAGGCGTCCGCCTCGTCGGCCAGGGCATGGGCCACTTCCAGCGCGCCATGGCCGTAGGCATTGGCTTTGATGACGGCATAGGCTAGGCTGCCCTGTGCTTTGGCGCGCGATTGACGGTAGTTGTGCTTGATGGCGGAGAGATCGATCTCTACGCGAATGGGGCGAGTCATGTTCGAAGTCAGGTCACTAGGAGGTGTGTTATTATATTCCGCTCTTGCCCTGCTGGAACATTGTCTATCAGCACTTTCTTGTGACAAGGGTGGAGTCAGGCTACGGTAGATGGATATTCTTCAGATTCTGATCGACTTCTTCACCGGCTACGGCTACTTGGCCGTGTTCACGGTGCTCTTGCTGTGCGGTTTTGGCGTTCCTATTCCCGAGGACATCACCCTGGTGGCTGGGGGCATTATCTCCGGCTTGGGGTATACCAATGTCCACACGATGTTTGTCGTCGGTATGGTGGGCGTACTGTTGGGCGACGGCGCGATGTTTTTGCTCGGGCGCAAGCTCGGCAAGCGCGTGCTGCAGTTCAAACCCATCGCACGCGTATTGACGCCCGCGCGCTTTCGCGGCGTGCAGCAGCAGTTCAGCCGGTATGGCCACTGGGTGTTGTTCGTTGCGCGCTTTCTGCCGGGGCTGCGCTCGCCGATTTTCATTACCGCCGGCATGACGCGGCGGGTGCCGTATTGGCGCTTTTTGCTGCTGGATGGCTTTGCCGCCCTGATCTCGGTGCCGTTGTGGGTGTATATGGGTTATTTCGGCGCCGCCAACCGCGACGTGCTGTTGACCTGGATCCATCGCGGCCAGGCCGGCATTCTGACCTTGGCCACGGCGGCCATTCTTTTGGGCGTTTATCTGATTCGCCGCGCGCGCAAAAAACACGCGCTGCGGCTGGAGAAGGCGCCGTCGCCCGCCAAAGCGGGCGACGAGTGACGGGACAGCCGTTAATCGACCTGCAGCAATTCCACTTCGAATACCAGCACGGCGTGCGGCGGGATGACCCCGCCGGCGCCGCGCGCGCCATAGCCGAGCTCCGCCGGAATGGTCAGTTTGCGCACGCCGCCAACCTTCATGCCGGCCACCCCCTGGTCCCATCCCTTGATGACATGCCCCGCGCCTAGCGGGAAGCTGAACGGCTGATAGCGGTCGCGGCTCGAGTCGAACTTGGCGCCGTCGAGCAGCCAGCCGGTGTAGTGTACGGTCACTTCCTTGCCCGGCGTCGCTTCAGTGCCTTCGCCAACCGTGATGTCTTCGATAATCAGTTCAGTGGTCATGTCGTTTCCAGTAAGTAAAGTACGCCGCTGCGGATTGTAGCAGGCGCGACGTATCGACTAGGTTGTTTTTCGCCTGTCGGGGTTATATGAATGAAACAGAGAGGCGTTCTCAAATAGGAATTCATAACCGGAGGCAACATGGATCTGATTCACGATACCGTTACCGAACACATCGTTATTCGCCAAGCGGCGCCGAGCCGCATCCGCCACTGGCTGCGCCAAGCGGTGGAGGACATCCGCCGCGCGCCCGCGGACACGCTGTTCTATGGGGCGTTATTTGTCTTGATGGGCTATGTGCTGCTGTATTACTTCACCATGGCGCCGGCGTACGTGCTGGCGCTGTCCACGGCCTTTCTGCTGGCCGGCCCGTTTCTGGCGATCGGCCTGTACGATTTGGCGAGGCAGCGCGAAGGCGTGAAACGGCACGAACGCGTGTCGTTGCGCCGCAGCATGGTCGCCTGGCGCGGCAACGTCCAGGCGTTCACGCTGTACGCAGCGTTGCTGGCGGTGATGGCATTTACCTGGTTTCGCGTGTCGTTATTGGTGTTTGCGCTGTTCTACGATTATGCGGCGCTACCGTCGCTCGACGATATCGTGGCGAGGCTGCTCGATCCGCAAAATATCGTGTTCTTGCTGGTCTACTTCGCCGCCGGCTTCCTGTTCGCGCTGGTGACTTTCGTCGCCAGCGTGGTGTCGGTGCCGATGATGCTGGATAAGGAGGTCGACACGGTGACGGCGATGTTGACCAGCTTCATGGTGGTGCAACGCAACCTCAAGACAATGGCTTGGTGGGCGGCTATCATCGTGTTGCTGACCGGCGTGGGGCTCTTGACCTATTTTGTCGGCCTATTGTTCGTCATGCCGCTCGTCGGCTTGGCGACGTGGCACGCCTACCGCGATATGGTGGCATTCGAACATTGACGCGAACCCGCCTCGGGATGGGTTCGCTCCCTCCTGAGGTGTGTAGCGCATGACCGTCCACATTGTCTTTCCGGACCGGGACAGCCTGCCTGTCCCATTGCCCGAATTTCTTTTTTCCCATCGACTGACTTGTTTTGCCGAGACCGCGCCGGACGAGCTGCCGGCGCGTTGCGCCGACGCCGAGGTGCTGATTGTCAACAAGGCGCCGCTGAGTCGCGCGCTGTTGCAGGGCTTGCCGCGGCTCAAACTGATCGCCGTGGCCGCCACTGGCGTCAATAACGTCGATTTGGCGGCTTGCCGCGACTTGAAGATCGCCGTGAACAATGTGCGCCATTATGGCGACGACACGGTAGCCGAGCATGCTTTCATGCTGATGCTGGCGTTGTCGCGCGGCATGCCGGCGTATTTGGACGCGGTGCGCGCCGGAGCGTGGTCGCGTTCGCGCCAGTTTTGTCTTTACGAGGCGCCGGTGCGCGATCTTGGCGGCGCCTGTTTGGTGGTTGTCGGCTCCGGGGGGATCGGGCAGGCGTTGGCGGCCCGTGCGCGCGCGTTCGGCATGACGGTGTTGTTTGCCGAGCGCAAGGGCGTGGCGTCGCCCAGGCCGGGGTATTGCCGTTTCGAAGAGGGACTGGCGCGTGCGGACGTGCTGTCCTTGCATTGTCTGCTAACGCCGGAAACCCGCGGATTGATCGGCCGAGCGGAACTGGCGGCGATGAAGCGCGGCGCGCTGTTGATCAACACCGCGCGGGGCGAGTTGGTGGAGGAAACCGCGCTGTTGCAAGCGCTGGAGAGCGGTCATCTGGGCGGCGCCGGGCTCGACGTGTTGCGTGTCGAGCCGCCGCCCGCCGATGCGCCGCTATTGTCGAGCGCTTTGCCGAATTTGATCGTCACGCCGCATGTGGCCTGGGCCAGCGAGCAAGCGATGGCGCGTTTGGCCGCGCAGGTGGTCGACAACGTGACGGCTTTTCTGGCGGGCGAGGCGCGTAACCGGGTGGTTTAGCGTGAAAGAGATGGGGCATGGCGACGCGCGTGCCTGTGGTGCACTGCCTTCGGCGAGTGCACCCTACGCGACGACATGTCCGAGGCCGTAGGGTGCAATCGCCGCGCGACGCGCGGCATTGCACCAAATACCGCTAGCAGAGTGCTTCTTAGAGCTGATCGAGCGTCGGGCGCGGCGCGTCTTCCGCGCCCATGCCGAGCCGGGCGCGGACCGCACTGAGATAGACGTTGACGTCGGGGGGCGTCTGCGCGCGCTGCGCCTGCCAAATCATCTCCGCCAGGCAATCCATCATCGCGTGCTGGGCCGCGTGCTCGTCGCCGAGGCGCAGCGCCAGCTGCGCGTAGAGCGAGCGGATACCGAAGGGTTGGTCGATCGTGCGCTGTTCCTCGATGGCCAGATGCAGACTCATGTGCAGAAAGGGGTTGGTTTCGCCGAGTTCCGGCGGCCACTCCTGCTCCATATAGCGATCGGGGTGGTCGACGATCGGCTGGTACTCGGGGTGGGCGAACAGGATACCCAGGGTTTGGCGCTCCAGGTCGCCCAGGGCTTCTTGCGCTTTGTGCTTCGACCAGATATCAAAGAAAAAGCGACGCGCGTCTTGACGGCTTGGGTTGAACATCGAAACAGCCCGGGGAAAAAGGGGAAGTCCAAATTATACTCGATGGAGGTTTGCCATGCCCACGTTCCATGACTTCAGCGTAGCGGCCGCTGACGGCGGCATGCAATCGATGTCGGCTTACGCCGATAAAGTGGTGTTGGTGGTCAATACCGCCAGCGAATGCGGTTATACCCGGCAATACGCCGGCCTGCAGGAACTGCAACAGCATTTCGGCCAGGATCCGTTTACCGTGCTGGCCTTCCCCTGCAATCAATTCGGCGGCCAGGAGCCCGGCGGCGATGCCGCGATCCTCGATTTCTGCCAAACACGTTTCGGCGTCACCTTTCCGCTGATGGCGAAAGGCCCGGTGAATGGGCCCGAGGCCTCGGCGGTGTGGCAGTGGCTGACCCAGGCGGGCGGCAGCCATCCCCAGCCGGTGAAATGGAATTTCACCAAATTTCTGATCGATCAACAGGGACGGCTGATCAAGCGGTACGAGCCGGCGGTTGAGCCGTATGAATTGGTGGACGACATCAACCGCCTATTCCGGCGCGGCTAGGATGCGCGCTTGAAAATCACGTCCCACACGCCGTGGCCGAGGCGAATGCCGCGCAGCTCGAACTTGGTGAGCGGGCGGTAGTCCGGTCGCGGCGCGAAGCCTTCGGCCACGCTGTTGGTCAACAGCGGCTCGTGGCTGAACACGTCCAGCATCTGCTGAGCGTACTCTTCCCAATCGGTGGCGGCGTGCAGGTAGCCGCCAGGCTTGAGCTTGCGCGCGAGCTTGGCGATCAAGGGCGACTGAATCAGCCGGCGCTTGTGGTGGCGTTTCTTCGGCCACGGGTCGGGGAAAAAGATGTGGATACCGTCCAGACAGCCATCGGCCAGCATGTGGTCGATGACCTCGACCGCATCGTGGCGGATCAGGCGCAGATTGGCGAGCTGCTTCTCGTCGATCAGCTTGAGCAGGTTGCCCACGCCCGGCGAGTGTACCTCGATGCCCAGATAATCGTTGCCGGGGTTTTGCTCGGCGATCTCGGCGGTGGCGGCGCCCATGCCGAAGCCGATCTCCAGGATCTTCGGCGCCTCGCGACCAAAGGCCTGGGCCAAATCCAGCGCGGCGGGCCGGTAGTCGATGCCCCAACGCGGCATGCCGTTATCCATCGCGCGCTTCTGCGCTTCCGACAGGTGGCCTTGCCGCAAGACGAAGCTGCGAATATGCCGTTGAAAATCCGGGTTTTCCATCGTGTAGACCGTCAAAAATCCAAAAACAGGTGATGTTACCGAATCTTGCCGTCCAGAGCGAGCGTGGCGTCGGCGAGAAACGCGCGCACCGAGGGATAGCGCAGTGCGGCGCCCAATTCCCGTTTGAGCCGGCGGTTGTCGAGGCGGCGCGATTCGGCCAGAAACGAGGCTTGCACCGGGGTGAGGCTCTGTTGCAGCGTCGCCAACGGCAGCCGGGGAGGACGGGGTAGTCCGAAGCGCTCGGCCAGCAGGTCGAACCAGTCGCCAAAGCGGATCGGCTCGTCGTCGCAGGCGTTATAGATCCGGATGCCGCCTCGGCGCCGCAAAGCCAGCGCGCACAGGCGCGCCAGATCGTCGGCATGGATGTGGTTGCCGTAACTGTCGTCCTCGGCCATGGCGACCGGCGTGCCGGCGTGAAGCCGCGCCAGCGGCAGCCGGTCGCCGGCGTAGATGCCTGGCGCGCGCAGGATCGTCACGGCCATCGGCCAGGCGGCGGCGCGGCGCAGACAGCGCTCGGCGGCCAGGCGGCGGCGCGCCCGCGCGGTGGCGGGGCGGCATGGCGCGCACTCGTCGATCCACTGTCCGTCGCGGTTGCCATAGACGCCCGAAGTGCTGATATAGACCAGGCGCTGTGGTATGCTGTCGGCTTTTCTCAACGCAGACAATAGGTTAAGCAAGCGCGGGTCATGCGTTGTGCTTGACGGCGGCGGCGCGGTGTATAGCACGGCCTGCGCCAGGCCCGCGAGCCGGGCGAGACTTGCGGCATCGTCGAGATCGGCGAGGATAGGCACGATACCTAGGTCGCGCGCCGATTGTCGCTGATCCGCCGTGTGCGTCAGCGCGAGCAAGCGCCAGTGTCCGCGCAGCAGCGGTACCGCCCGGCGGGCCACGTCGCCCAGACCGGCAATGAGAAGTGTCTGCATGATGCTCACTATTTTAGCGAATTCAAGGTAAGGGCAAGATGGTATCTCAAGTCAAAGTGCAACCGAGCGGGCATGCGTTTGGTGTCGAAGCCGGTGAAACCATTCTCGAAGCGGCGCTGCGCCAGGGTATCGGCCTGCCGTACGGCTGCCGCAATGGCGCCTGTGGCGCTTGCCGCGGCAAGGTCGTCAGCGGAGAGGTCGAGGCCAACGGCTATTCCGAGCAGGCGTTGTCCGAGCAGGATCGCGTGCAAGGCTATACCTTGTTTTGCTGCGCGCATCCCAAAGGGGACGTCACCATCGAGGCCAACGAGCTGACCAGCGCCGGGCAGATTCAGATCAAGACCTTGCCTTGCCGCGTGGAAACGATCGAGAAAATCCACGATGTCGCCGTGCTGCGCCTGAAGCTGCCGGTCTCCGAGCGGCTGCAGTTCCTGGCCGGCCAATACATCGACATCCTGATGAAGGATGGCAACAAGCGTAGTTTCTCCATTGCCAATGCGCCGCATGACGACGCCTTCATCGAATTGCACATCCGTCATCAGCCGGGCGGTTCATTCTCGGAATATGTCTTCAACCAGATGAAGGAACGCGAGATCATGCGTTTCAAAGGGCCGATGGGCTCGTTCTTCATGCGTGAGGATTCCGACAAACCGATCTTGTTGCTGGCCAGCGGCACGGGCTTCGCGCCGATCAAGGGCATCGTCGAACATGCTTTGTTTGCCGGTAGCAAGCGTCCCATGGTGTTGTATTGGGGGGCGCGCACTCAGCCCGACCTTTATCTGTCGGCATTGGCCGAGCGTTGGCAGGCCGAGCACCCCGATCTGTTCCGCTACGTGCCGGTTTTGTCCGAGGTCGGCGGGAGCGATGGCTGGCAGGGCCGTACCGGCTTCGTACATCAGGCGGTGTTGGACGACTTCGCCGACCTGTCCGGCTACCAGGTTTATGCCTGCGGCGCGCCGGTGATGGTGGAGGCTGCGCACCGCAGTTTTACCGCCGAGCGCGGCCTGCCGGAGAACGAATTCTTCTCCGATGCGTTCTTCTTGGCCAAGGACATGCAGGGCAGATAAAAGCGCCGAATTTGGTCTTGCCCAAATGCGACCCGGAATATCTGTTTCGGGTCGCATTTTTTGCCGCATGGCGCCCTAATACGGCGCCATGTGCGCTTTCATCGCGGGCATGTGATGTGCCACGTCAAAACGCGCTGCCGCGGTTCTTGCCGGTAGGTCGCGCTGTAATTAATTGATTTTATTTTGTTATCTCTTTTTTGTTGCGACGCAATATTTCATGCGTGCCGCAAGGCGCTGCCATTTTTTTACATATGAAAATTGCAAAATATCGAGCTGGGTCAAGGGGTCGGGTTTGCTGAGGCGGTCCCGTCGCAGAGCTTGGACGGCTATCTTACTGTTTAATTATTTAATAATATTTAGCTCATAAACGTATGCCGCTTTTCAATAGCTGCGGCATATTCCGCCGGCGTGAGAGGGTTGCGCCGGCCGCCATCCACACCCCGCGAAGCGGTCGCCGGGCGGTGACCGCCAAAACCCATTTGGATGCAAGTCCAAGGAGTGCAACATGACCAAGTTTGGTGTCCATTCGGAATGCGGCAAGCTGCGAAGTGTTCTCGTCAGCCGTCCCAATCTGGCTCACAAACGTCTGACCCCTGCCAACTGTGATAGCTTGCTGTTCGATGACGTGATTTGGGTGGAACGCGCCCAGCAAGATCACGCGTTCTTCGTCGAACAAATGCGCTCGCGCGGCATCGAGGTGGTCGAACTCATGGATGCGCTGGGCAAAGTGCTGGACGACAAGGCGGGCCGCGGCTGGCTGTTGGACCGCAAGGTGAAGCCCGATAACGTCGGCATCGGCATGCAGAAGGAACTGCGCGCCTGGCTCGACGAAATGCCGTCCGCGCAACTGGCCGAGTACATGATCGGCGGTATCGCCAAGTTCGAGCTGCCGTTCGACGCCAAGGGCCTGTTCGGCGGTTACCTCGATCGCTCCGACTTTGTGCTGCCGCCGGTGCCGAACATCTTGTTCCAGCGCGATACCACCTGCTGGATGTACGAAGGCGTGACGCTCAACCCGATGTACTGGCCGGCGCGCCGTCAGGAAACCCTGCTGTTGCAGGCGGTTTACCAGTTCCACCCGTATTTCGCCGGCAAGGTGAACGTATGGTGGGGCGACAGCGACAAGGACTACGGTCTGGCGACGCTGGAAGGCGGCGACGTGATGCCGATCGGCAACGGCGTGGTCCTGATCGGCATGGGCGAGCGCA
>NZ_JAFAND010000083.1 GCF_019232825.1 Paludibacterium sp. | reverse complement strand
GGTGGTTGCGCTCGATGCCGACAACCGGCTGTGCTGCTGGCTGTGCCTGCCGCTTAGCGGCTGCGATCTGCCCGCACAGCTCAGCGCTTTCGACGCGCTGATCGCCTGCGCGGAAGGCTTGCTCACGGCGCCGCGCGACCACCTGCCCCCAGGACCGAGCCGGCATATTCCCACCACGCTCGTCAAACCTTGACTCCTACCCCGGAAAAGAAAGGAAATCATTTTGATCATCAACGCCCGAACCCTCGCCAGCGCCATCCGCATGCCGGCGGCCATCAACACGCTCATCCACCAAGATCACCTTGCCCGCACCCGCAGCGGCGAGCAGGTCACCTACAAGGGCTTGAACATCCTGCTGCACCCCCAGCAGCACCGTCGGCACGTCCAATTCTCGCGCCAAAACAGCGCGCCCACCCCCGAGACAACGCAGGCGGCTCAGCGACTCGCCGCCCGCGCGCCCATACGATCGCTCTCCGCCGGCTCGCTCGCCCTACAGCCACCGTCGACGCTGCCATCGAGCAGCATGATCTCCAACTTTTTTACCTGGCGGGCGCAATTGAACGAGATCGCCCAGCAACGTCAGCAGGCACGCAGCGAGTCGGGCCAAGCCCGGTGCGACTTCTTGACCGCGCTATTGGAAGACGAACAGGCGGCGCGCCATACCGCCGAGAAACTGCACGGCTTTCATGCGCGTTTGGCCAAGGCCGGTGATGCCAAAACCCAAGGATTGGGCCGGGTTCCCCTTGCCGATGCGACACGCGCGCAGATGTACCGCCAACTGGCGCGAGCGTCGCTTCCAGACGCCGATCTGAATCTGCACGCCGAGATGGACATCACTAAGGCGGTGCTGGAGCTGTGCAAACTGGAAATCAAACAAGCGGCGAACCTCTCGGCGCAACAGATCCATGCCGAGCAGCAGCAACGCATCGCCTTACTACCCCCGCACTGCCGCCCCGTCGCCATCCAGGCGATCAAAACCTTGGCCGCCGCCTACCTTCAGGCATCACCGGACCCAACCAAGGCATTCAACAAAGGAACGGTTGCCACCTTGGCGCCGGCCAGCCTGTTCAAGGCGAAAGCCGACGCCGACCTGCTGCTGCTCGCTCATCCAGCGCTGAAGTCCGTCGCGAGCGAGGTACTGCTGCTGTGGGCCAAGGATGGCGCGGCGCCGATGAAGCCCATCCCCGCGCCGCGCGCATTCGCGCAAAAACGCGCGGTGACGGGCGCCGCCGCCGTGAACTAGAGCACCGTCCAGCGAATGACGGCAGCGGCGGCTAAGGCGCCAACAGCCCGTCGCTGTCGTCCTTCAGCCGCACGCCGGAACAGCCCAGCTCGCGTGACCGGTTCAGCATCCAGGCCAGTTTCCGTGCCGCCAGCGGCACGGCCAGGCCCTCTGGACGGATATTGGAAATACAGTTGCGCTCGGCGTCCAGCCGGCCGATCCGCGGCGTATAGGTCAAATACAGGCCCATGCTGTCCGGTGACGACAGCCCGGGACGCTCGCCGATCAGCACCACCACCACGCGCGCCTGCAGCAAGGCGCCGATCTCGTCGCCCAGCGCCACCCGTGCTTGACTCGCTAGCACCACCGGGCAGCGCGGCCAGCCCTGTGCGTCGGCCAATGGCCGCGCCGCCAGAAGAAACGGCACGGCATGGCGCGCCACCGCCAGCGCCGACAGCCCGTCGCCGATCACGAACGCCAGTCCGCCCGGCGCCACTGGACAGGCGCTCAACCGCGCCGCACTGTCGTCGTCGAGCCGCCGCCCCCAATCGGGCCGCTGCAAATAAACATCGCGGTTCGGCGCGCGGCTCGCCACGCACAGCGTATCGAAGCCGGCATCGACGCACGCCCGCGCCATGTCATCCATCGCCAGCGGCGTATGCACGGCATCGCGCGCCTGGGCGTGCGCCAGCGAAAACCGCAGCGTTTCATCGGTCGGCATGCTGACGCCGCAGCGCCCCAGCGCGATGCGAGCCGGCGTTAGCTGCGCCAGATGCGCCCATGGGTCGGCCTGCAGCCATTGTCGCTCAGCGTCGTGTTCGCTCATGTCAGCGCTCTCGTCATATCCATCAACGCCGCCGATGCGCCCGGCGGCAGCAGCCGGCCATCGGCGCCGGCAAGCTGCATGCGCTCGAGCCACGCGTCGAATTCCGGCGCGCGTTTGAGCCCTAGCACCTGCCGCAGGTAGAGCGCGTCGTGAAATGACGTGCTTTGGTAATTCAGCATGATGTCGTCGGCACCGGGCACGCCCATGATGAAATTGACGCCGGCGGCGCCGAGCAGCGTCAACAAATTGTCCATATCGTCCTGGTCGGCCTCGGCATGATTGGTGTAGCAGACGTCGCAGCCCATCGGCAGCCCCAGCAGCTTGCCGCAGAAATGGTCTTCCAGGCCGGCGCGGATGATCTCCTTGCCGTCGTACAGATACTCCGGGCCGATGAAACCCACCACGGTATTGACCAGCAACGGCCGGAAATGCCGCGCCACCGCGTAGGCGCGCGCCTCACAGGTCTGCTGATCGACGCCATGGTGCGCATTGGCCGACAAGGCGCTGCCCTGGCCGGTTTCGAAGTACATCACGTTGTCGCCCACCGTGCCGCGCCCAAGCGCCTGCGCCGCGGCATGCGCCTCGGCCAACAACGCCAGATTGATGCCAAAGCCGGCGTTGGCGGCCTCGGTGCCGGCGATCGACTGGAACACCAGGTCGACCGGCGCGCCGCGGCCGATCAGCGCCAGCGTATTGGTCACATGCGTCAGCACGCAGGTCTGGGTGGGGATGTCGAAGCGCCCGCGCACATCGTCCAACAGCCGCAGCAAGTCGTGGATCGCCGCTAGGCTGTCGCTGGCCGGGTTGATGCCGATCACCGCGTCGCCGGCGCCATAGAGCAAGCCGTCGAGCACCGAGGCGGCGATGCCGCGCGCATCGTCGGTCGGGTGGTTGGGCTGCAGCCGCACCGCCAAGCGGCCGGGCAATCCGATCGTGTCGCGAAAGCGCGTGACCACCCGGCACTTGGACGCCACCAGGATCAAGTCCTGATTGCGCATCAACTTGCACACCGCCGCCGCCATTTCCGGCGTGATGCCCGGCGCAACGCGCGCGAGCATGGCGCTATCGGCCGCGTCCGACAGCAGCCAATTGCGGAAATCGCCCACCGTGAGATGGCTCATCGGCGCGAAAGCGGCGCGGTCATGCGTGTCGACGATCAACCGCGTCACCTCGTCGCTTTCATACGGGATCAGCGCCTGGGCAAGAAAGTCGGCCAACGGCACCTCGGCCAGGCACATGCGCGCCACCACGCGTTCCTCGGCGCTCTCGGCGGCAATGCCCGCCAAACGGTCGCCGGCGCGTGGCGGCGTGGCGCGCGCCAGCAGTGTTTTCAAATCGGGAAAGCCGTAGCGGCGCATCCCCAGCGTATAGGTATAAGCCATCGTGCGCGCGGGCGCCGGCGGCGCCCGTCCTTGGTGGTGTTACGGCAAATCGATCGGCGCCAGTTGGCCTTCCAGCAGGGCGTCGTGCTCGGCCGCGGCGCGATGGTGCGACGTCAGGCGGAAATAGACAAAGCCCACGGCCAGCATGCCGGCGAAGATGGCCGCCAAGAGCTGATTGTAGTACACCATCGCCACCAGGCTGACCACGGATAGCGCGAGCGCCACCGCCGGCACCAGCGGGTAGCCCGGCGCGCGAAACGGCCGCGCCAGCGCCGGTTCGCTGCGGCGCAATTTAAACAGCGACAGCATGGCGACGATGTACATCACGATGGCGCCGAACACCGACAGGGTGACGATATTGGCGGTCAGCGGCTGGCCGGCGATCACGATCAGGTTGTCGCTGAAAATCGCCGCGATGCCGATGACGCCGCCGGCCAGGATGGCGCGGTGCGGCGTCTTGAAGCGCGGATGCACCGCCGCCAGAAACGGCGGCAGGTAGCCGGCGCGCGCCAAGGCGAAGATTTGGCGCGAATAGCCCATGATGATGCCGTGAAACGAAGCGATCAGGCCGAAGAGGCCGAGCCAGACCAGCATATGCAGCCAGCCGCTGTTGGCGCCGACGATGCGCTTCATCGCCTGAGGCAGCGGGTCGTTGATGTTGGCGAGCAAGCGCCAGTCGCCGACGCCGCCGGCGAACACCATCACCCCCAGCGCCAATACCACCAACGTCAAAATGCCGGCGATATAGGCGACAGGAATGGTGCGCTTCGGGTCTTTGGCCTCTTCCGCCGCCATGGCCGCGCCCTCGATGGCCAGGAAAAACCAGATGGCGAACGGAATCGCGGCAAACACGCCGGACAGCGCGCCGACATTGAAGTGATCCTGGCCGGCCCAGCCTGCCTGAACAAAATGTTGCCATTGGAAGCCTGGCGCCACCACGCCCATGAATACCAAGAGCTCGATGATGGCCAGCACCGTGACGAACAGCTCGAAGGCGGCGGCGATGCTGACGCCGAGAATATTGAGCGTCATGAACACCGCGTAACAGCCGACCGCCACCCACTTGGCGGACAGACCGGGGAACTGCACGTTCAGATAAGCGCCGATCGCCAACGCGATGGCTGGCGGCGCAAAGACGAATTCACACAAGGTCGCGAGGCCGGCGAGAAAGCCGCCCACCGGACCGAAGGCGCGGCGCGCGTAGGCAAACGGTCCGCCGGCATGCGGAATCAGCGTGGTCAGCTCGGTAAAGCTGAAGATGAAGGCGGTATACATCACCGCCACGCCGAGCGCGGTGATCAGAAAACCCAGCGTGCCGGCGCTGGCCCAGCCGTAGCTCCAGCCAAAGTATTCGCCCGAAATCACCAAACCGACGGCGATGCCCCACAGCTGCCACGGGCCGAGGCGCTGCGCCAGTTCCTTTCCTGCTTGACTCATGATTCGCTCCCTTTGGGATGTGGTTCATGTCGGCAGCATAGGCGGCGCCACGGCGCGATCGTTATCGAAAAACGGAAAATGTATTGCACTGCAATCATGCATCGACATGGCGCCCTGAATCATCTTGGTGCATCGGCAGACCCCGCCCCCCCGCCACGACGGCCATTTCATTTGGCATGCACTTTGCATGTCATCGCGCGGGAGGCGGCTATGGCGACGATGGCGGGAGAGGCGCGCTACCGCGAGTGGCGGGTCAGCGACGTGGACGAGCAGGCGCACAGCATCAGCGCCTGGCAGCAGGACTATCTGCAACTGAGCGAAGGCCGGTTTCAGGGCCGTCTCGACGAGGTGCGCCACGACCGGCTGCAGATCTTTCACGAATACACCAGCCGCGCGACCTGGCAACAATGCCAGCCCTGGCGCGGCGCGATCTGGTTCGGGCTGTCGTCGTCGCCCGATACCATCGGCCTGCGTTTCAACGACCATGGCGTCGCCGCGCACCATCTACTGGTCTGCCCGGCCGGCTATGATTTCACCCTATGCACACCGGATGGCTACGGCATCTTCGGCCTGGTGCTGGAACAGGCCTATCTCGCCGAGCGCGCCGCGCGCCGCTTCGGCGACCTGCTGCCCGCCGCCTGTTTACGCCCCGGCATTCTGCCGTTGTCCGAGCAAGCCTATTGGCAGCTCAGTCATGGCTTGCGCGAAGTGTTGCTCACGCTGCAGCAGGACCCGCGACGCGCCGAACTGTTGGACACCTTGGCCGACGGCCTGCTGCACACCTTGCTGACGCTACTGCGCCCGGGCCGTCTGCAGCCGGGCGCCTCGGCCAGTGCCGCCCGCCACGCCTGGCTGATGACGCGCGCGCGCGCCTTGATCACCCAGCCGGACGACGCCGCGATCACGGTGGATGCCCTGGCGGCACGCCTATTTCTGACGCGGCGCACACTGCAAAACTGCGTGCGCGAAGTGTTGGGCGTGACGCCGCTGACCTTCATTCACGCCGTGCGCTTGCAAGCCTTGCGGCGCGACCTGCGCGATCCGGCGCTGGCGGCGCTCGATCTGCAAGACCTGGCCGCGCGCCATGGCTTCGGTCAGCTGAGCCACTTGGGGCAAGCCTATAAACGCATGTTCGGCGAGACGCTGTCGGCGAGCCGTGTTGGCGGGAGTAGGGAGTCGGGAGTGGGGAGTCGGATGTAGCGTGCGCTCGCGGAGCAGCGCACGGAAAACTGTCAGCCGCGCTCCCTTGTCTTTTAGGCGGCAGCTAGATTAGGGTTTGGCTTGCGGCCTACGCCGCAACGAGCGCGGGCCCCGAGGTCTCGAACACCCCGGAGCCCGCTAACCACCCAACTCACTTGCCATACAAGGAGCTAGCATGGCTATCGCCAATACTAAAGCACACCTTCCCCTTTCTTCAAACCGCCATTTCCGCCAACAGCAGTTGCTCAGCCTGATTTCCGTGTTGTGCGCGCCCCGGCAGTGCCGTCCCAACCCGGACGTCTGCCGGCTGATCGTGGACAGCCAGCTTGCCTGGCGGTCCGTGCCGATCGACGCCAATACGTCTTGGCTTTATCTGCCGCTGGCGGCGCGGGCGCGTGAAGTGGCGGGTTGCCTAGTGCTCACGGCCGATTAAGCCTTTTCACCACGGAGGCGGAGGCCGCAGGCCTCCGATCCCGTACGACTCCCAACTCCCTACTCCCTACTCCCTACTCCCTACTCCCTACCCCATCCGTCTAAACCATGCTTGCCACGCAAACTCGACGCTAGCCGGCGCAATCGCCACACTGATCGGCTCCGCATCGACAAGCGAGGCATACCATGCCCGGCCAATTCAATCTGCCGCATATCACCCACCTGCATTCCCGTTTCAACCAACTTAACCAAGAACAACGTGGCCAGTTGCTGGCCGCGGGCCTCGCCGAGCTGCAGCCGGCGCTCGGCCAAACCATCCAGACCCTGCCGCGCTTGGGCGAGATTGCGCACGATCTGGTCGGCGCCAGCGACGCGCTGCAGTTGCTGCAGCACCTGCTGCAGCTCGCCGGAGAGGAAAAACTGTCCGCCCACGCCATCTGTACGTTGATGGAAGCGCCGTGCATGACGCTACGCCATCAAACCGAGCGGCTGGCGGGCTTGTTGTGACCGACGCGGGACGGCGTCTATGCTGTAATGGCTGGGACGAAACGCGGAGAAAAAACCACCGATGGGCGCCAAGGAAGAAGTGCTGACCCTGCACGTCACCATCACCGGCTGGGTACAGGGTGTCGGCTATCGCTACTGGACGCTGCAGCAGGCGCAGACCCGGCAGCTGTCCGGCTGGGTGCGCAACCGCCGCGACGGCAGCGTGGAAGCGCTATTCAGCGGCCGGCGCGATGCCGTTGAGGCCATGATCGCCGCCTGCCGGCACGGGCCGTATTCGGCCCAGGTCGACGACGTGGTCGCCGCGCCCGCCGATGCGCCGCAACACCCCGGGTTCGAGATGCTGCCGACGCCCTAGCACAGGCGTGCTAAGGCGGATGAACCTATTGTCACGCGATGGCCTGAATCCCGTTTTTTTGGACGACACTCAGCAGCCGCAACGCGGGACCTCCAGGCCTCTTAACACCACGCTCCCAATCTGAGATCAAATTTTTGCTCACATTCAGGTAGCGAGCGAAAACAGGCTGCGACAGGTGTTCACGCTCACGCAGCGCACGAATTTCCTCTGGAGACATAGACGGCACAGGGACAAGGCAGGCCTCATCAAATTCGCGCATGGTCTGCTTGTCGACCGCACCAATCTCATGCAATGCCTCCATCGTCTCATGGATCGCCGCCAAGGCGTCACTCTGGTACTTTTTCGCCATTACCTTGCACCTCCGAAAACTGGCCTTTGCAGATCATCTGTGCCAACTGCTCATCCGTCAGCCCAAGGACATGGGCTGCAGCCTTCTTGAACTGGGCTACCTCATTCGCATCAATATTGTCTTGATCGCTCTTGGCAAAACCGTACACAAAGAAGGCTCGTCCAGCAGCACGGTAGAAGATGATAGAACGAAAACCACCAGACTTGCCTTGACCAACCCGTGCCAACCGCTGCTTGATAACGCCACCACCGAGATCGGCATCTATCTGCCCCTGTTCGGCACACTCAATGGCGGCAAGCAGGACTTTGTCGGAAATGCGTTGCTTTCGCGCGAAGCGCTCAAACCATGCATTCTTGAATACCCTCACTAGAGCATCCCATTAACTATTCTAGCGCACAGTCACACTTAGTGTGACACTAATGAAATCAAATCTCAACCCAGACATATCGCAAAAACACCTCTGCTTAAGGCAGGAAGACGGTATTTTGGTTCGGTGTGATGCCGATACACTCGCAAGAAAAAAGCACCGCCCTCCCAAGATGGGATACGACAGTGCTTTTATCTCAGTTCAGTGAGGAATTGGGGCGTAGTGCCAGTGTAGGGCTGCGGCGCACTGCCTACGGCGAATGCGCCACACCAAGACCATCCATCGCGCCGTTAGACGTTGAACAGGAAGTGCATCACATCGCCGTCCTTGACGATGTAGTCCTTGCCTTCGACGCGCATCTTGCCGGCTTCCTTGGCCTTGGCTTCGCCGCCGAGCGCGACGAAGTCGTCGAAGCTGATCACCTGGGCGCGGATGAAGCCGCGCTCGAAGTCGGTGTGGATCACGCCGGCGGCCTGCGGCGCGGTGGCGCCGACCGCCACGGTCCAGGCGCGCACTTCCTTCACCCCGGCGGTGAAGTAGGTCTGCAGCCCCAACAGCTTGTAGCCGGCGCGAATCAGGCGGTTCAGACCCGGTTCTTCCAGCCCCATGTCGGCCAGGAATTCCACTTTGTCGGCGTCGTCCAGATCGGCGATTTCAGACTCGATGGCGGCGCACAGCGCCACCACCGGCGCGCCCTCGGCGTCGGCCAGCTTTTGCAATGCCGCCAGGTGCGGATTGTCGTGGAAACCGTCTTCCGCCACATTGGCCACGTACATCGCGGGCTTGATGGTCAGCAGGCAATACGGCTTGAGCAGCTCGATTTCCTCGGCGTCGAGCCCCAGGCTGCGCGCGGGCTTGCCCTGGTCGAGGTGGCCGCGCACCTTTTCCAGCAAGGCCACGGCCTTGATGGCGTCCTTGTCGCCCGACTTGGCTTTTTTGCCGTCGCGCTGGATCGCCTTTTCCACCGTGGTCAGGTCGGCCAGCGCGAGTTCCGTGCCGATGGTCTCGATATCGGAAATCGGGTCGACGCGGCCGGCGACGTGCACGACGTTCTCGTCGTCGAAGCAGCGCACCACGTTGACGATGGCGTCGGTCTCGCGGATGTTGGCCAGGAACTGGTTGCCCAATCCTTCGCCGCGCGAGGCGCCGGCCACGAGGCCGGCGATGTCGACGAACTCGACGATGGCGGGCTGCATGCGCTGCGGGTTGACGATCGCCGCGAGCTGATCCATGCGCACATCCGGCACTTCCACGATGCCGACGTTGGGCTCGATGGTGCAGAACGGATAGTTGGCGGCTTCAATGCCGGCCTTGGTCAGGGCGTTGAACAGGGTGGATTTGCCGACGTTGGGCAAACCGACGATGCCGCACTTGAGGCTCATGAACACATTCCTTTCGTTACCGGGCGCGCCGTGTTGGCCACGCCGCCCGCGTCAGTCATTTGGCTGCGGTATGCAGTGTTTTCATCGCGCCGGCCATATCGCCGGCAATCGCCTGCGGCAGCACCGCCAGCGCGGAAACGATCGCTTGATCGATGGCGCTTTGCTCTTCGCTGCGCGGCTTTTTCAGCACGAAGTTGACCACTTCGTTGCGATCGCCCGGATGGCCGATGCCGAGTCTCAGGCGCCAGAAATCCTGGGTGCCGAGCTTGGCGATGATGTCGCGCAAGCCGTTGTGGCCGCCGTGGCCGCCGCCCTGCTTGAAGCGGGCGCTGCCCGGCGGCAGATCGAGTTCGTCGTGCACCACCAGGATTTCGTTGGGCAGGATCTTATAAAAACGCGCCAGCGCCACCACGGCCTGGCCCGAGAGATTCATGAAGGTCGACGGCTTCAACAACCACAGATCGGCGCCGGCAGGCCCGCTCGCGCGCGCGACCTCGCCGAAGAACTTGCCTTCGGCGCGAAACGACTGCTTGACGTCCCACGCCAGTTCATCCACCAGCCAAAAGCCGGCGTTGTGGCGCGTCCGTTGATATTCCGGTCCGGGGTTGCCCAGACCGACAACCAGTTTAATCGCTGTCATGGTGAAGTCATCAACCCATCTGCACAGTAAAAAGCCCGCGGCGGCCCGCAAGGGCGCGCGGCGGGCTTACTCCAGCGCCGGAAATTACTCGGCGGCCGGCTTCGCTTCTTCAGCGGCCGGAGCGGCGGCAGCTTCCGCTTCGATCACGCCACGCGGTACGACGGCTTGCGCAACGGTAGCGTTGTCGCCGCGGACCAGCAGGGAGATTTCCACGCCAGCCGGCACCTTCAGATCGCTCAGGTGAACCGATTCACCGGCGGCGATCTTGGACAGGTCGACTTCGATGAAGTGCGGGATCTGGTTCGGCAGCGCGCGAACGTCCACGTCGTTCAGAACGTGGGTGATCTTGGCGCCTTGGGTCTTCACGGCCGGGGACTCGTCTGCGTTGACGAAGTGCAGCGGCACATGCACGTGGATCGGCGCGTTCAGGTCGACGCGCTGGAAATCGATGTGCATGACTTGCTGCTTGTACGGGTGCATTTGGAAATCGCGCAGCAGCACGGCTTCCTTTTTGCCGTCGACGACCAGGTTCAGAATGCCGCTGTGGAAATCTTCTTCCTTCAGCGCGTAGTAAACCGGGTTGTGGTCCAGCACGATCGATTCGGCAGCCTTGTCAGCACCGTAGATCACGCCCGGCAGCTTGCCAGCGTGACGCAGGCGGCGGCTCGCACCCGTACCCATCTCTTCACGCTTAGCGGCGATCAGTTCAAAAGACATTGCAATACTCCATTCAAGTTAAAGGCATGCCGCCCACCGCGACCAGCGGGCGACATGTTTTCCCGGTTGCCCGGAAAACCTCGGCATGCCGCAAGGCAGCCCTGTTACGGCAGGCAAGCGCCCGACGAAACCAATTCTTCGTTGAAGAGGTAGGAAACCGACTCTTCGTTGTTGATCCTGCGCAGCGTCTCGGCCAGCAGGCCGGCGATCGACACCACGCGGATTTTATCGCACTGGCGCGCCGGCGCGGTCAGCGGGATGGTATCGGTGATCACCACTTGGTCGATGTCCGAGTGAATCAGGCGGTCGACCGCCTGACCCGAGAACACCGGGTGGGTGGCATAAGCCAGCACGCGCTCGGCGCCGCGCTCCTTCAGCGCGGAAGCCGCCTTGCACAGCGTGTTGGCGGTATCGATCATGTCGTCGACGATCAGGCAAGTACGGCCGGACACGTCGCCGATGATGTTCATCACTTCGGCCACGTTGGCTTTCGGACGGCGCTTGTCGATGATGGCCAGGTCGGTATTGAGCGCCTTGGCCATGGCACGGGCGCGCACCACGCCGCCAACGTCCGGGCTGACCACGATCAGGTCCTCGATGCGCTGTGCGCGCATGTCCTTGAGCAGCACCGGCGTGGCATAGACGTTGTCCACCGGCATATCGAAGAAGCCCTGAATCTGGTCGGCGTGCAAGTCGACGGTCAGGATGCGGTCGATGCCGGCCGACGTCAGCATGTTGGCGACGAGCTTGGCGGAAATCGGCACACGGGCGGAACGGGGACGGCGGTCTTGGCGGGCGTAGCCGAAATACGGGATGGCGGCGGTGATGCGGCCGGCCGAGGCGCGGCGCAGCGCGTCGGCCATCGTTAGGATTTCCATCAGGTTGTCGTTGGTCGGCGCACAGGTCGACTGCAGAATGAACACGTCGCGGCCGCGAACGTTTTCCAGCAGCTCCAGCGCCACCTCGCCATCGCTGAAGCGGCCGACGTCGGCACGGCCCAACGAAATGTCCAGGTGCTTCACCACATTTTGCGCGAGTTCCGGATTAGCCGTTCCGGTGAAAACCATCAAACTGTCGTATGCCGCCATGTCGTCGCCCCAACTGGAATAAAGAAAAAGCGTGTAAGGAAACTTACACGCTTTTATTCTGCTTCTCTACCAAGAGAAATTTTGGCTGGGGAGGTAGGGATCGAACCTACGAATGCCGGAATCAAAATCCGGTGCCTTACCACTTGGCGACTCCCCAGTAATCTGCTCAGTTCGTGTCGTATAACGGGTGGCGATCCAGCCCCTTTGCCACAAAGCCATCATACTTTTCAGACACGACCCTAAAAATTTTTGCTGCCTCGTTTTCACTGTCGCACTCCAGGAACACGCAACTTCCAGAGCCAGTCATCAACGGCGAACCGAATTTTCTCAGTTCGTCCAGCGCTTCGTTTACCGCCGGATACAGCTTACACACAACGCTTTGCAGGTCGTTTCCTACTTGCTGCGTCGTTTCGAGGATTGGCATTATGCTAGGGGCCGAATCCCTTGTCAACAGCGGCGATGAAAAAATTTCAGCGGTCGGAACATGCACGCCGGGATGCAGCACGACATACCACTTGGACGGCAGCGCCAGCGCCGCCAATTCGTCGCCGATACCGCGGGCAAACGCGTTTTGTCCAAACACGAACACCGGCACATCCGCGCCGAGCGTCACCCCCAACGCCATCAGCCGCTCGCGGGAGAGTCCGGTGCCCCACAGCTGGTTGAGCGCCATGAGCACGGTGGCGGCGTCGGAACTGCCGCCGCCCAAACCGCCACCCATCGGGATGCGCTTTTTCACGCGCAGATCGGCGCCCTGCCCGCAGGCGGTTTCGCGCTGCAGCAGCCGCGCGGCGCGCACGGTCAAATCCTGTTCCGGCGCGACGCCAGGCAAAGGATCGGCCAGCACGATGCGGTCATCGGCGCGCGGCGCGATCTCCACGGTGTCGCCGAAATCGAGCAGGCGAAACACGGTTTCCAGCAAGTGATAGCCGTCGGCGCGCCGGCCGACCACCTTCAGCATCAAATTGAGTTTGGCCGGGGCCGGGAAAGCGCGGTAATCAATGTCGGACATGGCGAAATGAAGAGCGAGAACGTTATTGCCAGCGATAAGTCACCAGTCGGATCGTCAGATCGTCCCGGGCCAGATCGACACGTTTGGGATAGGGCGACGGATTGTCGGCGTCGGCAAGGAAGCGGATACGCCAGCCTTGCTGCAACAGACTGCCGTCGGCGTCAAATTGCGCCGGCACGTCCGGCGCCGCCTGACCTCGTATCCACCACACCAAATTGGACAAGGGTAGCGTCCAGCCCAGTCGAGCCTGCGTCAAACGCTCGACATCGGGGGCGCGCCACGTCTGGCCGTCGGACTCCAGCGTCACGCCCGACGCGTCGCGGCTCAAATGCGCCACCGTGGTCCCGACCGGGGTGTTGATCGACAGGTCGTCGCTGGCGACACTATGCGCCCACTCGAAATTGGCGGTGTTGCCGTGCCCATTCATATTCACCGACAAGCGACCGGAAACCGAGAACGGCGTATCGGCCATGCCGGCCGTTTGCGGCGCGGCCGGGCGGAACAGCGTTTCCTGGGTGGCGCAGCCTGCCAGCAACAGCGCGACGGCGAGCCACAGAACCCGGATCATTGCGGCCCCATGAAGCGGCGCATGGTCTCATCCAGCTCAGGATGCTCCGTCGTCGCCTGGCGCGCCTTGCTCCATAGCGTGCGCGCCTCGTCCTGCCGGCCGAGCGACCACAGCACCTCGCCGTAATGCGCCGCCACCTCCTGGTCGGGCAACAGCGTATAGGCGCGCTGCAGGTACGGGAGCGACTCCTCGCTCTTGCCCAGTTTGAACAGCACCCAACCCATGCTATCGATGATCATGGCGTTGTCCGGCTCGATCTTCAGCGCGCGCGCGATCAGGTCATAGGCCTCCTGGTAACGCGTGGTGCGCGTGGTCAGGATATAGCCCAGCGCGTTGAGCGCCTGCTGATTGTCCGGCTGCTGCTTGAGCACCAGACGCAAATCGTGCTCGGCACTCGGCGTATCCTTGCGGATATCGGCGATCAGCGCGCGCTCATACAGCAGATCCGGCTGCTTCGGCTGGGTCCGCAGCGCGCGCGTCAACAACTGATAGGCCTCGTCGGCACGCTTGGCCTCGCGGGCGATTTCGGCCTGCGCCAGCGTCAATTGCACGCGCTCGTCGGCGGAGCCCTCCAGCCGGCCCAACCGCGCGATGGCCTGATCGGCCTCGCCGTTATGCGCCTCGATAAAGGCGAGCCGCAGTTGCGAGGGCAGGTACTGCGCGCCCTCGCCCACCTGTTCATACCAGCCCGCCGCCGTTGGCAGATCGTTTTGCGCTTCGGCAATCTGGCCCAGCGAATATTTGACGAAATCCGCATCGGGATAATGCTCGGCCAACGCCCCCTCCAGGTAGCGTTGCGCCGCCGGCAGATCGCCCAGCTGGAACGCCAGGAGGCCCGAGGCATACAACAGATCCGGTTGGCGCGGCGCCTGTTTGAGCAGGCTCTCGAACGCCGCACGCGCTTCGGGGAAGCGCCGCTGCGCCACCAACAGGCGCGGATACGCCATCTTCAGTTCCAGTGATGCGTCCGGCCGCCGCGCCAGCTCTTTCTTCAGAAAAACGATGGCCGCCTCGGGATCGGCCTTGCGCAGTTGGTCCGCCTGCCACGCCACCGGCAAATCCCACTTCGGCGCCAAAACCGCCAACCGGTCAAACTCGCGGTCGACCACGTCTTGGTGGCCGCCGGCGAGCGCCGCGGTCGTCAGCAGGGCGAAACGGGCTTCAGGCAAATCGGGATACGGCGCAGCGAGCGCATTGACCATCTCGTAGGCGCCGGCCTTGTCGGTCAGCGTCGGCGACTGGCGCGCCAGTTCGACAAACACCGGTACCGCCAAGTCGGGTTGCTTGGCCAGTACTTCGGTGATCAGCCGGCGGCTTTCGGCCAGCTTGCCGGTACGCAGCGACACCACGATCAGCTGCTCGTGCGCCGGCACCGAATCGGGCTCGGTCGACAACCACAGGTGCAGCGCCTCGTCGGCGACACTCAGATTGCCCGATATCAGGGCAAACTGGGCCGCACGCTCCGCCAGCCGCGGATCGCGCGTCTGCTTGGCGAGTGTCAGCTCCGTCACCGCGGCCGAACCGACAACGCCGCGCTGCGCGGCGATTTCGCTTGCCAGGATGCCGAAGAGCAACTCCGGCGTCAGCGCCACCTTCGGATAGCGGGCATCGTCCGCCACCGGCACGGCGGCAGCCGGCGCCGACGCGTCCGCGGGCGGTTGAGCCGCCGTCGGCGGTTGCGTGGCGGCACACGCGGCGAGGGTCGAAAGCAAAATCAGCAGCAGGGGGCGTTTTAACGATTTCATTAGCATGGAATCAAGATCGGGCGAATAAGTAGAATAACATGCGTTACGATGATTCTTTCATTATTAGAGGCAATTCGCGTCATGCCAGAATTACCGGAAGTCGAAACCACCCGCCGCGGTGTCGAGCCCTGGCTGCACAATCAGGTCATCCGCGACGTGATCGTGCGCGAACCCAGGCTGCGCTGGCCGGTGCCGCCGCACTTGGCCGACACGCTACGCGATCTGCCGGTGCGCGCGGTCGACCGGCGGGCCAAATATTTGCTGCTGCATTTCGATACCGGTTGCCTGCTGATTCATCTCGGCATGTCGGGCAGCCTGCGCGTGGTGGCGCCCGATACGCCGGCCGGCAAGCACGACCACATCGACTTTGTGCTCGACGAACGTTTGCTGCGCTATCGCGACCCGCGCCGTTTCGGCGCTGTGCTATGGCACATCGGGCCACTCGAATTCCACCCGCTCTTGAAGGATCTGGGGCCGGAGCCGCTCGATCCGGCATTCGACGCCGCAGCGCTGTTTGCCGCCACCCGCGGCAAGCGCGCGGCCATCAAACTCGTGCTGATGAACAACCACACCGTGGTCGGCGTGGGCAACATCTACGCCAACGAGGCGCTGTTCGGCGCCGGCATCCACCCGGCGCGCGAGGCCGGCGCGCTGTCTCGCGGCGAATGCGACCGCCTGGTACAAACCATCAAGGACACGCTCTCGCGGGCCATCGCCGCCGGCGGCAGCACCTTGCGCGATTTTGTCGATGCCGAAGGCAAGCCGGGCTACTTCCAGCAGACCTATCAGGTCTACGACCGGGCGGGCCTGCCGTGCCCACGTTGCGCGACCAGCATATGTCATATTCGACAGGGGCAAAGAAGCTCATACTATTGCCCTCAATGCCAACCATGCTAGAGTGGCAGCATTGTCCGCCGACGCATTCCGACCGTACTGCATTGAAAACCACCTTGCCTCACACGACCCTTCCGACCCGGCTGTGCCGCCTGGCGCGCATGGGTTGGCGCTTTTTGATCGGTTTCTCCATCCTGGCGTTCCGCTACACCCGGCTGTCCCCCGCGCAGCAAACGGCCGTCACCACGCGCTGGTGCCGTCAGTTGCTGGCTACGCTGGCGCTGGAGGTGCGCGTGTCCGGCCAATTGCCCGCCACCCAACCGGGCAACACGCTCTTGGTTTCCAACCACGTGTCCTGGCTCGACATCATCGCGCTGGCCGCCTACACGCCGCCCCGCTTCGTCGCCAAAAGAGAGATCCGCGGCTGGCCGGTGATCGGCTGGATGGTGGCGCGCGGCGGCACGCTGTTCATCGACCGCACCAACCGCCGCGACGCGAGCCGGGTCAATCAAGTCATGGCCGAATCGCTCCGGCGCGGCGACTGCCTGTGCGTCTTCCCCGAAGGCACGACCACCACCGGCCACCACCTGCTGCCGTTCAAATCGTCGCTATTCGAATCCGCCCTGCTCGCCGGCAGCATGGTGCAGCCGGTGACGCTGCGCTATCTGGACGAACGCGGCGAGGTGACCACCGCGCCGTCTTACGCCGGTGACACCACGTTCTGGCAAAGCTTGGCCAGTCTGCTGAAACTACGCAAAGTCGTGGTCGAGGTGCATTACGGCCAGCCGCTCACGGCCGGTCAAGAACCGCTGATGACCCGTTTCGAGCTGTCCGAAGCCGCCCGCCACGACATCGCCGGGCATCTCAAGCAATGGCTTGATACGCCTGACACTCAAGCGAGAACAGCTGGCGATCCTCAAGTCGAAGCGCCGTAAGGCTGCCGCCCCACAAGCAGCCGGTGTCGATGGCCAGGATTTCGTCGGTCACGAACAGCCCCAGCGCAGACCAATGACCGCAGATGATCGGCGTGCCTTGGCTGCGGCGGCGTTCGACGGCGAACCAGGGCAATAAATTGGCCGGCGCGTCGGCCAACTCCCCCTTGAACGACAAGTCCATCTCGCCGTCGCGCGTAACGAGCCGCATGCGCGTCATGGCGTTCACGATCAGCCGCAGACGCTCGACGCCGCGCAGCTCCTCGCTCCAGCGCGTCGGCTTGTTGCCATAGAGCCGGGAGAGAAATTCGCGGTAACCCGGCCCGGACAATTCATTCTCCACCTCTTCGGCCAAGTCGAGCGCCCGGTCGATGGTCCACTCCGGCAGTAAGCCGGCATGCACCATCGCATAGCCGTCGCCGGCGATCATCAGCGGCTGGCAACGCAGCCAATCGAGCAGCACCTTGCCGTCGGCGGCGTGCAACACATCCAGCAGCGTGTCGCTGGCATGCACCTTGCCGAAGCCTTCGGCCACCGCCAGCAGGTGCAGGTCGTGGTTGCCGAGTACGGTCTGCACGCAATCCTGATGGCTATAGACCCAGCGCAGCACCTCGAGCGACTCGGGACCGCGGTTGACCAGGTCGCCGGTCAGCCACAGGCTGTCCTTGCCGGGATTGAATTCGATCATGCGCAGGAGCTTCTGGAAGGGGGCGAAACAACCCTGGATATCACCGATCGCGTAGCTGGCCATGATCTTTCCTTTCTCTGGCGGGGCGCCGCAGTCGCGCCCCGTACGAAGTGACATGATACTGCATGCTACAATGGACGCTCAGCGTTACCAATTTATTCCAGTACATAAAAAATTTCCTGGGCATCTTGACCCCGTGGCGTTCATCCCCGCCGGCAACCCCCGCAAACCGAGAAAGCATGTCCCTGACGCAACTGAACACGCCGCAGCGCGAAGCGATTCATTACCTGGACGGCCCGTTACTGGTACTGGCCGGGGCTGGTAGCGGGAAAACCCGCGTCATCACCTTCAAGATCGCGCACCTGATTCGCCATGCCGGCATTCAGGCGCGCAATATCGCCGCCATCACCTTCACCAACAAGGCGGCGCGCGAAATGCTGGAGCGCATCGGCAAGCTCATGAATTCGGGCGAACTGCGCGGGCTGACCGTCTCGACCTTCCATTCGCTCGGCATGCACATGTTGCGCCAGGAAGCCACGCATCTCGGCTACAAGCCGCAGTTCTCGATCCTCGATGCCTTCGACGCCGGCAAGATCATCGCCGACATCCTGCTCACCACGCACAAAGAGGAAGTGCGCAAGGTCCAGTCGCAGATCTCGCTGTGGAAAAACGACTTCAAGGACCCGGCCGGCGCGCTCGCCGCGGCCGAGACCGAATTCGACGCCATCTGTGCCCGGACCTACCAAGCCTATCAGGACACGCTGGCCGCCTACCAGGCGATGGACTTCGACGACTTGATCCGGTTGCCGGTCGAACTGTTGCGCAACCACCCCGACGTCTTGGAGCGCTGGCAGAACAAGCTGCGCTATCTGCTCATCGACGAGTACCAAGACACCAACACCTGCCAATACCAACTGGTCAAACTGTTGACCGGCGTGCGCGGCATGTTCACCGCCGTCGGCGACGACGACCAGTCGATCTACGCCTGGCGCGGCGCCAACATGGAAAACCTGCGCTTGCTGCAGCATGACTTTCCTCGGCTCAAAATCATCAAGCTGGAACAGAATTACCGCTCGACGGCGCGTATCCTGCGTGCCGCCAACAGCGTGATCGCCAACAACCCGAAGCTGTTCGAGAAGCAACTATGGAGCGAACTGGGGCTGGGCGAGCCGATCCACGTCGTGCAGTGCAAGGATGAGGAGCACGAGGCCGAAGTGGTCGTGCAGCGGCTCATGGCGCACAAGTTCGAACACCGCACCGCGTTCAAGGACTACGCCATCCTGTACCGCGGCAATTACCAGGCGCGCATCTTCGAGCAGGCGCTGCGCAATCAGCGCATCCCCTATCAGATGTCGGGCGGACAATCGTTCTTCGACAAACCGGAGATCAAGGACGTGCTCGCCTATATGCGGCTGATCAGCAACCCGGACGACGATCCGGCGCTGATTCGCGCGTTGACCACGCCCCGGCGCGGCGTGGGCGCCGGCACGCTGGAAAAGCTCGGCGCCTATGCCGGACAACGCCAGAAGAGCCTGTTCGCCGCCGCGCACGAAGAGGGCTTCCAGCATCAAGTGCAGCCCGCCCAGCTGGAGCCGTTGCTCGATTTTTGCCGGATGATCAGCCAATTGCAGTACCGCGCCGTGCGCGAGCCCGCCGGCGCGCTGACCCTGGAAATGCTGCAAGCCATCGGCTACGAGGCCTGGCTTTACGACAGCGAAGAACCGCGGCCGGCGGAGACGAAGTGGAAGAACGTGCTGGAGCTGGTCGGCTGGCTCGGCAAAAAGGGCGAGGAAGACGGCAAGACCCTGATCGATCTGACCCAAACCATCGCGCTCATCACCATGCTGGAAGGCCGCGAGGAAAGCGAGGTCGATGCCGTGAAAATGTCGACGCTGCATGCTTCCAAGGGGCTGGAATATCCGCACGTATTCCTGGTGGGGGTGGAGGAAGGCATTCTGCCGCACCAGGAATCGGTCGACAACGGCATGATCGAGGAAGAGCGCCGGCTGATGTACGTCGGCATCACCCGCGCCCAGCGCAGCTTGACGCTCAGCTACTGCGTCAAGCGCCGCCGCGGCGGCGAGTGGCTGTTCGTCGAGCCGTCGCGCTTCATCGACGAGATCGACGAGGCCGACATCAAGCACTTCGGCCGCCGCGGCGCCGAACCGCTGGTCAGCCGTAGCGAGGGCAAGGCCAAGCTCGCGAGCCTCAGCGCCATGCTCGGCGCCAAGACCGGCAAGGAGTCATAAAAAAAGCCGCCCTCTCAGGCGGCTTTTTTTTTCAGGCTGTTGATAAAGCCCAGAGTCTCTCTGGGCTTTATCTTTATCATTTACACAATTTTCAGATTTGACCTCATTGCAGTAGCCTTTCCAAGTTTCCTTACGTGTTGTCATGATCCCCGCCAACTAGGGCGCGCCCGCAGCGGCC
>NZ_JAFAND010000162.1 GCF_019232825.1 Paludibacterium sp. | reverse complement strand
GCCTACTACTTCACCGGGACCCTGGCGAACCCGGGAACCCTGATGATCAATGACAGCAATATCGGGACCGGCAACACCACGATGGGTCTGAACCTGACTGGCGGGCCCAACATCCTGATCCTCAACATGACCGGCCCCGGCGGGCTTGCCGTAGGCGCGCTGAACGACGACAACCTCGCCACCTACACGATCGGCGGCGGCGGAACGGGGACCGTGAATGTCGGCACCTTGACCGATGCCGTGACCGGCACCTTCACCGTGAACGACAGCAGCACCGCGAGCGGCGGCGCCGTCATCGTGCTGGCCGGCCTGTCGGCCGCCTCGGCGCTTGTCGTCAACGATACCGCCAGCCAGGGCGCCTTGACCGACAACTCGGCCTATGGCGATGCCAATCTCGCCTCCCTGTCGATGACGAACAACGGCTCGGCGCCGCTGACGATCGGCGGGGGGGGCATCACGAGCGGCGCCCTGACCTCGATCACGATCACCGGAAGAGGCACCGGCAGTATCACGACCGGGGCCTTGAACGACACGACCGCCGGCACGCTGACCATTGCCGATACCAGCAAGGCGACGGGCAATGTCACCCTGCCCTTGACCGGCGTCTCGGCGGCCAGCGCGATTCACATCGCCGATTCGGCGGCCGGCCCGCTGAGCGTCGGGCCCTTGACCGACAATGCGATGACCAATCTGTCGCTGACCGATACCGGCACCGCGCCGCTGACGGTAGGCAACGTGACCGCCAATACGCTGGCCGGCTTGAACATCGCCATCGGCAACCAGGCAGGCCTTACCCTCGGCACCCTGACCGACGCGGTCGCGGGCCCGTTCGGGATCAATGACAGCTCGTCGGGAAGCGGCGCGATCACGCTTGCAATCGCATCCCTGCCCAATGCCACCTCGGTCGCGGTGACCGATAGCGCGCTCGGCCCCTTTACCGTCAGCCCCTTCACCGACAACAGCGCGGCCAGCCTCTCTTTCACCAATACCGGCTCGGCTTTGCTGAGCGCCAATGTCACCGACGCGGCGCCGACGGTCGCGCTCCATCTCGCCAGCACCGGCACCAGCACCCAGTCCATCGCGCTGACGGATGCGGGCACCACGGCGCTGAACGTAACCGACGCGGGCGGCTCGATCGGCGCCGCGACCCTGACTCCGGTCCTGACCGGCGGACCGGCGGGCTTGTCGGTCGTCGACAGCGCGTCGGGACCCTTGACCGTCGCGGCCTTTTCCGACGCCAATCTTACCCAGGCGTCGCTGACCAACAATGGCAGCGCGATCCTGACCCTGAGCGGCATCGCCAACCCCACGGCCGATATCTTCACCAATCTCGCTTTGTCGGGGACCAAGGGGACGATTTCCGCGTCCCTGACCCTGGCGAACAATGTCGCCGGCACGGTGAACATCGCCGACAACGATGCTGGAAACGTCATTCTGGGCGCGCTCAATATCGGCGGTCTCAGTACCAATACGGGCACCCTTACGCTGGCCAATTCGAATTCCGGTTCGGGAAATCTGACCGTGACGGGCGGCACGGACTTCCTGACGGCGATAAACCTGACCAACAGCAGTCTGGGGAAAAACACCGTCACCCTGACCGACGGCGTGAGCGGCCCGACGGCGGTGACCATGGGTGGAGCGGGATTGCAGGTGCTGAATTTGACGGACAATAGCGGGGTCGTCACCTTCACCCAGGCCAACCCGTCGGCCAACACCAATCTCACTTTGGTCCATAATGGCGTGAACAATGAACAGATCACGCTGGGCAACGGCGTCAACAGCGTGGTCCTGGCCGACAGCACGGCAAGCGACACCGTCACGCTGACGATCGGCACCGGCACGGACGCCATTACCCTGGCTCCGGGTCATACCGGCTCCAATCTCCTCACCTACTCATCCGTCCTGGGGGGTAATGCCAATACGACGCCGGTCGCTGCCGATGCCATCACGAATTTCCTGACCGACAAGGCGGGTACCCAGGGAGACAAGATCGCGCTCGGCTTCGGCGCCGCCAATATCATCACCTCCGCGGACGCCGACAGCGGCAACAACACTTTCTGGGTCGCGACCAATGGCATGCTCACCAAATCGGGCGCCTCGGTCATCAATTTCATCGCCATGGTCCAGTCGCTCACCCAGGCGGGGGGCGTGGCGGCGACCAGCGGGATCGGCGG
>NZ_JAFAND010000029.1 GCF_019232825.1 Paludibacterium sp. | reverse complement strand
AACGCAGTATACCCCGGCGGAGAACGGAAGCAATCCCGATCCCGTCGCGATGCACTGGACGGCGGCGGCTGGCCGGTGTCGCACCCGCCGCCGTGTAGATGATGCCTGTGTTGCCAGGCTCAGCACTGGCCGCGTTGGCGTCTGATCCGGGCCAGCAGGGGCTGCAGCATGCCGAAGGACAGCATCAGCGGAGCGGGGAGTTCCGGGGTCGGCAGAGGAGTAAAGATCGGGCTGTTTTGATCGGAGACACCGTTGCTATTTGTTATATTGTAAGCGGTAACTGATCGACGTTATTGCGCGTTCTGGATTTTGCTCAGGTCTGAGCGTAATGGATTGGCGGCGAAGTGCGTTTTCCACTGACGCGGCGTCAGTTGTGCCACCTCGGCAGCGGGCTGCTGCCCCACGCGCTGCAGCACATCCACCAGGTAGTCGTAGGGGCTGAGTCCATGCAGCCGACAGGTGGCGATCAGGCTTTGCACGATGCCAATCTGCCGGGCGCCCAGCTCGGTCCAGCAGAAGTTCCAGTTGCGACGACCCATGGGAATGACCCGCAGCCCGCGTTCCAGATGATTCGTATCGATGGGGACGTCCGGATCTGCCAGATACACCTCCAACCCGCTGCGTCGCTCGCGCGCGTAGTTCAGTGCCTTGGTCAGGGGATTGCGCGGCAGCAGGCCCTGTCGTTCGAATTGCTCGGCCACCCAGGCAAAGAATCGCTCCACCACCGGTTTGGCGTGATCGAGTCGATACTCTCGTTTTTTCTCGCCCTTGAGTTTCTGCTCGCGGATCGTTTCCTCGACGGCATACAGTGCGCCGATGAATTTCAGCGCGGCGGCTGCGGCCTCTGGTTCGGCTTCCTGCGCTTCGAAGAACCCGCGCCGGCAATGCGTCCAGCACTGGGCATGTGTCACGCCGTTTTGTTTGGCATAGGCGGCGTAGGCCGCGTAGCCATCGGTCAGCAACACCTTGTCGGCGCCGGGCTTCACTCCAAGCACTTCTTGCACGTGCTCGTGGCGGCGGCTCTCGAAATGCGGGAAGCAGATTTCGTCGCCTTCGCCGTACACCGGCCAGAAATAGGTGGCCTTCATCTTGCCGGCGCCGGCCAGACCCGCCTTGATCGGCGTTTCGTCCATCGCGATGACACGACCGGCGCGAATCGACGCCAGTTGCGCTTCGTAGATCGGCTCCAACAGGGCCGCGCCCTGGTTGAACAACTGGGTCAGCCATTGCCGGCTCAGCGTGAAGCCGGCATCGAGCAATTTCTGGTGTTGGCGGTACAACGGCAGATGGTAGGCGCACTTGTCGACCATCAAACCGGCCAGGAAACTGACATCGGCGCGGCTGCCTTCGAGCACGCCAACCGGCGCTGGCGGACAGGACAGCTGCTGCGTGTCGAGGCGCTTGATCAGCGGGCGGCGATACTGCAGCACCACATAACTGCCGGGGCGTTGCGCCAGGCGGTAGCTGTCTTTGAAGCCGATCACTTCGTACTGATCGGACGACAGCCCGGCCATATCGGGATTCGCCACCTCGATCATCTCCACCGGAACCCGCTCGCGGTCGAAGAACGGCAGGCTCTCGCCCTCGTCCTGTTTGCGGCTTGCGGGTTGACGGGTGTGGGCGGCGACGGCTTTGCCGGGCAAAGGTTTCTCCGGCAAGGAGAGAAACAGATCGGACAGGCTCAGTTGCTCGTCGGGTGTCAGCGGACGCTTCTCGCTCTTCTGTCCGAATACATGGCGACGGAACCAGTCGAGTTGCTGCTGCAGCCCATTGAGCCGGTCGCTCAGGTCGACCACCTGCTCGGACAGACCAACGACTTGCTGCGGCGTGAGGGCGGCGGCTTCGTCGTGACTGAGCGGGCGTGGCGTCGGGGTATTTGGCATGCAGCCATTTTACCGCAAACAGCAGTGATTTTGCTGAATTCATAGCGTATTTACGCCCGATAGATGTTCCTGATAGCGCTTTCTGCGACGACCCGGTTCGATGCCTTCCAACAGAAGTTTCAATGCCGTCCAGTCCATTTCGCGCTGACGTACCTTGGACCAATCTGACAGAAAACGGCCAGCCTCCAAACGCTTGCTCCATAGGCAGAATCCTGAGCGATCCCAGTACAGAATTTTTATCTGATCGGCGCGACGATTGATAAACGCGAACATCTGACCGGATTGCGGATCCTGCCCCAGCCCGTTGCGGGTGAGCGCGTACAAGCCCGTGAACGACTTGCGCATGTCGACCGGCGCGCCATAGAGGTGAACGCGGAGATGTCCCTCGGGGAAAAACATCAGCCACGCACCAAGGTGAGCGTGAGGCCAGCACCGAGATCCAGGCGCAGTTCGAAACGGGGCTCCCGCTGCGGTTCGCTCTTCAACGGACCCAGGTCGACAAATGCGGGCGAGGTGGGCTCACCCGCGGGAAGCTCGCGCGCGGCAAGCAAGGCACGCCAACGGTAAAAGACGCTTTCGGTGATGCCATGGCTCCGACAAAACGCAGCGCCAGTCATGCCACTGGATTTGAATTGGGAAAGCAATGATTGCCATTCGTTGATGCTGCGATTGAGGCGGCGTTTCGGTCTTTGTTCCGTAAGCGTCCGGCCGCCCCACATTGAGCGGTCATAAGATAGCTGGGAGCATCGTGTCCACTTAACTTCGTGGTGGACACATGGATACCTTGCACCTTCCCGAAGCGGGGCGTCGTCGCCGTCGCTATTCTGCTGAATTCAAATCCGACATCGTCGCTGCGTGTCTGCAGCCCGGCGTATCAACGACCGCCATCGCGCTGGCGAACAA
>NZ_JAFAND010000154.1 GCF_019232825.1 Paludibacterium sp. | reverse complement strand
CTGGAGTGACATCCTTGAGGCTGCCGCCTCCCTCATGGCGCGGAGCGGCCAACCCTCGCTCGGCGAGCGGATCGGCGCCCTGAATGATCTCATCAGCGAGTCGATCAGCGTCGGAGAGGTGTTCGGCGCGGTCGACGTGACCCGCCGCCAGCACGTGGCCGAGGCCCTGCGCTTCCTGGCCTCGAACGGAGGCCGGGCGCACCGCTTGGACATCGGACGGCATCTCGGGCTGGGGCAGGCCAACCTCACCCGGGTGCTCAACATGATGACCGCCGCCGGTCTCGTGGAACGGTCGTCGCTCGGGAAGGAAGCCATCTTGGTGCTGTCGCGCGCTGGAGAGGCCGCGCAACGGACCGCCCGCGCCGACCGGAAGCAGGAGCTCGCCGTCGCGGCTCCGTAGGCGAGGGTGCCACTTGCGAGCCCACGTGAGGGGCGGGAACGGGGCACGCTCTCGACGAAACGCCCATCCCCGTCATGATCAGGAGGAGCGGTGCCGGACAGCCCGCACCCGGAACGACATTGACACCCTCGCCAGCGAGACATACAGCGGGCCTCGTCGCCGCTTAACCGGAACGGCAGCCATAGCTCGGAGAGGTTGCCGATGCGGAAGGCTGTTCTCGCGTGCAGCGTTCAGTGCTTCCTGCTCTTCGCCGGGCGCCCGGCGATGGCCGACCACTACGACCGGCTCACCCACAATGGCGGTTGGGATGCCTATGCCCTGCCCGGCGACGTCCCCGGGGTCTACGTGGAGGGGTCCGCGGAGGGAGCCGGGGCGACGAGCTTCAAGGTCGGCTTCTCGGACGAACATCCGGGAACGCTCTACATCCGCGAGTTCCTCCTCAGCGTATCTCCCGAGGCGTCCGCGCAGCTCACCCTGAAGGTCGCTTTCGACAACGGGGACGCTTTCGAATTCCCTGCATCCTTCCATTCCTTGAACGCCACCGCCGTCGTGCGCCCCGATCAAGTGGCGCCGTGGCTCCACGACTTCACCGCGCTGCACCGGATGACAGCCAGCCTCGTCGGCGCCGACGGCTCCGGCATCGGCGGCCCGCAGGTGTTCTCCCTGCCGGGAACCACGCCCACCGTCGAGGCTGTGGCGCGCTACGCCGCCGACCGCCGGGTTCGCCTGCCGAAGCCGTTCCAGACGGCGGACGTGTCCCAGCCGCCTTTGGCCGCCAGCGGGCAGCCGTCCTGCCGCGATATCGCCTCCCCTTCGGATCGCGTCGCCTGTTACGACCGGGTGGGATCCGGCGCGCCTGTCCCGAACGCACCGGTGCAGCGGACGGCCGCTCCACGAACCGTGCCGCCGGGCGGTTCCGGGAACGCAGAGGGTGCGGCCCCGTCGCCAAGGGGGGGCTTCGGCGTTCCGGATATCCCCTACCTGAAGGGTGAATCCACCTGGGATCCTCACGGCTACGCAAAGGCCATGCTGCAGGGGAAGATCCCCTTCTCAGCGGTCGGCTCGTTCACGTCCTTTGAGGAGGCGCGGCTGCCCACGTCGTCGCACGTGTGGATGGTCTCGGTCCTTGCCGAGCCGGCGCGCGCGCAAGTTTCCTGTTTCTACGACCATTTCGACGAACGCCTCGTGCGGATGCCGACGGGTACCGCAGTCCGTATCTCCGGGAACAACGTGATGCCCCTGGATTCAGCGCTGATGCTCAAGGGAACTGCCAAGTGCTTCCGCAGTAGCGGACGCCGGGCGCCGCGCCCGCGCGCATCGCGGGGGTGGCAGCCTTCGGCGGCCGAGTGATGGCAGCGCCTCCGTCATAGCCGCCTCATAGCCCGCGCGCGCCACGTCCCCGCTCGTCGAGGTCCTCGAAGCCTCCCTCGCCGCCCGGAAGGACATGGTGTTCGACAACCGAGCGAGCGTCCGTCACGCCCCGGGTCTCTGGTTCGGTGAGGAGGTCAAGGAGATGGCGGTTGTCTCCGACCAATACGAGTGGCCAGCCAACGCCAGCACCGATCTCCTCCGAGATAGTCATTGACCATAATCACCAGCTCGGCGCAGCGTCGTCCCCGAGTAGCAGCGTTCACGACGCTATCGCAGTATGGGGGCGGAGATGGCTGATACACGCAGGCGCGCATTGCTGATAGCGCGCCTGATGGTTTCCTTTGTCATGTCAGTTGGCGCATTCCTGACGCAAACGGCACGCGCCGAGACTCAACGGATCCTCTACGCAGTCAATCAGGCGCCAAAGGACAGAGGATCCATTTCGCTATACGACATTGATGCCGGGCATCATCTGATCAGGGTTATTCGAACGGTCTCCGGCGTCCACGACGTCAG
>NZ_JAFAND010000103.1 GCF_019232825.1 Paludibacterium sp. | reverse complement strand
CGGGCCGGCATGCGCGGCAGAAACCAGCTGCCGCCGACATCCGGGTACAAGCCGATGGTGATTTCCGGCATGGCGATGCGGCTCTCGCCGGTCAGCACGCGGTGGCTGGCGCCGGCCAACAGGCCGAGGCCGCCGCCCATGACGATGCCGTGGCCCCAGACGATCAGCGGCTTGCCAAAGCGGTGGATGCGGTAGTCGAGCGCGTATTCCTCGCTGAAGAACGTTTGCGCCGCCGGGTGCGGCGCCGGGTGCGGTTCGTCGATCAGCGCGGCGCGCATGGCGCGCACGTCGCCGCCGGCGCAAAACGCTTTTTCGCCCGCCCCCTTGAGCACCACGCAAGCGATGGCCGGGTCGGTTTGCCAGGCGGCGAGCTGCGCGTCGAGCGCGCGGATCATCGCCGGTGTCAGCGCGTTGAGCGCCTTTTCGTTATTGAGTGTGGCCAGCCCGATTGTTAGGCCGCGGCCGCAGGGCAGGGTGGCGAAGTCGACCGGGTTCATGCGTTTTTCCAATGCGGGCTGCGTTTTTCCAGGAAGGCGTTGACGCCTTCGCGCTGGTCTTCGCCGTCAAACAACCGGGCGAAGGCCTCGCGTTCGCGGATCAGGCTGGTGGCGATCGGCTGTTGACGGCCGGCCTGGATCAGCGACTTACAAGCGGCCAGCGCCTGCGGCGACTGGCGCGCGGCTTGCTCGGCCAGTTTCAGCGCCACGGTCAGCGCTTCGCCCGCCGGCACCATTTGCTCGATCAGCCCGATGCGTAGCGCGGTCGGCGCGTCGACACGCTCGCCGCACAGGATCATGCGCTTGGCCCAACCTTCGCCGACCAGCCACGGCAGGTTCTGCGTGCCGCCGGCGCAGGGCAGCAGGCCGACGCTGGCTTCCGGTAGCGCCAGGTGCGTTTGCTCCTCGGCGATGCGCAGATCGCACGCCAGCGCGCACTCCAGGCCGCCGCCCATGGCGTAGCCGTTGATGGCGGCGATCGATAGCCCGCGAAAGGCGGACAGGGCTTCGAACGCTTCGCCGAACAGCACCGCCAGCGTTTGCGCCAGCGCCTTGTCGCCGCCGGCGAACTGCTTGAGATCGGCGCCGGCGGAGAAGAATTTTTCGCCGCCGCCGGTGATCACCAGCGCGTAGACGTCGCGGTCGGCGTTGAGCGCCAGCACCTGCCGTTTGAGCGCGATCAGGTTGTCGCGGGTGAAGGTGTTGGCCGGCGGATTATCCAGCGTCAGTATCGCGGTATGGCCATCGCGTGCCAGTTTCAACGTGTCGCTCATGCAGGGTTTCTCCTAACGCAGTTGATCGAGCGCGCCATCGGCGAGCAGTTTGCGCGCGATGATCAAGCGCATGATTTCGTTGGTCCCCTCCAGAATTTGATGCACGCGCGCGTCGCGTACATGCCGCTCCAGCGGGAAGTCTTTCAGATAGCCGTAGCCGCCGAATAGTTGCAATGCCTCGTTGGCCACCTTGAAACCGGCGTCGGTGGCGAAGCGCTTGGCCATGGCGCAGTAGGCGCTGGTCTGGGCGCCGGCGTTGTCGAGCTGCCATGCCGCCAGGTAGATCATTTGCCGCGCCGCCACCAGCTCGGTCAGCATGTCGGCCAGGCGGAACTGCACGCTTTGCATGTCGGCCAGGCGCTGGCCGAACTGGCGCCGCTCGCCGGCGTAGCCGGTGGCGGCATTGAGCGCCGCCTGGCCGCAGCCGACGGCGCAGGCGCCGATGTTGATGCGGCCGCCATCCAGCCCGCGCATCGCTTGTTTGAAGCCGTCGCCCTCATGGCCGAGCAAGTGCGCCGCCGGTACGAACACGTTATCGAAGGTGACGGCGCGGGTCGGCTGGCTGCACCAACCCATTTTACGTTCTTTTTTGCCGTAGGCTATGCCCTCGGCATCGCCTGGCACCAGGAAGGCCGACACGCCGCCGGCGCCAGGGCCGCCGCTCCTGGCCATCACCACCAGTACCTCGGTGCTGCCGGCGCCGGAGATGAACATCTTCGCGCCACTGAGGCGCCAGCCGCCGTCGACGCGTTCGGCCCGCGTTTGCAGACTGGCGGCATCGGAGCCGGCATTCGGTTCGGTCAGGCAGTAGCTGCCCAACAGCTCGCCGCTGACCATGCGCGGCGCATAGCGTTCGGCCACCTCGGCTTGGGCGAAGCTCGCCACCATCCAGGTCACCATATTGTGGATGGTCAGATAGGCGGCGGTGGCGGTGCAGCCGGCGGCCAGTTCCTCGAACACGACGGCCGCATCGAGCCGGCCGGCGCCCAGTCCGCCGAAGCGCTCCGGCACGTACAGGCCGCAGAAGCCCAGATCGGCGGCTTGGCGGATCACATCGAGCGGGAAGTGTTCTTGTTCATCCCACTCGGCGGCCTTGGGCGCCAGCTGTTGCTGAGCGAAGCGGCGCGCGGCGTCCTGAAAGGCGCGCTGATCGTCGTTGAGGGCAAAGTCCATGCGGGTGCTCCGGTTCAATAGGTGTAAAAGCCCTGGCCGCTCTTTTTGCCGAGCTGACCGGCGGCAACCTTTTGCGCCAGCAATGGGCAGACGCGGTACTTGCTGTCGCGGAATTCGCGGTAGAGCACGTCCATGATCGACAGGCAGGTGTCGAGCCCGATCAGGTCGGCCAGAGCCAGCGGTCCCATCGGATGGTTCATGCCGAGTTTCATCACGGTGTCGATGTCCTCGGCCGTTGCCACGCCCTCGTGGAGCGCGAACACCGCCTCGTTGATCATCGGCATCAGAATGCGGTTGGAAACGAAGCCGGGCGCGTCGTGCACGGTCACCGGCGTTTTGCCGGCCAGGCGCGCCAAGTCCATGGTGGTTTGCCAGGTGGCGTCCGAGGTGGCCAGTCCACGGATGACTTCCACCAGCGGCATCAGCGGCACTGGGTTCATGAAATGCATGCCGATCACTTGTTGCGGGCGCTGGGTCCAGGCGGCGATGCGGGTGAGCGGAATCGACGAGGTATTGGAGGCCAGGATGGTCTCGGGGGCACAGTGGCGATCGAGCGACTGGAAGATCGATTGCTTGATGGTTTCGTTCTCGCTGGCGGCCTCGACCACGAGTTGGCGATCGGACAGCTGCGCAAGCTCAAGGCAGGGACGGAGCCGCGCCAGCGTGGCTGTCCGCTCGCCGTCGCTGATCACGCCTTTCTGGCAAAAGCGGTCGAGACTCGCGGCGATCTTGGCCAGCGCGGCGTCCACCGCGGCGGCGGAGACGTCGGTGAGCGCGACTTGACAGCCGGCGGCGGCCAGAACTTGGGCGATGCCGTGGCCCATGGTGCCGGCGCCGATCACGGCGACACGTTCTATCTTCATCGGCAGTTCCTTGTGCGCATTGTTGTTGTGGCTTTATGCAATAACCATAGCGTAACGTTTACGTTAACGTCAATTGTGGCTATGATCGATGAAGAGCGATTCCACCCACTGATTTTATGGAGAACGGTAATGCAGGACGATGCAATTGTGATTGTCGGCATGGCGCGCACCCCGATGGGCGGCCTGCAGGGCGATCTGGCCCACTTGAGCGCCGGCGAGTTGGGCGCCGAGGCCATCCGTGCCGCGGTGGCGCGCGCGGGTTTGGCCGGCGATGCGGTGGAAGAGGTCATCATGGGCAACGTGCTCGGCGCCGGCCAAGGCCAGGCGCCGGCGCGCCAGGCGGCGCTCAAGGGCGGGCTGCCGGAGGCGACGGCCTGCCTGACCATCAATAAGATGTGCGGTTCGGGCATGAAGGCGGTGATGCTGGCGCACGACCAGCTCAAGGCCGGCTCGGCCAGCGTGATGGTGGCCGGCGGCATGGAAAGCATGAGCCGCGCGCCGTACCTGATTCCCAAGGCGCGCACCGGTTTGCGCCTGGGCCACGGCGAGCTGAAGGACCATATGTTTCTTGACGGCTTGGAAGACGCCTACGACAAGGGGCAGCTGATGGGCGAGTTCGCCGAGCTGTGCGCCGAGCGTTATGGCTTCAGCCGCGCCGATCAGGATGCTTACGCGCTGACCTCGCTGGCGCGCGCGCAAGCGGCGATTCAAAGCGGCGCGTTCGAAGCGGAAATCGTCGCCCTCGGCGGCGACAAGCCGGTACGCCAGGACGAACAGCCGATGAAGGCCAAGGTGGACAAGATTCCGTTGCTGAAGCCGGCGTTCAAGAAGGACGGCACGGTCACCGCCGCCAACGCGAGCTCCATCTCCGACGGCGCGGCGGCGCTGGTGTTGATGACGCAAGGCGAGGCGGCGCGGCGCGGGCTCAAGCCGCTGGCGCGCATCGTCGGTCACGCGACCCACGCCCAGGCGCCGGCCTGGTTCACCACGGCGCCGGTCGGCGCCATGCAGAAGCTGCTCTCCCGCGTGAACTGGTCGGTGGGCGACGTCGACCTGTTCGAGGTGAACGAAGCCTTCGCCGTGGTGGCCTTGGCGGCGATGCGCGAGCTGGATCTGCCGCACGCCAAGCTCAACATCCACGGCGGCGCCTGCGCGCTCGGCCATCCGATCGGCGCCTCCGGCGCGCGTATTCTGGTGACGCTGATCTCGGCATTACAGCAGACGGGCGGCCGGCGCGGCGTCGCCAGCCTGTGCATTGGCGGCGGCGAGGCCACGGCGATGGCGGTGGAGCTGATCTAACAAATCGGAGGGGACGCCGCCGGCTGGTTGGCGGCGTCTGCTGCAAGATTAGGCGTGCGCGTGATTGGCAATGGTTCCCGGATCTTGGCAGAGAGTTGGCGCGTTGCTTGCGCGAACGCGCCCTACGAATCGGAGGGTAGGGCGGATTCGCCGCAGGCAATCCGCCGGTTCGGCTAGGGGCGCAGGGACATCCCCATCAAGATTTCATCGTGCGTCTGGCCGTCGACGATCATCGCCTCGGGCTCGTGGCCGTAGGCTTCGAAACCGAGCGAGCGGTAGAGCGCGATGGCGGCGTGGTTGGTGCCGTGCACGCCCAAGAGCAGCCGGGTGATGCCGGGCAGGCTCTTGGCGCGGGCGATCGCCGCTTCGGCCAGCCGTCGCGCCAGGCCCTGGCCGCGTGCGTCCGGGGTGACGTAGACGCCGACCAGCGTCAGTTTGTGGGCGAGCTTGCGGCGCGGCGAGCCCACCAGGCCGGCCACCCCCAGCAAGCGGCCGTCGACGAAAGCGCCGAACACGCCTTCACAGGGTGGCTCGGTCAACCGGGCGGCGAATTGCGCCTCGCTCATCGCGCCTTCTTCGTCCGGGTAGGAGTGGAACGACACGGGGTCGGTGGCCAGGGCGGCAAGGCGCAGGGCGCGGTAGGCGGCGGTGTCCTCCAGCGTCAGCAGGCGGATGGTTGGGGTCATGCTGTGGGTTCCTGTGAAGTGGCGTTGAGCCGGGCGATGGCGTCGAACGCCTGTCGTATGCGCGCGGCGGTGGCCAGCGGTTGTTCCAATGGAAAGAGATGGCTGCCGGGGTGGTGATCGATGATCAGGCCAAAGCGGTCGCGCACGTAACGCAGGTCGCGGGCGCGCAATACGGGGTGCTCCGCGGCGGCGAGGTAGACGCCGGGCACCTGATTGTGATCGGCGTAGCGGCCGACGTTGTGCGGCATGGTGATGTAGATCTCATGCTCGATCGCTGGCCGGAATTTCAGCTGGCGGCCGCCTAGACCGTTGTCTTCGGTGCCATGCTGGGCGTAATCCCGCAGCGTGTCCGGATCGAAGCGCGCGAACAGCGCCTTGCGCGCGAAATACTCATGCACCATGTCGACCGAGGCCCAGTTGTCGCGCCGGCTGAGCGTGTTGCCGCCCGGCGTGATGCGGTCGATGAAGCCCATTTTCTTGGCGCACCAGATCCCCCATGCGCGTGACGGCGACAGCAGCGGCGAATCCAACAGCGCCATGCCCTTGAACAGGTCGGGACGGCGCACGGCGGCATAGAGGACGAGGACGCCGCCCAGCGAATGACCCACCGCCCAAACCGGGCCCGCGTCGAGGCGCTCGATGGCGGCAATGGTTTCGTCCACCAGAAACGGCCAGCAATCGGATACCGGATAAGCCGGGTCATGACCGACGCAATCGGTGTAGGTCACCGTGTAGTCGCCTGACAGCGCGCTCAGCATTTTGTGATAAACACTGGCGGGGTAGCTGTTTGCGTGGGCAAAATAGAGGTGTTCTGTCATAGTTCGAGCATAGTCGGTCAAACGTTTGACATAGTAACGGAGTTTGTCATCGTCATGAAAGCGCTGGCGGCGTGGGTTGGGGAACCGTCGCCGGTAATTTCAGTCCATTCTGGCTGACTCCGATAAAAGGCCTGGCATGAAATACCGTTTTTTCTTTCTTCTCGCTGTGCTGACCTTGTCGCTTGCCGCGCTGATCAGGCCGGCGCAAGCCCTGTCGCCCAGTGATCTGCTACGCCCCGAGCAGGCTTTCGCCACCTCGGTCGCCCGTTCCGGCGATCAGTTGGTGCTGACGCTCGACGTCGCCGACGGCTATTACGTCTATCGCGACCGCATGCAATTCACGAGCGTGCCGGACGGCTTGCTGCAGCTGGTGCGCTTCCCCGACGGCGAGGTGAAGAATGATCCGTATTTCGGCAAACAGGTGATTTTCGAGCACCAGAACCAAATCGTGTTGCCGCTCAAACCGGGCGCGCCGGGCCAGTTCACGCTGTCGGTGCGTTTGCAAGGCTGTGCCAAGGTCGGCGTCTGTTACCCGCCCACGACGCGCCGGCTGACCGTCGGCGGCGCGGGCGCGTCCCCGGTCTCCTGGCAGAGCGCGCCGCGTCCGGCCGATTCGGCGCCGGGCGGTTTGCCGCTGACGCTGTTGGCCTTTTTCGCCGCCGGCCTCGGCATGGCGTTCACCGCCTGTATGTATCCGCTGCTGCCGATCCTGAGTTCGTTGATCGCCGGCCAAGGCGCGCATCTCACGCATCGACGCGGCTTTGTGCTGTCGCTGGCGTATGTGCAGGGGATGGCCGCCACTTATACCGTGGTCGGCATCGTCGCCGGCCTGACCGGGTCGCTGTTGACCGTTTGGCTGCAGCAGCCGGCGGTGGTGCTATCGGCCAGCATGCTGATGGTGTTGCTGGCGTTGTCGATGTTCGGTCTGTTCTCCCTCCAGCTGCCCGCCGCGTTGCAAGGGCGGCTTGCCGATGCCGCCAATCGTCTGCCGGGCGGGCGTCTGCTGTCGGTGGCCTTGATGGGCGCTGTGTCGGCATTGATCATCGGTCCTTGCGTGGCGCCGCCGTTGGCGCTGGCGCTGGGGTACATCGGCAGCACCGGGGATGCTTGGCTCGGCGGGCTCGCGCTCTATTTGATGGCGCTGGGGCTTGGCGTGCCGCTGTTGTTGATCGGTACCTTCGGCGGTCATTGGCTGCCGCGCGCCGGCCGCTGGATGAATGCGGTCAAGGGCGTGTTCGGCGTGGTCATGCTGGCCGTGGCGTTGCAAACGGCCGCGCCGTTCTTGCCGAGCATGGCGGTGTTGGCGCTGTGGGGCGTGTTGTTGATTGGTTCCGCGGTGTTCCTTCGCGCGTTCGACGGTCTGGCGCCCAATGCGCATACCTTGGCACGGTTGGGCAAGGCGGTGGGGCTCGTGCTGTTTCTGGTCGGCGCGGCGGAGTTGTTCGGCGCGCTGGCGGGGCAGAAGGACCCGCGCTATCCGCTGTCTTGGCTGATGGGACGCCCGGCCGAGGCCGCCGTCGAGCTGCCGCCGTTCAAGCCGGTGGGGGACGTGCCGGCACTCGACCGCCAATTGAAGGCTGTGCCGGGGCGGCCGGCGCTGCTCGATTTCTATGCCGATTGGTGCGTCAGCTGCAAGGAGATGGACGACACCACTTGGCGCGATACCGCCCTGCGCGCGCAACTGGCGGGCTTCACGCTCCTGCGCGCCGACGTCACGCAAAACAGCGCAGCCCATAGCGCGTTACTCGGCCGTTTCGGCTTATACGGTCCGCCCGGCCTGATTCTGTTCGATGGCAGCGGGCGCGAACGTGATCGAATCATCGGCTATATCGACGCCAAGTCGCTGTCGCGCCGCCTGGCGGCGGTACAATCAGCCGGCTGATGCCGGCGTTGCCGGTTGAGAGGAGAGTTCATGCTTGCCAAAAGTTGGTCGAACATCAGCGTCATGGCCGTGATGCGCGTGGCGGTGGTGCTACTGCTGATTTTTGCCTGTTATCGCATCGTCCAGCCGTTTCTCGGGGCGTTGATCTGGGCGGTGATCATCGCCGTATCGGTATGGCCGGCCTACAACTGGCTGGTGTACAAGCTCAACAACCGGCGCCGTCTGGCGGCGGTACTGATCATCGGCGCCATCGCGCTGGCGATTGCCGCGCCGATCGGCCTGATGATTTTGTCGCTCGGCGACTTGTGGCCGTTCCTGAGTCAGATCGCGCGCGGTTTGTCCGGCTACCATCTGCCCAACGCGCCTGCTTGGCTGCTCGGCATGCCGGTGGTGGGGGAGCCCTTCGGCCAAGTTTGGCGCAGCGCGCAAAGCGATTTGCCCGCCATGCTCGCCAAGCTGATGCCGGCGATCAACCGCGGCGCGCTGTGGTCGCTGTCCTATGGCGCGCAACTGGCGCTGAGTCTGTTTGAAATCGTGCTGTCGTTGGTGGTGGCCACGCTGCTGCTGATCAATGGCGAACACGCCTGGCATGTGGCCGAAAACACCATCGTCAAGCTGGGCGGCGCGCCGGCGACCGAATTGCCGGACGTGGTCTCGCGCACCATCCGCGGCGTGACCACCGGGGTGATCGGCACGGCGCTGGTGCAGACGCTGCTGTGCGTGATCGGGCTGCTGATCGCCGGGGTGCCGGCGCCGGTGGTGCTGGGCTTTTTGTGCTTCATGTTGGCGGTGGCGCAGCTACCGACGCTGCTCGTATGGCTGCCGGCGGCCTTGTGGGTGTTCTACACCGGACACAGCGGCTTGGCGCTGTTCTTGGCGCTATGGGGTTTCCTGCTGGTCAATACCATCGACAATTTCATCAAGCCGCTGCTGATCAGCCAGGGCGCCAAGCTGCCGTTGTCGCTGATCTTCATCGGCGTCATCGGCGGCCTGTTGGCTTGGGGCATGATCGGTTTGTTCATCGGCCCGACCTTGTTGGCAGTCAGCTATACGCTCTTCGTCTATTGGCTGCGCGGCGACGAAACCCTGCCGCCGGGCGTCTAAGCGCACGGCAAAGACGTCACGCTACGAGACATCTGGGTAGCGTGCGTTCGCGAAGCAACGCACGGGTCTAGGGTCTGTTCACAAATAGTTTGCAGACAGACCCCTAGATCCACCCCATCTGCAGCGCCACCGTGCCGAGCACCAGCCCGGCAAAGATGGACGCGAAGGTCGGCAGGCAGCGTAGCGCCAATTGCTTGCCGCCCATCGTGAAGATCACGCCGATTTTGAACAGCGCATTGGCGCCGACCGCCAGCGCGATGGCGGTGGCGCAGGATACCGCCTCGAAACGCTGCTGGGCGAACAGGTTCAGCACGGTCAGCACGATGGCGTCGACTTCGTTGGCGCCGGAAATCACTGCCACCGTATACACGCCGGAACGGCCGAATTCGGCGTTGAGCCACGCCGAACACACCAGGATGGTGGCGAAGGCGGCGGCGAAGCTCAGCGCGAGCTTGAGGTCGGCCGGGTTGGCCAGCGCGATCTTCTGTTGATCCTCCTGCGTTGCTTCGCGCCGGTGGCGCGCCAGCGTGAATGCCAAGCCCAGTACGACGCCGGGCGCCATGACGAGCGCGACGAACGGCAGCGCCGCCGGCGCCAAGGCCGCCGTAAACAGCATCATGCGCACGTTCAGCACCAGATTGGCGAGCTGGATGACGGTGCTGGCACGGCGCAAGTTCGCCGGATCGGCGCGCACCTGACGCGAATAGATCAGGCTTGTGACCGTGGACGACACCAGACCGCCCAGCACGCCCAACAGCGGCGCGCCCACGCGGTTGCCGAATAGCCGCACCGATAGGTAACCGACCTGACCGAGGCCGACGATCATCACCACCATCAGCCAAACGTTATGCGGGTTGAGCGCGGCATAGGGACCGATGGCGCGATTGGGCAGCAGCGGCAGGATGATGAAGCTCAGCGCGCCGAACTGCAGCAGCGAATACAGGTCGTGGCGCTCGATCTTTTGCATGATGCCGGTGAGTTCCGGCTTCAGATACAGAAGCCCGGTGACCAGGATGGCGCCGGCGACCGCCAGCGGCGCGTAGCCGTAAGCCACCATGACGCCGAAGCAGTAAGTCACCAGAAAAGCGGCGATGGTGGTGGTGTGCGGGTCGCTGCTGCTGTCGACGGTGTGCACGCTGGGCAAGAAGCCGAACGAGGCGAGCACCAAGAGGCCGGCGATCGGAAACGCCGGCGAGCCGAGGTGCAAGCCGATCAGCGCGCACAACGTGCCGAGCAGCGCGCCGAGGGGAAAGGTGCGGATGCCGGCGATCACGTGTCGCTTGCGTTCGCGTTCGATGCCGACCAACAGCCCGATGCCGAGGCTGATGAGGATGGCGGGGAGGGCTTCGAAGCTCGTGCCCTTGAGATTGAACCAGCTCGACAGATCGAAACCGCCCATGGCGCCGCCCCCTGGTGTGCCGCCGGTCGATGCCGGCGGCTATCGTTTCGTTGTTATTCGGTGTGTTTGGCGTCCAGCCGCCGTTGGATGGCAGCGGCGATGCCGTTGGCGTCGAGGCCGCAGCCGGCGAGCAGCACGGCGGGATCGCCATGTTCAATATAGCAATCCGGCAGCCCGAGCTGTAGCACCGTTACGGCGATGCCTTGTTCTTCGAGAACTTCGAGGCAGGCGGAGCCGGCGCCGCCCATGATGGCGTTCTCCTCGACGGTGACCACCAGGTCGTGGCTTTGGGCGAGGCGCGAGATCAGTTCGCGGTCGATCGGTTTGACGAAACGCATATCGGCCACGGTGGCGTCGAGGCTTTCGGCGGCGGCGAGCGCCGGGGTCACCATGCTGCCGAAGGCCAGGATGGCCACGCCGCCCTTGCCCTCGCGCCGCACCACGCCGCGGCCGACCGGCAGCGCCTGCATATCGGCCGCGATCGCGGCGCTCGGGCCGGTACCGCGCGGATAGCGCACCGCGCTCGGCGTATCCAGGCTAAAGGCGGTGTAGAGCAGCTGACGGCATTCGTTCTCGTCCGACGGGGTCATCACCGTCATATTGGGGATGCAGCGCAGGAAGGAAATGTCGAACGCGCCCGCATGGGTCGGGCCGTCGGCGCCGACGAGGCCGGCGCGGTCGATGGCGAACACCACCGGCAGGTTCTGCAGCGCCACGTCGTGGATCAGCTGATCGTAGGCGCGCTGCAGGAAGGTGGAATAGATGGCCACCACCGGCTTGATGCCGTCGCAGGCGAGGCCGGCGGCAAAGGTCACCGCATGCTGTTCGGCGATGCCGACGTCGAAGTAGCGCTCGGGGTATTCCTTGGCGAAGCGCACCAGGCCGGAGCCCTCGCGCATGGCCGGCGTGATGCCGACAAGCCGCGGATCGAGCGCCGCCATGTCGCACAGCCAGTCGCCGAAGATCTGCGTGTAGGTCGGTTTGCCGCCGCTCTTGCCGCTCGTCAGTCCGTTGGCCGGGTCGAAGCGGGTGACGCCGTGGTAGGCCACCGGGTCGTTCTCCGCCAGCTTGTAGCCCTGGCCCTTCTTGGTGACGATGTGCAGGAACTGCGGTCCCTTCAGACTCTTGATGTTGCCGAGCATGTCGATGAGCGCATTGAGGTCGTGGCCGTCGATCGGACCCAGGTAGTTGAAGCTGAACTCCTCGAACAGCGTGCCCGGCGTGAACATGCCCTTGACGTGCTCTTCCATGCGGCTGGCGATTTCCTTCATCGGCGGCACGATGCCGAGCACCTTGCTCGACCCGCTGCGCATCGCGGCGTAGAAGCGGCCCGACAGCAGCTTGGAGAAGTAGTGGTTGAGCGCGCCGACGTTGGGCGAGATCGACATGTCGTTGTCGTTGAGGATCACCAGCAGATCGACGTCCATGTCGCCGGCGTTGTTGAGCGCCTCGAAGGCCATGCCCGCGGTCATGGCGCCGTCGCCGATCACGGCGATGCACTTGCGGTCGATGCCTTGCTGCTTGGCGGCCACCGCCATGCCGAGCGCGGCGCCGATCGAGGTCGACGAATGGCCGACGCCGAAGGTGTCATAGTCGGACTCCTCGCGCTTGGGGAAGCCGGCCAGCCCGCCTTGCTGGCGCATGGTGTGCATGCGCGCCTTGCGGTCGGTCAGAATCTTGTGCGGGTAGGTCTGATGGCCGACGTCCCAGACCAGACGGTCGTTCGGCGTGTCGAACACGTAATGCAGCGCGATGGTCAGCTCGATGCTGCCCAGGTTGGAGGCCAGGTGGCCGCCGGTTTTGCTGACCGACTCGAGCAGGAAGGCGCGCAGTTCGTTGGCGAGCTGCGGCAGCTGCTGGCGCGATAGGCGCTTGAGATCGGCGGGCGTATTGATGGTGTCAAGCAACGGGTACATGGTCGATCAATCCGAATACGTTTAGAACGAGCGGGCGACGATATAGTCGGCCAGCGCGCCGAGCCGCTCTGCCGCCGGACCGAAATCCGCCAGCGCGGCGAACGCGTCGTCCCTGAGCTCGCGCGCGAAGCGCTTGGCTTCCGAAAGACCCATCAGGCTGACATAGGTCGGCTTGTCGTTGTCGGCGTCCTTGCCGGCCGTTTTGCCCAGCGTTTGCGTGTCTGCCTCGCAGTCGAGCACGTCGTCGACCACTTGAAAGGCGAGGCCGATGCGCTTGGCGAAATGGTCGAGCCGCGCGAGCCGCTCGGCCGGCAACGGCGTGCCGGCGCGCGCGCCCAGCAGCACGGCGGCGCGGATTAGCGCGCCGGTTTTCAGTAGATGCATGAATTCCAGCTCGGGCAGCGTCAACGGCTGGCCCACGCTCGCCAGGTCGATGGCTTGGCCGCCGGCCATGCCGGCGTGCCCCGCCGCGCGAGAGAGGGTGGCGAGCATCGCCAGTTGTTCGGCCGGCGCGACGCCGGGCAGCGGCGTGGCCAATACCTCGAACGCCAAGGTCTGCAACGCGTCGCCGGTCAACAGCGCGTTAGCCTCGCCGTAGGCGACATGGCAGGTGGCCTTGCCGCGGCGCAGGACGTCGTCGTCCATGCAGGGCATGTCGTCATGTACCAGCGAGTAGGCATGGATCATCTCGATGGCGGCGCCGATGCGCAGCAGGTTGTCGGGCGCGGCGCCCACGATCTCGCCGGCGGCGCAGACCAACAGCGGACGAACCCGCTTGCCGCCGCCGAGGGTGGCGTAGCGCATCGCCTGGTGCAGCGCGCAGGGCTCGGCCTCGGCGGGCGGCAATGCCGCTTCGAGGGTCCGCTCGACGCGTTGCTGGATGTCGGTCATCCAGCCGATAAACGGATCAGCCGCCATTTTTCAGCTCCATCGGCTTGAGTTGGCCTTCTTCCAAAACCTTGAGCTGGGTCTCGGCGTCGGACAGTTTTGCCTGGCAGAACTTGATCAGCTCAATGCCGTCCTTATAGGCGGCCAAGGCGGCGTCCAGCGGCATTTCGCCGCCTTCCATCGCCTGGATGAGGCTCTCCAGTTCAGCCAATGCGGATTCGAAGCTCTCCGGCGTCTTGGCGGGTTTGGCCATGAGGGGTCCCTTGTGCGCGTATGAGGAAGATTCGTCAGCGCGTAGGGCTGACAGAAACGGCATATTTTATGCCCTTCCATTGCGCAGTGCCAGATAACGATGGCCTTTACTAACGTTCAGGGGCGCGGCGGCGTGTCGGTCGCCAGGATGGGCGCGTCTGTCCGCGCTGGCCGGCTGCGCCAGTAACCGGCCAACAACGAGCCGGATAGATTGTGCCAGACCGAGAATAGCGCGCCGGGCAGCGCCGCCAGCACCGAGAAATAGGTTTTGCCCAATTGCGCCGCCAAGCCCGAGTTCTGCATGCCCACCTCGATGGCGAGCGTGCGGCACACCGATTCGTTGAAGCCCAGCAGCCGCGCGCCCCAATAGCCGCAGAACAGGCCGATGGCGTTGTGCAGCATCACCGCCAGCATGATCAGCGGGCCGACCGCGGCGATGTTCTTTTGACTGCCGGCGACGATGGCGGCGATTAACAGCACGATGGCGGCCATCGACACGAGCGGCAGCGCGGGCTCGACCCGGCGCACCAGCGGCGCGGCGAAACGATGCGCCAGCACGCCGAGCGCGATCGGCAGAATCACCACCTGCAAGATGCCGACGAGCATGCCCAACTCGTCGACGTGGATGGCGGCGTCGATGTACAACCGGGTCAATAGCGGCGTGGCGAACACGCCGGCCACGGTCGACAGCGCCGAGATGGTGACCGACAAGGCGACATCGCCGCCCGCCAGGTAAATGATCACATTGGAAGCCGTGCCGCTGGCGACGCTGCCGACCAGCACCATGCCGGCGGTGAGTTCAGGCGGCAGGTCGAAGGCGAGCGCCAGGCTCCAGGCGGCCAGCGGCATGACCAGATAGTGCAGCCCTAGGCCTGCCAGCACCGGCGCCGGCCTCTCCAGCACGCGGCGGAAGTCGGCTGCCGTCAGCGTCAAGCCCATGCCGAACATGATCAAGCCGAGCATCAGACCGGTGTGCGGCAGGATGGGGGTGAAGCGCGCCGGAAAGAAGTAGGCGGCCGTCGACAGCAGCAGCGCCCAAAGGGGAAAAAGACGGGTCATGCGCGCACCTCACCGTAAGTAACGCTATAAAATGTCATTGGTATATTTATTTGTCAAAAATGATTGGCGCCCGCGATGGCCGGCGGGGCGAGCTGGCCATGATGATGCCCTTGCCGTCATAATCGGTCAAAAATCGCCGGCCGCGGGTCGGCATGATCCTTGCGAAAAACCGGGTTATTTCCATGCAAAAATCTATTCTGATCACCGGCTGTTCCAGCGGCATCGGTTACGACTGCGCCATGTCGCTGCACGCGCGCGGTTGGCGCGTGGTGGCGAGCTGCCGCCGCCCCGAGGATGTGGCGCGTTTGACGGCGGAGGGGCTCACCTGCCTGCAAATCGATGTCGCCGACGATGCCTCGCTGCGCGCCGGCTGGGCCGCGGCGCTGGAAATCACCGGCGGCCGGCTCGACGCGCTATTCAATAACGCCGGCTACGGTCAGCCGGGCGCCGCCGAGGATATCGGCCGCGACGCGCTGCGCGCCCAGTTCGAGACCAACTTGTTCGGCGGTTGGCAATTGGCCAACCTGGCGTTGCCGGTCATGCGCGCCCAGGGGGCGGGGCGCATTCTGTTCAATAGCTCCATTCTCGGTTTCGCCGCCATGCGCTACCGCGCGGCGTACAACGCCAGCAAATACGCGATCGAGGGCTTGTGCGACACGCTGCGCCAGGAGTTGGCGGGCAGCGGCATCGATGTGGTGCTGATCGAGCCCGGCCCTATTCGCTCCCGTTTTCGCGACAACGCGCTCGAGCACTTCCTGGCGCACATCGATGTCGAGGGCAGCGCGCACCGCGCGGCTTATCAGGGGCAATTGGCGCGGTTGCGCAAAGTGGGGGCGGCGGCGCCGTTCACGCTCGGCCCGGAAGCCGTCACCGCCGCCGTCTGGCGCGCGCTGACGGCTAAGCGCCCGGCGGCGCGCTACCGCGTCACCTTTCCGACCAAACTGTTTTGGGTGCTCAAGCGGCTTTTGCCGACCGCCTGGCTCGACTGGGTCTCCCGGCGCGTCTGATCGACCCTAGAGACAAGCAGCGGAAACCACCCAAGTCAGGTTATAATCGACCTATTTTTCCGAATTTCCACGCGTACAAGCCAACATGGAACTTGCCAAGAGCTACGAACCGGGCGACATCGAGCGCCGCTGGTACCAACACTGGGAGCAGGCCGGCTATTTTCAGCCGAATATGGACCTGTCCCGGCCGTCCTTCTCTATCCAGCTGCCGCCGCCCAACGTCACCGGCACCCTGCACATGGGCCACGCCTTCAACCAGACCATCATGGATGGCCTGACGCGCTACTACCGCATGCGTGGCCACAATACCGCCTGGATTCCCGGCACCGACCACGCCGGCATCGCCACGCAGATCGTGGTTGAGCGCCAGTTGGCCGAGCAGGGCGTGTCGCGCCACGACTTGGGGCGCGATGCCTTCATCAGCAAAGTCTGGGACTGGAAGAAGGTTTCCGGCGGCACCATTACCGGGCAAATGCGCCGCGTCGGCTGCTCGGTCGACTGGTCGCGCGAATATTTCACCATGGACGACACGCGCGCCGAAGTAGTCACCGAAGTGTTCGTGCGCCTGTTCGAGCAAGGCCTGATCTATCGCGGCAAGCGTCTGGTCAACTGGGACCCGAAACTCGGCACCGCCGTGTCCGACCTTGAAGTCGAATCGGTGGAAGAAGATGGCCAGATGTGGCACATCCGCTATCCGGTGGTCGGCGGCGCGGAATCGATCGTGGTGGCCACCACGCGTCCGGAAACCATGCTGGGCGACGTGGCGGTAGCGGTGAACCCGGCCGACGAACGTTATACCCACCTGATCGGCAAGATGCTCGAGCTGCCGCTGACCGGCCGCCGGATTCCGCTGATCGCCGACGAGTACGTCGATGCCGCCTTCGGCACCGGCTGCGTCAAGATCACGCCGGCGCACGACTTCAACGACTATCAGGTCGGCAAGCGCCACAATACCCAACTGATCAACGTGCTCAACCTGGACGCCACGCTGCGCGCCCGCGCCGAGGTGTGGGGCTTCGAGGGCGAGGCGTTCGACGCCATCGACCTGCCGGCGGCTTATGCCGGCCAAGACACGCGCGTGGCGCGCAAGGCGCTGGTGGCCGATTTGGATGCCCAGGGTTTCCTGGTGGAAGTGAAGCCGCACAAGCTGATGGTGCCGCGCGGCGACCGCACCGGCTCGGTGATCGAGCCGATGCTGACCGACCAGTGGTTCGTGGCCATGACCCGCGTCGGCAAGGACGACCCGACCGGCAAGTCGATCGCCGCCAAGGCCATCGACGCTGTCGAGAGCGGCCAGGTGCGCTTCGTGCCCGAACAATGGGTCAACACCTATAACCAGTGGATGAACAACATCCAGGACTGGTGCATCTCGCGCCAATTGTGGTGGGGACACCAGATCCCGGCTTGGTACGACGAGGACGGCAAGGTCTACGTGGCGCGCGACGAAGCCGCGGCGCGCGCGCAAGCGGGCGGCAAGGCGGTGCGCCGCGATGCCGACGTGCTCGATACCTGGTTCTCGTCGGCGCTGGTGCCGTTCTCCACGCTCGGCTGGCCGGCGGAAACCGACGCGTTGAAGGCGTTCCTGCCGTCCAACGTGTTGGTGACCGGCTACGAGATCATCTTCTTCTGGGTGGCGCGCATGATCATGATGACCACCCACTTCCTCGGCAAGGTGCCGTTCAAGGACGTGTACATCCACGGCATCGTGCGCGATCACGAAGGCAAGAAGATGTCCAAGTCCGAGGGCAACGTGATCGACCCGGTCGACCTGATCGACGGCATCGATCTCGACCGCCTGGTGGAAAAGCGCACCACCGGCCTGCGCCGCCCGGAAAAGGCGCCGCAGATCGCCACCGCCACCAAGAAGCTGTTCCCGGAAGGCATTCCGGCCTACGGCACCGACGCGCTGCGCTTCACCATGGCCAGCTACGCGTCGCTCGGCCGCTCGGTGAACTTCGACTTCAAGCGCTGCGAAGGCTACCGCAACTTCTGCAACAAGCTGTGGAACGCCACCCGCTTCGCCATGATGAACCTGGAAGGCAAGGACTGCGGCCAGGACGAGTCGCTGCCGCTGACCTACAGCTTCGTCGACCGCTGGATCATCGGCCGGCTGCAGCAGGCCGAGACCGACGTGACCGAGGCGCTCGACACCTACCGCTTCGACTTGGCCGCACAGGCGATCTACGAGTTCATCTGGAACGAGTACTGCGACTGGTATCTGGAATTGGCCAAGGTGCAGCTGCAGCAGGGCGACGAAGCCCAGCAGCGCGCCACGCGCCGCACGCTGGTGCGTGTTTTGGAGGTGGCGCTGCGTCTGACGCATCCGCTCATGCCGTTCATCACCGAAGAGCTGTGGCAAACCGTGGCGCCGCTGGCGAACGCCAAGAAAACCGAATCGATCATGCTGGCCGGCTGGCCGGTGGCCGAGCCGGGCAAGATCGACGCGGCCGCCAATCAGCGCATGGCCGAGTTCAAGGATCTGGTGGGCGCGGTGCGCAACCTGCGCGGCGAGATGGGGCTGTCGCCGGCGCAAAAGGCGCCGCTGTTCGTCGAGGGCGCCGCGGCGCTGGCCGATTTCCTGCCGTACCTGAAGCCGTTGGCCAAGCTGTCGGATGCGAGCGTGGTCGACAGGCTGCCGCAGGACGATGACGCGCCGGTGGCGATCAGCAACGGCGCGCGCATGATGCTCAAGGTGGAGATCGACCGCGAGGCCGAGCGCGCGCGCTTGACCAAGGATCTGACCAAAACCGAGGCCGAATACGCCAAGCTGATGGCCAAGCTGGAGAAGCCGGGCTACGTCGACCGCGCGCCGGCGCATCTGGTGGAACGCGACCGCGCGCAACAAGCCGAGCTGGACGCGCGCCT
>NZ_JAFAND010000078.1 GCF_019232825.1 Paludibacterium sp. | reverse complement strand
AATACGGCCTTGCGACAGCAGCGTGCCCAGTTGCAGCTTCTGCTGCTTGTCGGTCTCGCCCGGCAGCAGCTCCAGCAGGTCGAAGCGGCCGATCAGGTCTTCCATGCGCGTCACGCCCAGGCGCGCCATCCATTCGCGCGTTTCGCGTGCCACGAACTGGAAGTAGTTCATCACCCGCTCAGGCAACCCGGTGAAATACTTGGAGCGCAGTTTCAATTCCTGGGTCGCCACGCCGGTGGCGCAGTTGTTCAGGTGGCAGATGCGCAAGTATTTGCAACCGAGCGCAATCATCGGCCCGGTGCCGAAGCCGAAGCTCTCGGCGCCCATGATGGCCGCCTTGACCACGTCCAGACCCGTCTTCAAGCCGCCGTCGGTTTGCACGCGCACGCGGCCGCGCAAGCCGTTCGCGCGCAGCACCTGCTGCGCCTCAGTCAGACCAAGCTCCCATGGCGAGCCGGCGTACTTGACCGAGGTCAGCGGCGAAGCGCCAGTGCCGCCGTCGTAGCCGGAGATGGTGATCAGGTCGGCGTAGGCCTTGGCCACGCCAGCGGCCACGGTGCCCACGCCCGGCTCGGCCACCAGCTTCACCGACACCAGCGCCTGCGGGTTGACCTGCTTGAGGTCGAAAATCAGCTGCGCCAGATCCTCGATCGAGTAGATGTCGTGATGCGGCGGCGGCGAAATCAAGCTGATGCCGGGCTTCGAGCAGCGCAGACGCGCAATCAGCGGCGACACCTTGTCGCCTGGCAGTTGGCCGCCCTCGCCCGGCTTGGCGCCTTGGGCGATCTTGATCTGCAGCACGTCGGCATTGACCAGGTAGTGCGGCGTCACGCCGAAGCGGCCGGAGGCCACCTGCTTGATGCGCGACATCTTCTCGGTGCCATAGCGCACAGGGTCTTCGCCGCCCTCGCCGGAATTGGAGCGGCCGCCCAGACGGTTCATGGCGATCGCCAGCGCCTCGTGCGCCTCGGGGGACAGCGCGCCGAGCGACATGCCGGCCGAGTCGAAGCGCTTGAGCAGGCGTTCCACCGGCTCGACGTCGTCCAGATTCGCCGGTTGGTCGGCCAGCTTAAGCGTCATCAAGTCGCGGAACATCGACGCCGGGCGCTCGTTGACCAGCGCGGCGTAGCGCAGATAGGCGGCGTAGTCGTCGTTCTGCACCGCCTCTTGCAGCGTCATCACCACGTCCGGGTTATAGGCGTGGTACTCCTCGCCGTGCACATACTTGAGCAAGCCGCCCTGGCGCATTTCGCGCAGCGGGTTGAACGCCTGGCGCGCCAGCTTTTCTTGATCGCGGGCGAAGTCGCTGAAGTCGGCGCCGCCAATGCGGCTCACCATGCCCTTCATGCACAGCGCGATCACTTCGTCGTTGAGGCCGACCCCCTCGAACAATTGCGCGCCGCGATACGAGGCGATGGCGGAGATGCCCATCTTGGACAGCACCTTCAGTAATCCCTTGTTGATGCCGCGGCGGTAGTGCTGCAGTGCCTCGTTAACCTTGAGCGCCACCTCGCCACGGCTGACCAGATCCATGATCGACTGATACGCCAGATACGGGTACACCGCGGTGGCGCCGACACCAATCAGACAGGCCATATGGTGGGCGTCGCGCACGGTGGCGGTTTCCACCAGCAGGTTGGTCTTGCAGCGCAGGCCGCTGTCGATCAGCGCATGATGCACGGCGCCGGTAGCGAACAGCGCGTGAATTGGCAGCCGGTTCGACGTCACGTGACGATCGGACAACACCACGATCACCGTGCCCTCGCGCACCGCCTCGACCACGTGCCGGGCCAACTGCTCGATCGCGCCTTTCAGGTCGAGCTCGGACGGGTCGTAGCACAGGTCGAACGACGTCGCCTTCAGATACGGCTCGGGCCGGGTGGTGACGCGCACGAACTTCTCGTGCGACAGCACCGGCGAACGCACTTCCAACCGCTTGGCATGCTCGGCGCTCTCGTCGAACATATTGCGCTCGGGACCGAACACCGAGTTGAGCGACATCACCACCGCCTCGCGGATCGGGTCGATCGGCGGGTTGGTCACCTGGGCGAACTGCTGGCGCAGATACTCGAACGGCGAGCGCACTTGGCTCGACAGCACCGCCATCGGCGTGTCGTCGCCCATCGACCCCACCGGTTCCTGCGCATCGGCGGCCAACACCTTAAGGATTTGATCGCGCTCTTCGCGCGACAGATTGAACAGCTTTTGGAACGTCGCCAGCTCCTCCGGCTGCATCGGCTCCAGCGTCGAATCGTCGTCGATCGACAGCTCCAGGTATTTGGCGTTGTCTTTGATCCACTGGCGGTAGGGCTTGGCGCTCTTCAACTGCGCGTCGATCTCTTCCGGCAGCAGCAGCTCGCCGGTCTGTAGGTCGGCGGCAAACAGCTGGCCCGGCTTGACCCGGCCCTTCTTCACCACGTCTTCGGGTTTGTAGTCCCACACGCCCACTTCGGACGCAATGGTCAGAATATTGTCGCGCGTCAGCACCCAGCGCGCCGGGCGCAGGCCGTTGCGGTCGAGAATGCAGGCGGCATAGCGGCCGTCGGTCAGCACGATGCCGGCCGGGCCGTCCCACGGCTCCATGTGCATCGAGTTGAATTCGTAGAACGCGCGCAGATCCTTGTCGGTGCTGTCGCCATTCTGCCAAGCAGGGGGCACCAGCAGGCGCAGCGCGCGGAACAGGCCGATGCCGCCCATCAGCAGCCCCTCGAGCATGTTGTCCAGGCTCATCGAGTCCGAGCCGTCGGTCTGCACGATCGGCCGTACCTGCTCCATGTCCAGGTGCGGCGAGGCCATGATGCGCTCGCGCGCCCGCGCCCAGTTGCGGTTGCCTTGCACGGTATTGATTTCGCCGTTGTGCGCCAGAAAACGGAACGGCTGCGCCAGCTTCCATTGCGGCCAGGTATTGGTCGAGAAGCGCTGGTGGAACACCGCCAAGCTGGATTCGAAACGTTCGTCCTGCAAGTCGAGGAAGAAGCGCGGCAGGTTGGCGGGCGTCACCAGGCCCTTGTACGACAAGGTCTGCGACGACAGCGTCGGCACGTAGAAATAATCGTCACGGCCTTGGTTGGCCTTCTCCGCCTGGCGGCGCGCCATGAACAGCCGGCGCGAGAACGTCATTTCATCCATGCCGAACGGACAGTTGACGAACACCTGACCGATCGCCGGCAGGGTCTGCAGCGCATACTCGCCGCAGGCGGACGGGTCGACCGGCACCGGACGCAGGCCGGCGTATTCCAGTTCTTGCGCCTCGATCGCGGCGCGCAACGCCGCGACGCTCGCTGCGCCGGCCGCTTGCTCGGGGTGATGGAACACCAGCCCGGCGGCGTACACCGCTTTCAGCGCGATACCCTCTGCGGCGGCCACCTCGCGCAGAAAACCATCCGGTTTCTTGAACAGCAGGCCGCAACCATCGCCGGATTTGCCGTCGGCAGCCACGGCGCCGCGGTGCGTCAGCTTGGCCAACGAATCGATGGCGGTCTTGACGATCCAATGGCTCGGCTTGTCGTCCAATTGGGTGATCAAGCCAAAGCCGCAACTATCCTGTTCGAAATTCGGTTGGTATAAGGTACCCTCTAGCCAACGCTGTCTGTCCATGGTGATTGCCCGTTATTATCTAGCTGTAATGAAGTCGATTCTAAGTGCATCATTTCTGCGTCGCAACACATTATTTGTGCGCCGCATTAATTATTTAAAATCATTTAGCTATCTACCGGATCGGCGCATTTTTTGCACTGCATCCGACGGGGTTTCGGCCACAATTTGATCATGACTTCAGCTAAAGTAAAATGATAAATTCGTCGAATAGTCATGCAGATAGCACCGCGTCCAATCGTTAGACAGTCGGACTTTCAAATATCGGTTAACCATTCGCCAAAATCATGACAGAACCGCAGAGCGCCGACGCGGACTTCCGCTCGATACGATACCTGGCCGACCAAGCGTTTTCCCGTTCGGCCGGCGCGCCGTTGACCACCGGCAACCAAGTCGAATTGTTGTTCGACAGCGCGCAGAATTTCCCGGCTTGGCTCGGGGCGGTCGAGGCCGCCGCCGAATCGGTGCTCATCGAGATGTACCTGTTCAGCGACGACGCCTTTGGGCGGCGCATGCGCACGGCGCTGATCGACAAGGCGCGCGCCGGCATACAGGTCTGCTTGCTGTACGACGCGCTCGGCTGCTGGCGCGAGCACCTGCACGGCTTCTTCAAACCGCTGCGCCAGGCGGGCGCCCAGGTACGCGCCTACAACCCGATCAACCCGTTGCGCGGTCTGGCGTTGTTTGGCCGCAATCACCGCAAACTGCTGATCGTCGACCGGCGCCAGGCTTTCGTTTCCGGGCTATGCATCAGCTCGCGTTGGGAAGGAGATCCCGATAAGCATCTGCCGCCGTGGCGCGATACCGGCGTGCATTTGGCCGGCCCAGTGGTCGACGAGGCGGCGACAGCCTTTGCCGATAGCTGGGCCAGTTGCGGCGCGCCGCTCTCCTTGCCCCCCAAGCCCGCTCCGGCACAGCCGCCGTCACAGGACGCGGTGGCGGTGCGGCTGATCGCCACCACGCCGACCACCGCCCATCTGATGCGGCTCGACTTGCTGATCGCCAGTTTCGCGCGCAAGAGCCTGTGGCTGACCGACGCCTATTTCATGGGCACCAGCCTGTATTTGACCGCGCTGAAACAGGCGGCGCAGGACGGCGTCGACGTGCGCCTGCTGGTGCCGCGATCGAGCGACATCGGCTGGGTCGCCACCGTCTCGCGCACGTTGTACCGGCCGCTGTTGGAAGCCGGCGTGCGCGTATTCGAATGGAACGGGCCGATGGTGCACGCCAAAACCGCGGTCGCAGACGGCCGTTGGGCGCGCATCGGCTCAAGCAATCTCAATTTGTCGAGCTGGCTGGCCAACCGCGAGTTGGACGTGGCGATCGAGGATGAGGAAATCGCCACCGCGATGGAGGTGAAGTTCGTTCAAGACTTGGGGCAGGCAACGGAAATCGTGCTCAAAGGCGCGCGCCGACGGACGGCGCTGTAAGCGCCGCGTGATATCGAGCTAGAGCAACCGGTGCTGGACCTGATGCACCCGAGCGCCGCGGCGCGGCAC
>NZ_JAFAND010000023.1 GCF_019232825.1 Paludibacterium sp. | reverse complement strand
TCGATGCCGGTCGATGCCCAGTCGTCGTGGTTATACCTGAAAAACGCCGCGCGCCTGCGCGAGGTGGCGGGATGCTTGGTGTTGACCGCCGATTAACACCCTAACCTGGAGGCGGGGAGCGAACGCTCCCCGAACCCGGTGTCACCGTGCGTTGAAACGTGCGTTGCTGCGCGAACGCACGCTACATTCGACTCCCCACTCCCTACCTTCACATTCCCAGCCGGTCGCGCAAGCCGTAATACCACGCGCCCATCGTCAGCATCGGGACCCGGAAGACTCGCCCGCCGGGGAAATTGTGATGCGGCAGCCCGGCAAAGACGTCCAGCCGCCGGCTCTCGCCACGGATGGCTTCGGCCAGCATCACCCCAGCCAAGTGCGTATAGGTGACGCCGTGGCCGCTGCATCCTTGCGAATAGTAGATGTTGCGGCCGATACGGCCGGCTTGCGGCAAACGCGACAGCGTCAGCAGGAAGTTGCCGGTCCAGGTGTAATCGACGCGCACGTTGGCCAATTGCGGAAAGGTCTTCTTCAGGTTGGCGCGGATTTGCGCCTCGATGACGGCGCTATCGCGCGCGCCGTAGACCGTGCCGCCGCCATAAAGCAAGCGCCGGTCCGCGCTCAGCCGGTAATAGTCCAGCATGTAATTGCAATCCTCCACACAGTGGTCGCCGGGCAGCAGCTGCCGCGCCACGGCCTCGGGCAACGGTTCGGTGGCGAGGATTTGCGTGCCGCAGGGCAGGCTTCGCTCCGCCAGCATTGGCACCAGATTGCCAAGATAGGCATTGCCCGCCACCACCACGAACTCGGCCCGCACTTGCCCGCCCGCGGTATGGACCACGGCCGGCACGCCTTGTTCGATGCGGGTCACGGCGGACTGTTCGAAGAGACGGCCGCCGAGCGTCTCGAATGCGGCGGCCTCGCCCAGTGCTAGATTCAACGGATGAATGTGCCCGCCCCACTGGTCCAGTAATGCGCCGACATAGCGCTCGCTGCCGATGTATTGCGGCAGCGCGCCGGCATCGATCAGCGTCAGGCCGGTATGCCCATAGCGTTCCCACAGCGCTTTCTTCTCCGCCAGCTCGTCCAGCTGCTTGGACGTCATCGCCGCGAAAATATTGCCGGGTTTCAGGTCGCAGGCGATACCGTACTTGGCGACACGCTCGCGAATGATGCGGCCGCCCTCGAATGCCAGCGCGCCCATCGCGGTCGCTTTGTCGTGGCCATAGCGGCGCTCGATCACATCCAGATCGCGGCTGTAGCTGTTGACGATCTGCCCGCCGTTTCGCCCCGAGGCGCCGAAACCGACCCGCGCCGATTCCAGCACGATCACCGATAACCCGGCCTCCGCCAGCGCCAGCGCCGCCGACAATCCGGTGTACCCGGCGCCGATGATACAGACGTCGCATTGATGGGCGCCTTCCAGCACCGGCCGTGCCACGGCGCCATTGGCCGACGCGGCGTAATAGGAAGCGGGATATTGTTGCTCGCTCATAGTCTCCCCTTTCGGCTGATCTTGCCGATTAAAATATTCATATGGCGTTTAATATTCTTAACAAATCGGCGGCGACTTGGCTAGCGCGACGTATCAAGCCGACACGCAATGAGGCCAAAATCAGACAGATTGCAGGCAAAGAAAAACCCGGCATATCGCTATGCCGGGTTTTCGGGAAACGACGCTTAGACGCCGGCCTGTTGCCGCAGCGCGGAACGCTTGGCGGTGAGGTCCACCCCCGGTAAATCGGCAATGATATCGGGATGGTCCGACAGCTTTTCGACGATGAAGTCGACGAACACCCGGGTCCGCGGCGCGATGTGATCGCGGTGCGGGAAGCAAATGTAAATCGAGCGCTCGAGCGAGACCATGTCGGTCAACACGGCTTCCAGCTCGCCGGTGCGGATGTAATGCACCACTTCATGCCCCGGCAGTTGCGCCACGCCCATGCCGAGCCGTGCCAATTCGCACACCGCTTCCATTTCATTGAGCGTATAGGTACCGGTCACTTCCAGCGGGATGCGCTCGCCGTCACGGTCGAACTCCCATTTGAACAACCGGCCAGAGGTCGGAAACTGGAAGTTGATGCAATCGTGGTTGGCCAAATCCTCCGGCTTCTCCGGCCGGCCGAAACGCTGCCAATACGTCGGCGACGCCACGACATAGAGCGGCATCTGCGCCAAATTGCGCGCCACCATGCGCGAATCCGGCATCATGCCGGTGCGCACGCCGACGTCGTAGCCATCCTCCACCAAATCGCTGAAGTGATCATCCAGACCGAAAAAGACCTTGATCTTGGGATACAGATCGCAGAACTCTTCCATCAGCGGCAGAATGAAGCGACGGCCAAACGAATTGGGCATGCTCACCCGCAGGTGACCGGCAGGCTCGTCACGGCTGGCTTTGAGTTGGTTGATGGCCGAATCGAGGTTGTTGACCGGGCCGCGGCATTGCGCGTAGAACCGGCGCCCGTCCTCGGTCAGGGTCAATTGGCGTGTCGTACGGTTGAACAGGCGGACTTCCAGTTCCTGTTCCAGGCGGGCGATGCTTTGGCTAATCGCAGCCGGCGACACACCCAACTTGCGTGCCGCGTCTGAAAAACTGCCGTTCTCGGCAGTGGTCATGAAGACCATCAAGGCTTTCAGCGTGTCCATAACTCAGCGATGGATTGAGCCCGCGGCAACTCGATGACAACGAAATTGCGAGAGGCATAATTAAATGGATTTTCTTAAAAAAGGTTACACCAATATTTGTAGTTATTAAAGTAAAAATTAACAGTAAAAATACGTATTTTCTTACCTAACAGGTGGATCTGCGCGGCTCTCAGCTGTGAAACAATAGCGCCCAAGGCATGCCAAGAAAACACCGTCAGTCAAGGGGCTTGCACGGCAGCGACGCCCTCCCCGGGCGGCCATGGCCCACCGCCGCGAAGCCTGACGCTTTCAGGCCGCGCGCGCACCTGCACCACCTGCCAGCAGGCGCATTTCGGCACTCGTGTTAATCACGGGTTTAACTGATCTAAAAGCCGGGAGAAAATACGCATGGGAAGACAGATTGTCACAGCGCAGGCTGTAGGCCTCTGCTATGATTTTTGTACTCAACCCTTTATCAGCGCTTATCACCACTCATGACATCTGTACACACACTCAATACAAGACCGTTACCCGGGGATCTGCCGGCTGACAGGCTATGGATGCTCCTGGAGTGGATCCATGCTCTCGGCCACATCGAGGATGAGCAGAGCCTGAAACACTTTCTCGATCTGATGCAACATCAGATACCGTCCGAGCACATGGTGCTGGCGCTCGGACGGCTGAACGCGCAGCAGCACATGCAGAAAGTCGAAAAGCTGATCGACGTCAGCTACCCGCTCGGCTGGCTCGACCATTACATGCAAGACAATCTCGCCAATTGCGACCCCATCTTGCATCACCCGATGGGGTCCGCACCGATTTTCTGGCAGGATTCGTTTTCCGTCGCCCGCAGTCCGCTGGCCAAGCGATTCATCGCCGAAGCCGCCTCGGTGGGGCTCGGCACCGGCGTCACGTTCAGCTCGGCTTCCACGCGCCAGAACATGGCCTGCGTGATCTCCGTCACCGGCGATGAAATCACGCGCGACACCCAGTTGGTGGAAATGCTCAATTGCCTGGTGCCCCACCTGCACCAGGCGATGACGCGCGTCACCAACCTGGCGCCGATGTCGGCCAACGCCATGCTGCTTTCCAATCGCGAGTACGACATCTTCCACTGGATGAGCCGAGGGAAGACCAACTGGGAAATCGCCACGATCCTGGATATCAGCGAGCGTACGGTGAAATTTCATGTTGCCAATATCATCCGCAAGCTCAATGCCAATAACCGGACGCATGCGATTGTGCTTGGATTGCAACAGGGTATTCGACCGCCTGTCGCAGCCAACGGATAAATTCCGGCTTGGCATGGCGCCAGTCGAAGTAGGCGGCTTGGGACACCACGCCGCCGTCTAGCGGTTTGGCTTCGCCGATCGGAAAAATCGGAAACCCCATCCGTGCCAGCCGGCGGTAGAACGGCGGTTCGACCACGAAATACATCCAGCGCACATGGTTGAGTTCAGCCCAGCGGTATAAACAGTGGTACAGCAGCATGGCCGCCGGCTCGAGCCGCCGGCCACGCTGATCGGCCTCGACGGCAAAACGCGTCACCTCCGCGCAATCCGCGCCCTTGCGCAAAGACCACCCTGCCGGCAACAGTGCGGAAAACTCCTTTTCGATCATGAAACGCTGATGCCCGGGCGTCATCCGCACCGAGCCGACGACGCGCTGATTGACGAAGACCCCCAAATTCTCGGAAAAACCGTCGTATTCGTCCCGGTCCAAGCCGTCGACCGACACCGGCACCCACCGCAGCTCCTCGCGAAAAATCCGGTGACGGAAGCGCAACAGCGCTGTTTCTTTCCGCCCGCCGCGCACCTGCTCCAGACGGTAACCCTCTTTACTGGCCAGTACAGACAGATCTTTCACCATTTTCTTATCCCCATTTCAGATTTAACGGAAAAACCGAACTCTAAAAGGGAGGAAAAATTCTGATCATCTGTCCTTTGTGCCAGCACGTTTCTGCCGGCATTCCGACGAAAAAAACGTTATAATCAAGCCTTTATGTCTGCGAATCTCTCAGCGCCCAACAGACGCCCATCCTGCCGGGCCGTTGCGGCGTGAACGCGACTTTTCCTTGAGATTCATCAATCTAGTGAGTCCGAAACTTCGAGTGTGGCGCTTTTTGCTGTAGACTTAGTGTTTTTGCTCGACGCAGGGTTTGATCCCATGAAACATGCATTCTCCCCGCTGGTCATCCGCGGCCGCTCCTTGTTGCCCATCGTGCAAGGCGGCATGGGGGTCGGCATCTCCGCCAAAAGCCTCGCCGGTAGCGTGGCGCACGAAGGCGGTGTCGGCACGGTCGCGAGTGTCGACCTGCGGCATCTGCATGAAGATTTGATGGCTCGCTCGGCACAAGCCCACGGCCAAGCCGAACTGGATCAATTGAACCTGATCGCCCTGGATCGCGAGGTCAAAGGCGCACTGGAACGTGCCGACGGCAATGGCATGGTCGCCGTGAACGTGATGAAGGCGGTCGATTCGCACGCCGCCTACGTGCGTCAAGCCTGCGAATCGGGCGCGCACGCCGTGGTCATGGGCGCGGGCCTGCCGCTCGATCTGCCGGAAATGGCGGCCGAGCATCCCGATGTGGCGTTGATCCCGATCCTGTCCGAGTCGCGCGGCATCGGCATCGTACTCAAGCGCTGGATGAAAAAGAACCGGCTGCCCGACGCCATCGTCATTGAGCACCCCAATCATGCGGGCGGACACCTGGGCGCGGCGCACATCCAAAACCTGGGCGAGGAGCGTTTCGAATTCCGCCGTGTACTGGAAGAGACCTTCGAACTCTTCCGCACGCTGGGACTGGAGCGCGAACGTATTCCGTTGATCGTCGCCGGCGGCGTCAACAGCTTTGAAAAAGTGTGCACGTTCATTTCCGAACTCGGCGCCGCGGCCGTGCAAGTCGGCACCGCCTTTGCCGTGACGCGCGAAGGCGACGCGCACGACAACTTCAAGCGCACCCTGGCCGAAGCGCGGCCGGAAGACATCACCGAGTTCATGAGCGTGGCCGGCCTGCCGGCGCGCGGCGTGCTCACACCGTTCCTCAAGAGCTACCTGAGCCGCGAAGCCAAGCTGCAGGCCAATGCCAAAGCCGATCCGCGCCGCTGCACCCAGGGGCTCAACTGCTTGAGCGTGTGTGGCTTGCGCGACGGCTTGTCCAAAGTGGGCCAGTTCTGCATCGACCTGAAGTTGGCCGCGGCCTTCCGTGGCGAAGTCAGCAAGGGGCTATTCTTCCGCGGCGCCGAGCCGTTGCCGTTCGGATCGGCGATGCGCAGCGTGCGCGAAACCATCGACTACCTGCTGACCGGCGTCATGCCGCCTGACCTGGAGAGCAAGCCGGTCTTGTAGCCACGTCACCGTCCCGTCCATTCACGACGCCTCGCTGCTGTCCGGCAGCGGGGCTTTTTGTTAAAGTGGACTATTGCTCCCAACTAACAAAGCCACATAGGCTATGACAGCATTTACGTCCTGCAATCCCGCCAGCGGCGAAGTCGTCTTCACCCGCGCCGCTTGGACGCCGGAACACCTGCCGGCCTGCGTCGACCGCTTGCGCCATGCGCGTCAAGACTGGGCGCGACTCGACACCGAAGCCCGCGCAGCGCGCATGATGCGGCTCGCCGACACGCTGATGGCGCACCGCCGGTCCTTGGCCGATCTGGTGACGCTGGAAGTCGGCAAGCGCACCGCCGAATGCCTGGCGGAAATCGACAAATCGGAAAAATTGATCCGCTATTACGCGAGCCTGGCCCCCAGCCTGCTGCAGCCGCTGGCGATTCCGACCCATGGCAGCCGCAGCGGTGTGGCGTTCGAGCCGCTCGGCACCGTGCTCGCCATCATGCCGTGGAATTATCCGATCTGGCAGGTGCTGCGTTTCGCCGTGCCGGCGCTGATGGCCGGCAATGCCTGTCTGGTGAAACCGGCGCCGGTGGTGCCGCAATGCACGCAGTTGCTGCTCGATTGCGTACGCCAGGCAGGACTCGACGTGCTGGATATCGCCTGGATCGATCATGACCAGGTGGAAGAGGCCATCCGCCTGTCAGACGCCATGGCTTTCACCGGTTCGACCGCCACCGGCCGCCATCTGGCCGAGCTGGCCGGCCGGCACCTGAAAAAGACCGTGCTAGAATTAGGCGGCAGCAATCCGTTCATCGTCCTGGCCGACGCCGACGTCGACGCCGCGGCGCGCGAAGCCGCGCATTCGCGCTTTCGCGACGCCGGCCAATCGTGCAACGCGGCCAAGCGCATGATTGTGGTGCCGGAGATCGCAGAGCGTTTCATCGAGCTGTTCGTGGCCGAAGCCGCGGCCCTGCGTCCCGGCGCGCCGACCGACCCGGCCACTACGCTCTCGCCGCTGACGCGCGACGATCTGCGCGCGGCATTACACCATCAGGTGCAGGACGCCGTGGCCAATGGCGCGACGCTGCGCTTGGGCGGTACGCTGCCGGCAGGCCCCGGTTTCTTCTATCCGGCCACGGTGCTGGACCACGTCAGCCCGCGCTGCCGCGTCTATCGCGAGGAAGTGTTCGGTCCCGTGGCCAGCATCCTGCGCGCCCGCGACGAGCAGGACGCGATCCGGCTCGCCAACGATACCCCGTTCGGCCTCGGCGCCACGATCTACAGCGCCGATACCGAGCGCGCCTGGACATTGGCGCGCCAGATTCAGGCCGGCAGCGTGTTCATCAACCGCCATACCAGCTCCGATCTGCGGCTGCCGTTCGGCGGGGTCAAGGATTCGGGCTACGGCCGCGAATTATCTGAATTCGGCCTATACGAATTCGTCAACGTCAAAACCTATTGGCAAAAATAAACGCATGAAGTGGTTGCTTGTCCTGCTGTTGCTGCCGATCGCCGCCTACTATGGCGTAGTGGCGTTTTTCCCTGCCTGGCTCGACCTGCCCTGCGGCCCGCTGCCCCTGTCGTTGCCGCTGGCGCTTGGTCTGATCTGGCTTGGCTTTATCGTCACGCTGCTTTACGTCCGTCAGGCCAGTCGGCGCGAGGGGCGGCCATGAATCTGGCGCAATGCGCGGTTCTGACACTCTTGGCGTTCAGTCTGGCGCTGACGCTGTGGGCGGCGCGGCGCACGCGCTCGCGCGCCGACTTCTACGCCGCCTCGGGGCGCATCAGCGCCTGGCAGAACGGGCTTGCGCTAGCGGGCGATTACCTGTCCGCCGCCGCCTTTCTCGGCGCGGCGGGGCTCTTTATGCGCCAAGGCTACGATTCGCTGATCTACGCTGTCGGCACGCTGGCCGGCTGGCCGCTGTTGTTGCTGCTGTTCGCCGAGAAGCTGCGCGAGCGCGGCCGTTTCACCTTGGGCGACATCCTGACCAGCCGCTTCGATACGTCCTCGGTACGCGCGCTGTCAACCATCAGTTCACTGCTGATCGTTCTATTCTATCTGGTGGTGCAGTTGATCGGCGCCGGCAAGCTCCTTGGCCTATTGTTCGGCTTGCCTTATCTGCCCGCCGTGCTGCTGGCGGGGCTGCTCGCCATCGTGTACGTCGCGTTGGGCGGCATGCTGGCCACCACCTGGGTGCAGATCGCCAAAGCCTGCCTGATGCTGATCTGCGGCTTGGTGCTGGCGGCCGGCGTGTGGCTGAAGAGCGGCGCGAGCCTGCCCGCGCTGATCGCCCACGCGGAAGCGCTGCATCCGGCCGGCCACGGGGTATGGCTGCCAAGCAAGGCGATGCATAACCCGTGGGAAGTGCTGTCGCTCGGCCTGGGGCTGGTGCTCGGTCTGCTGGGGCTGCCGCACGTGCTGATGCGCTTTTTCACCGTGCCGGACGCGCGTGCTGCGCGCGCCTCGGCCTGCTGGGCCACCGGCATCGTCGCCCTGTTCTTCACGCTGAACGTCGTCATCGGTATCGGCGCCATCGTCTTCGTCAGCCACGCGCCAGCTTTTCTCGACGTCCACGGCAAGTTGATCGGCGGGGACAACATGGCGGCGCTGCATCTGGCGCGCGCCATCGGCGGCACGGCGTTGCAGGACATCGTCGCCGCCGTGGTGTTCGCCACCATCATGGCCGTGATCGCCGGACTGACCGTGGCCGGGGCCAGCAGCCTCAGCCACGACCTGTACGCCGGCTTGTTGCGCCGAGGACAAACCAGCGAGGCCGGCGAACTGGCCGCCTCGCGCTGGTCGGTGATCGTGCTGGTTCTGCTGGCGGTAGGGCTCTCCACCTGGTTTCAGAACCAGAATATCGCCATCATGATGGGGCTTGCCTTCGGCATGGCCGCCAGCGGCCCGTTCCCGGTGCTGCTGTTGACGCTATTCTGGCCGGGTCTTACCGCCCGCGGCGCGGTCGCCGGCGGTCTGGCCGGCCTGTTGGGCGCCACGGCCTTGATCGTGGCCGGCCCGGCGGTATGGGTCGCGGTGCTCGGATTTGCCCACCCGCTGTTCCCGCTGGCCAACCCCGCGCTGTGCTCGGTGCCGCTGGCGTTCGTCACCGCCTGGGCGGTCTCCCGTTTCACCCGTCAGTGAGGAGTGCGCGATGTCCACCGAATTTCTGTCCACGTTGAGCAACCTCATCGGCGCGCGCCACGTGCTGCAAGCCCCTCTCGACATCGAGCCGTTTTGCGTGGATCTGCGCCAGCGCTATCTGGGCCAGCCGCTGGCGGTGGCGCTGCCCGGCACGCGCGCCGAAGTGGCCGAACTCGTGCGCCTGGCGCGTCAGTTTCATGTACCGCTGGTGCCGCAAGGCGGCAATACCTCGACCTGCGGCGCGGCCACGCCGGACGGCAGCGGCCGGGCGCTGGTGGTCGGCCTGCGCCGGCTTGACCGCACCATCGAAGTCGACGCAGCCAACAACAGCATGACGCTGGAGGCCGGCGTGACGCTGGCGCGCGCGCAGCAAATCGCCGAGTCGGCCGACCGGTTGTTTCCATTGTCGCTCGCCAGCGAGGGCAGCTGCCAGATCGGCGGCAACCTGGCGACCAACGCCGGTGGCCTGGCGGTATTGCGCTACGGCACCATGCGCGAGCTGACGCTCGGCTTGGAGGTGGTGCTGCCCGATGGCCGGGTGCTCAATCAACTGTCCGGGCTACGCAAGGACACCAGCGGCCTGGATCTCAAACAACTGTTCATCGGCTCGGAAGGCCAGCTGGGCCTGATCACCGCCGCCACGCTCAAACTGTTCGCCCGGCCGCGCGCGCGCGCCACCGCGCTGGTCGGCGTCGCCGATGCGCACACCGCCATCGATTGGCTCGGCGCCTTGCGCGAGCGTTTCGCCGACCGCCTGACCGCCTTCGAAATCATGTCGGCCGACTGCCTGGCCTTGCTGCGCGACTATCAAGGCGACAAAGTGCCGTTCATCGCGCCATGGACCTTGTTGATCGAGCTGTCCGACAGCGACGGCCAAGCGGCGCTGGAAGAAGCGCTGGTCGAATGGCTGTCGGCGCGCGACATGGAGGACGGCGTCATCGCGCAGAGCGAGAGCGAGCGCCTGGCGCTATGGCAATTGCGCGAAGATATGTCGGAAACGCAAAAGCGGCGCGGACCGAGCATCAAGCACGATATCGGCGTGCCTTCGAGCGCCATCCCGCGTTTCCTCGACGAGGCCGGCCAGGCATTGCGGACAGCCTTCCCCGGCTGCAGCATCATGGCTTTCGGCCACGCCGGCGACGGCAATCTGCACTACAACGTTTCGTTCACCCGCCCAGGCAACGTCGATCTGTTCGACGACGAAGCCGAGGTCAACCGCATCGTCTACGACATCGTCTACCGCCTGAACGGCACGCTGGCGGCCGAGCACGGCGTCGGCCAGCTCAAGACCCATTGGCTCGAAGCCTATAAAGACCCGCTGGCGCTGTCGTTGATGCGCTCGCTCAAGACCTTGCTCGACCCGGACAACCTGATGAACCCGGGCAAGTGGCTGGCGCCCTGAGGTATTTGGCGCAATGCCGCGCGTCGCGCGGCGATTGCGCCCTACGCAGTGGGAGGCGCATTCGCGTCGGATGCAACGCCGATCTTGATGGCACAAAAAAAGCCCGCGCAAGCGGGCTTCTACGTTCCAACGCGGCCGGTTACAGCTTGAAGCGGCCAAACGCGTCCTGCATTTGCTTGGCGGCGTTCGACAAGCGGCCCAGCTCGTCGCTGGCGCTTTGCAAACGGCCGTCGTTTTCCAGGATGCGGCTATTGATGTTCTCGGTGCTCTGCGCGATCAGCGTCGAGGCGTTGTGCTGCTCGTTGGTCGAGTGGGCAATTTCATGCATCTTGTCCACCACCTTGTCCATCGCCGAGCGGATCACGCCGATGCCCTCGACCGCGTCGCGCGTCAACTGCACGCCTTCGTCCACCGAGCTGATAGTCTGGTTCATGTCGCTGACCGCGCGGCTGGTTCCCTGACGGATGGCATCGACCATACCGGCGATTTCCTGAGTCGCGCCGCCGGTGCGTTCGGCCAGCTTACGCACTTCGTCGGCCACCACGGCGAAGCCTCGGCCCATCTCGCCGGCGCGCGCCGCTTCGATGGCGGCGTTCAACGCCAGCAGGTTGGTCTGGTCGGCGATGTCGCGGATCACGTTGGTGATGCCGCTGATCTCTTCCGAGCGCTTATCGAGCGCAGTCAGCATGGTCTCCAGACCGCGCACCGAATTGACCGTGCCCTCCATGCCGGACGACAAGCGGCTGATGCTGGCGGCGCTCTCGCCCAGGCGGCGTTCGGTTTCGTTGACCAGCTGGTCCGCCTGATGCGCGCTTTCGGCGATGTGCGAGATGCTGACGGTGATCTCTTCCAGCGTGGCGGCATTGGACGACGACACGTCGGACATTTCACGCGAACTGCTGGCGACGCCGCCAACCAATTGGCCGACCTGGGTCACGCCGCCGATCAGCGACGAGGCGTCATTGCGCAACAAGCTGAACATATTCTGCAGCCGCGCCACGAATTGGTTGAACGCGTGCGCGGTTTCGACGATTTCCGCCGCGCCGGTTTCTTCCAGGCGCAGGGTCAAGTCGCCCTCGCCCTTGGAGACTTCGACCATGGCGTTCTTCAACACCATCAGACCGCCGAACATGCGCGCGATCACGTAGCTCGCCACCGGCACCATCAGGATCAGCACCAGGATGCCCAGGCCGAGCATCGTGTAGAGCAGCGTGTGCAGCGGCGCCAGCACTTGCGCCTTATCCATCGCCGCGCAGATGTACCAGTCGGTGCCCGGCACCGGCACGGCCTGCCACAGCACGTCGGTGCCGTCGATGGTCGCGTTCTGCACCGGGTCGACCTTGGCGACGCGGTCGACTTCTTCCGGCGTCAACGCCGGGGCGATGCTGGTCAGCGGCTTCATGGTCAGCGCCGCCTTCGGGTGGCCGATCAGATTGCCGTTGTGGTTGACGATGAACATATAGCCGCCGGAACGGATCTTGGCGTTCAAGACCGTCTTCACCAGGTCCTCGACGAACACGTCGCCGCCGACGACGCCGGCAAACTTGCCATTGGTGGTGAACGGCACGCCGATCGTCATCACCATCTTCTTGGTTTCGGAGTCGATGTACGGCTCGGTCAGCGTGATGCGGTTATTGGCCTTGGTCTGCGAGTACCACGGCCGGTCGGCGGCCTTGTAGTCGGCCGGAGGCTGCCAGTTGTCGTTGAAGATCGGCTTGCGCCCGTCCTCGAAGCCGGCGTACACGCCGCCGCCGAAGTGCCCGCCCGCGGCGGTTTGCGCCAAAAACGGAATCGCGTCGGGGCGGTTGATGTTGGTTACCTGCGCCGATACCAGACTGACCTTGCTGTCGATCCAGTTGGCGACCACCGTCTGCTCGCCGTACAGCAAGGCGTTGAATTCCTTATCCACGTTGGACAGGATTTCGCTGCGCATCTGCACGTAGGTAATGGAAACCAGCACGAGGCCGAAAATGGCCAGCATGAAGGCATTGAAGACGATAAGTCGGCTTCTTAGTGATTTCAGCATGAAATGTCAGTCCTCTGGAAAGGTGCGGCGATGCGCACGGCGCGCACGCGCCGACCGCATCATAGTGACTCAAACCGTAAGGATAACATTTAACTGTCAATTACTAATACGACATAAATCACAGAAATTTGATTTAAGCAAAATGCGGCTAGTTTTTTCGCGGCAAGGAGAAAAGGCCCCCCACCGCTCTCGCGGCAGGGGTCAACACGAGGAAGAAGCATCTTGCGATGCTTCGAGGGGCTAACATCACAACAGCTTCTCAGCCATTGTGAATTCAACGCGGCACGTGGCGTTGCCGCCGCGTGCCGTGGATGAATTTGCAAACAGCATTAATTTAGTGCAAAAACTCAAATATGTCCAACCATTCATCGTTACATGGTCTACTGATCATTCGGCCAGCGGTGATCGCGCAGCATCTCGCGCAGCTTCAGCTTTTGCAGCTTGCCGGTGGCGGTGTGCGGCAGTTCGTCGACAAACAGCACGTCGTCGGGAATCCACCACTTGGCCACCTTGCCTTGAAAGAATTGCAATAGTTCGTCCCGCGTTGCCTGCGTCCCCTGCTTGAGCACCACCACCATCACCGGCCGCTCGTCCCACTTCGGATGCGGCGCGGCGACGGCGGCGGTTTCGGCCACGGCCGGATGCCCCATCAGGATGTTTTCCAGCTCGATCGAGCTGATCCATTCGCCGCCGGACTTGATCACGTCCTTGGTGCGATCGGTGATGCGCATGTAGCCGTCGGCATCCAGCTTGGCCACGTCGCCGGTGTTGAACCACCCGTCATCGGTATGGCTGGCGTCCAGGTCGCGCTTGAAGTATCGCGACAGCACCCAGGGCCCGCGCACCTGCAGATTGCCGAAGGCCACGCCATCATGCGGCAGCGGCTCGCCGGCGCCGTCGACGATGCGCATCTCGACGCCGAACAGCGGCCGGCCTTGCGTCGCCTGCAGCTGCCGCATCAGGGCGGTGCCGCCGTGGCGATGCTTGAACTTGGGCGCGCTCATGGTGCCGCAGGGCGACATTTCGGTCATGCCCCACAACTGACGCAACTCTACGCCGTGCTCGGCCAAGTGTCCGGTCATCGAATCCGGCACCGCCGACCCGCCCACCACCACGCGCTTGAGGCCATGCAGGCGCAATCGGTTGGTTTCGCAATGCTGCAGCAGATTGAGCCACACTGTCGGCACGCCCGTGGCCATGGTGACCTCTTCCTCGACGATCAGCTGATGGATGCTGGCGCCGTCGAGCCGGTTGCCGGGCAACACCAGCTTGATGCCATTGAGCGCCGCGCTATAAGGCAGTCCCCAGCCGTTGACGTGAAACATCGGCACCACCGGCAGCACACAGCTGCCGGCGGATAGATCGAAGGCATCCGGCAAGGAGCTCGCCAAGGCGTGCAGGACCGTCGAGCGATGCGCGTACAGCACGCCTTTGGGATGGCCGGTGGTGCCGGAGGTGTAGCACAGCCCGCTCGCCGTGCGTTCGTCGAATTGCGGCCACGCGTAATGGTCGCTGTGGCTCGCGACCAGGTCCTCGTAACACAGCAGATTGGCGAGCGGGCTGTGCGCCGGCATTTGCGCGCGCGCGCCAAGCAAGATCCAGGTCCGCACATGCGGCAGCTCGGGCGCCAGCCGCTCCACCAACGGCAGGAAGTCGGCGTCGAACAACAGCGCGCGGTCCTCGGCATGGTCGACGATGTAACGAACCTGATCGGGGAATAAGCGGTGGTTGACCGTATGGCAGATCGCGCCGAGACCGGAAATGGCGTAATACGCTTCCAGATGGCGATAGGTATTCCAGGCCATGGTGCCGATGCATTCGCCCGGCTTCAGCCCCAACGTGCCGAGCGCGTTGGCCAATTGCCGCGCGCGGCGGGCGGCTTCGGCCCAGGTATAGCGGTGAATGCTGCCGTCACTGAGGCGGGAGACCACCTCCGTGTCGCCATGGTACTGCTCGGCATGCTTGATCAGGCTCGAGATCAGCAGCGGCTGATCCATCATCTGTCCGTATTGCATCGCTCTCCTTCTCCCCGGGTTGGTGGCGTTTTTCCGGCACGCCATGAAATAACCCTAGAACGAATAGAGTGATTGCTCAACGATAATTTTATGCTATTGGCATTATTCGCTAACCGGTTTTTTGGCCAGCATGCGCTGCAAGGTACGGCGATGCATGTTCAATGCGCGCGCCGTGGCGGAAATATTGCCGTCATGTTCGGCCAAGACGCGCTGCACATGCTCCCAGGTGAGCCGACGCACCGACATCGGCCTGGCGCTGACAGGCAATGCGGCATCGGGCTCGACTTGCAGGAAGGCCTGCAGGATTTCCTCGACCGATGCCGGCTTGGCCAAGTATTGCACCGCGCCGAGCTTGGTAGCCTCGACCGCGGTGGCGATGCTGGCGTAGCCGGTCAGCACCAGTACCGCGCTGCCAGGGCTTTGCCGGCGCAGCAAAGGCAGCAGCCGCAACCCGCTGTCGCCGCCCAAGTTCAGATCGAGCACGATGCGGTCGTACCCGCGCGGCAAGGCCAGCAGCGCTTCAGCCTCGCTTGCAGCCCGATCGGCCACGTAACCGCGCCGGGTCAGCGCCCGGGCCAGCACGCCGGCAAACACATCGTCGTCGTCGATCAACAGAAATCTCATGGCGGGCACGCTCTCAAAGGCAGGGTGATGCGCGCGTGCACGCCGCCGGCACGCCGGTTGTCGAGTGTCAGGCTGCCGCCCAGCCGCGCCAGCGTGGCATGCGACAGCATCACGCCCAGGCCCAGGCCGGCCGGCTTGCCCGACTGCAGTTGACCCAGCCCGGCCGCGTGCAGTTGGGCGTCACTCAAGCAGCCTTCTCGATTGACGATGTCCACCCGCAGCGTCCCCGCCTGGTAATGGGCGCCGATGCCGACTTGGCCGCCGCCGGCTTCGGCGGCGTTGTTGATCAGGTTGAACAGGGCCGGCCAGAAGGCCGCATCCAACACGACCCAGGGGTCTTGGCAATCGTAGGGCTGCCAGGACAAGGTGACGTCCGGACGTAGGGAGCGCCATCCTTCGAGCCGTTCGGTGATGGCGCTGAACAGTCGCACCGGCACGGCCCCGGTCTGCGCATTGGACTTCAACCGCGCGAGCGCGTCGCGGCAGACCCGCAGCTGACTTTGCATCAGCGCCAATTCGTCCGCCGCCAGCCCCGCAGGCTGCAGTTCGGCCCATTCGTCGGCCAGCAACGTCAGGGTATTTAAGGGCGTCGACAACGAATGCGCCGCCATGGCCGCCTGCATGCCGATGCCGACCAGTTGTTCGTCGCGCAGCTGACTTTCGCGCGCCACCGCCAACTCGCGTTCACGGTCGGCCAATTGCCGCGCCAGCCAGGATATGAAGCCCGTCATCAACAGCGCCGACAAGGCGAAAGTGAACCACATCCCCATCTGGTGGGCATGAAAGGCATAGGCGGCATCGGCGTCGGCCACCGGCCAAGGAAGATGCCAGACGAACAGCGCGCCATACACCGCCAGCGCCAGCGCCGACAGCCCCCAGGAAAACACCCCGGGGCTCAACAGGGCGGCAAACAACACCGGCGGCAGATAGAGCGAGGCCAGCGGGTTGGCGGCGCCGCCGCTGAACGCCAACACTTCGCTTAACGCCACCACGTCGGCCAACAGACCGATGCGAATCGACAACAGCGGCGCAACGCCGCGCCGTTTGAGCTGCGGCAGCACGGCGTTGATCAGCGCCAAGGTCGCCAACGCCTGACCGATGGGCAACCACGCCAGGCGCACCGGCACGGCGGCGGCAGCGGCGAGCAGCAACAGACACAAACCGAGCATGCCCCAGCGCAAGGCGGTCAGCCGCTGCTGGGCGCGTCCAAGGTCGATGCTCTCGCTGGAAAGGGAGGAAAATACTGTCGGCATAGAAGCGCTACTGTAACATTCCCCACCGTGCCGCAGCGGTAAATAACTTATTCAGAGGGTCCTTCGCGTCAGGCGGCATCCTGCGGCGTCAGCGCCGCGCGCAAGCCGTTGGGCGATCGGTTGCTCAGCGTCAAATGCAACCCATGCAGCTCGGCGATGCGTTCGACGATCGAGAGCCCCAGCCCGCTGCCGGGTTCGCGTTGGCCGGGCTCGCGCACGAAACGTTGCCGCACCTTCTCAAGCCAGGCGGCGTCAATGCCCGGCCCGTTGTCCTCCACCGCCAGACCGCCACGGTCGCATATCAGCTGCACGGCGGCCCCCGGCGGACTGTAGCGCAAGGCGTTTTCCAAGAGATTGCGCAACATCAGCGACAACAACGTGGCATCGCCCGAGAGCGGCAACACCTGGTTCGCCGGATCGTGCCACACGACCTGCAGCGAACAGCCGCGCCGCGCCGCCAGCGGCGCCACCTCGCGGCGCACGCCATCGACCAATGCCGCCCAGTCGATCGGTTGCGCGTTGGCCAGCCCCTGCAAAGGGTCAAGACGGGATAAGGCCAAAAGCTGATCCACCAACCGCGTGGCGCGTTCGATGCCGACAGTCAGGTTATCCAACGCATGCGTCATCACCTCGGGCTCGCGCGCCAATTGCGCCACCTCCGCCTGCACCCGCAGCGCGGCCAGCGGCGAGCGCAGCTCATGCGCGGCATCGGCGGTAAAGCGCCGCTCATGTTCGAGGTTCTGCTCGACCCGGGAGAACAATTGATTGAGCGCGGCGATCAGTGGCTGCGCCTCGGCCGGCACCGGATGATCGACCGGACTGAGATCGTCCGAACGCCGCCGCGCCAGCTCGCCCGCCAGCCGGCTCAGCGGCGCCAGGCCGCGGCGTACCGCCAGCACCAGCGCCAACAACAGCAGCGGCAACGGCAACAGCCACGCCCACAACTGACTGATCACCACTTTCAACGTGGCACGGTTGCGCGCTTTGACGCGCTGGCCCACCGCCACCACCCGTTCGCCATCCGTGGCGCGCAGAACATAAACGCGCCACTCGCCATGGTGCGTGCGGCGAAGAACAAAACCGCCCTCTCCAGGCGGCGGCTGCCAATCGGCGTCGATACCGTCGGCCCAGATCAGTTGGCCGTCACGGCGCCAAACGGCTTGCGCCAACGCGTCGCCATCCTCGTCGCCATCGACGTCGACATAACCGCGCATCGGCGGCCGCGCGTTCGCTTCGGCGCGCACGCTGGTCATCAACTGATGCGCCAGCATCTGCAGTTGCGCATCGTAGAGCTCGTTGATCTCCTCGCGAGTCTGGTAAAGCGCCACCACGGTCGACAACAGCCACATCATCGGCGCAATCAACAACAGCGCCACGACGATGCGACGCTGTAAGCTGACGCGGCTCACGCTTCGCTCCCCAGGGTATAGCCGATGCCGCGCACCGTGCGGATCAAATGCCGGCCCAGCTTTTTGCGCAAGTGATGAATGTGGACCTCGATGGCGTTGCTCTCCAGATCGTGGTCCCAGCTGTAGAGTTTCTCTTCGATCAACTCGCGCGGCAGCACCCGGCCCTTGTTGAGCAACAGCACTTCGAGAATGGCCAATTCCCGCGCGGTCAGCTCGACCGGGCGGTCGCACAAATAGGCGCAACGCGCAGCGGGGTCGAAGCTGACATCGCCATGCGTCAACAGATGACTGCTCAGCCCTTGGCTGCGGCGCAGCATCGCCCTGAGCCGCGCGGCCACCTCGATCAGCGCGAACGGTTTGATCAAATAATCGTCGGCGCCGGCATCAAGCCCGGCCACCCGGTCGTTGATGGCGTCGCGCGCCGTCAACACCAATACCGGCAGACTGTGGCCCTGGCGGCGCCACGCCGCCAACACCGTCATGCCATCACAGCCGGGCAACCCCAAGTCGAGCACGGCCCCGTCATACGGCGCGGCATCCATCGCATGCAACGCCTCCTTGCCGGAGATCAGCCAATCGACGGCGAAACCGAGCTGCGCGAGCCCCGCCTTGAGACCGTCGCCGATCAAGGGGTCATCCTCCACGACCAGAATGCGCATTGCCATTTCTCCTCACCGGTTGGGCAGCAAGCTTTGATGCTACCCCTTTCCGGCCCTCCCATTCGAGCAGGAATTGCAACAAAACCCGATTAATCACGGCTTAAGTTTCATGTTGTCTTCATCAAAAACTCATCTTTCTGTCACCGGTCACAGGCAGGATGGGCGCGAGACCATCGCCCGGGAGACTGCCATGCAACGAGACGACATCGACCTGACGCACCGGCGCTTTCGCACCATCTGGATCTCCGACGTCCACCTCGGCACAGCGGGATGCAGGGCCGACCATCTGCTGGATTTTCTACGCCACACCGAATCCGACACGCTCTATCTGGTCGGCGACATCATCGACGGCTGGCAATTGAAGAAATCGTGGTATTGGAAACAGAGCCACAACGACGTGGTGCAAAAAGTACTGCGCAAGGCGCGCAAAGGCACGCGCGTCGTTTATATCCCGGGCAACCACGACGAGATGGCGCGCCAGTTCGCCGGACTCGACTTCGGCGGCATCGCCATCCGCATGCAGGACGAACACGTCACGGCCGACGGCAAGCGCCTGCTGATCACGCACGGCGACGAGTTCGACGGCGTCATCCAATACGCCAAGTGGCTGGCGTATATCGGCGACTCGCTCTACACCCTGATCCTCCAACTGAATCGCGGCTTCAACTGGTGCCGGGCGAAACTCGGCCTGCCTTACTGGTCGCTGTCGCAGTATCTGAAGCACAAGGTGAAGAACGCAGTGAATTTCATCAGCCACTTCGAGAAGATTCTGGCCGCCGAAGCACGCCACCGCGGTTACGACGGCGTGATTTGCGGCCATATTCACAAGCCGGAGGTGCGCGACCTGGACGGCACGCTCTACGGCAATAGCGGCGACTGGGTGGAGAGCCTGTCGGCGCTGGTCGAATCGGCCGACGGTACGCTGTCGGTGGTGTACTGGACCGATATTCTCAGCGGCGACGCCGTCGCCGATGCTGAACCCGCAATCGAACAAGCCCCCGCACAGGAGAAGATATGCGCATCCTGATCGTGACGGACGCCTGGCGTCCCCAGGTCAATGGCGTGGTTCGCACGCTGACGGAGACGATCCGAGAATTACAAGGGTTCGGCCATACGGTGGAAATGATCACGCCGCAATCGTTCACCACGCTGCCCTGCCCCACCTACCCGGATATTCGCCTGTCGCTGTTCCCCTATCGCAAGGTGGCGCGCATGATCGCCGCCTTTAACCCCGACGCCATCCATATCGCCACCGAAGGCCCGCTCGGCCTGGCGGCGCGCCGCTTCTGCCGGCGCCATGACAAGGCATTCACCACCGCCTATCACACCCGTTTCCCGGAATATATCCAGGCGCGCACCCGGCTGCCGCTGGCAATCAGCTACGCCTGGATGCGCCGCTTCCATAACGCCGGGAGCGCGGTCATGGCGCCGACGCAGTCGATCGTCGACGACTTGCGCGCGCGCGGCTTCCGCAATGTCGTGCTCTGGAGCCGGGGAGTCGATACCGGACTGTTTACGCCCGGCCCGCGCGAACGGCTCGACGAAAGCCAGCCGCCGCGCTTCGTCTACATCGGCCGCGTGGCGGTGGAAAAAAATATCGAGGCCTTCTTGCGTCTGGATCTACCGGGCAGCAAGTGGGTGGTGGGCGATGGCCCGCTGCTGGCCAAACTGAAAAAACAGTATCCCGAAGTTCACTTCGCCGGCATCTTTCCCCAGCCTGAACTCGTGCGCTTTTACCGCGCAGCCGACGTGTTCGTCTTCCCGAGTCTGACCGACACGTTTGGCCTGGTATTGCTGGAGGCGATGGCGTGCGGCACGCCGGTGGCGGCCTACCCGGTGGCGGGCCCGCTGGATGTGGTGGGCGACAGCGGCGCCGGCGTGCTCGGCACCGACCTGCGTCAAGCGTGCCTGCAAGCGCTGGCGCTTGACCGCGAGCATGTGCGTGCGGTCGCGGAGGGCTTTTCCTGGCAGGCGGCCGCCCGCCAATTCGAGCAGCACCTGCACCCGAATGCGCACCAGGCCGAGTTGGCGGCAGCGCACCCTGACGCGGTGCAAAATTCGCGATAAAAATCTTGCGGCGAGGACAAGGGAATCTATACTGCAATCAGGTTATAGCAAGGAGGTAATGCATGCATCTGGGGCAGTTGTTCGGCTGCAGACCGTTTCCTTCTCGGTTGAGATTGTGCGCCACAAGGTAGCATATTGGAGCATCACTGACGATGCAGGTCGCTTGGCAGCCGATAGGCCAGATTACGTAAACAGCCAAGACGTTGTAAGCGTCATCGAACAAGCGGGGTTCCCCGCTACTAAGCCCGTGATGGGCTCGCGGCGCCCGGGCGCAAAACCCTTTAGGCGCGCTTGATGGAGTGTCTGGTTGTGAGGATGTAGTTGGGCTGCGCAACGCAGCGTCGGTCTTTTCGTACGTCGTTGGCGTCTCATTGCATGCACGGTTGGCATGCAGGATAAATGAGACAGTTTGTGTGATGCACCAACCAGAGGGCGATACCGCTAGGTTCGCCCTTTTAATTTCTCATTTGTCATGCGACATGACACGCTTCCGCTGCAGGCGCACAGCCTGCGCTGTCCGGCAATCGAACGATACACGGCCACAACCATCGCCACAAAAAACGACGACCAATCAACATCTTATAACCATACTATAGGTATGGTCATAGCCGCACATATGCCCTAAATGTGCATGTTCAGGTCGTATCTGTTCTATCGCGCCAGTCCATTCAACGGTAGAATGGCAAACATTTCAGTTAAATATCAGACAGATTTGGCATATGGCGACTTTGACTTCCGAACGCGTTCTCAGCGTTCATCACTGGAACGATACCTTGTTCAGCTTCACCACGACGCGCGACCCGGGGCTACGCTTCATCAATGGTCAGTTCGTCATGATCGGCCTGGAGGTGGAAGGACGCCCGCTGATCCGCGCCTACAGTATCGTCAGCGCCAACTGGGAAGAAAACCTGGCGTTTTTCAGCATCAAGGTGCCAAACGGCCCGTTGACGTCGCGGCTGCAGCACCTGAAGGTCGGCGACGACATCATCGTCAGCGGCAAGCCGACGGGCACGCTGGTGCAAGACAACCTATTGCCGGGCAAACATCTGTATCTGCTGTCGACCGGCACCGGCCTCGCGCCGTTCATGAGCATCATCAAGGATCCGGAAGTCTACGACCGCTACGAGAAGGTGGTGCTGATACACGGCGTGCGCTGGGTCAGCGAACTGGCGTACGAGGACTACATCGTCCGGGAATTGCCCAACAACGAATTCTTCGGCGACGTCGTGCGCGACAAGCTGATCTACTACCCGACCGTGACCCGCGAACCTTACCGCAATCAGGGACGGCTGACCGATCTGATCAAGAGCGGCAAGCTGGCGGCCGACATCGGCTTGCCGCAGCTCGACCCGGCCAACGACCGCGTCCTGATTTGCGGCAGTCCGAACATGCTGCAAGACAGCTGCGCCATCCTGGACAGCATGGGCTTCATGGAATCGCCGCGCATGGGCGAACCCGGCCACTACGCGATCGAGCGCGCGTTCGTGGAAAAATAACCCACTCGACTCTGTAGTGTGCATTCGCCGCAGGCAATGCACGTCTTGCGCACGCCCGCAGGCCGTGCGTTGCTTCGCAAACGCACGCTACCCAAGCGCTTTGGGCGTCGCTTCCACGATTTGGTACACGCCGCCGAACACCGTGCGCTTGTGCCAGTCGAATGCCGCGGCGTCGCTGGCGTAATGGCGGATGTCGTGCCGCCACAGCGCGTAGGCGAACGGCTCCAGATAGCGATTCACCCAGCGCAGCAACCAGCCGATCGGCTGCCACGGCGCAGGCCGGTGATAATCGACGAACAGCGCCCGCCCCATCGGCGGCACATGGCGCAACATATTGTCCACTACCTCGCGTTTTTTGGCGTCCGGCACCTCGTGCAGCAGGAAGAAGCTGGTGACCAGGTCATAGTCGCGCTCGCCTTCAAACGTGGCGGCATCGGTCTGCACCACACGCGCCTGCGGCAGGCCGCTGAGCTTGCGCGAGGCATGGGCGATCTGCACCGGCGTCACGTCGGTCAAATCGAACACCCCCGCCACGCCGACACGGCGCGCGACGCGCGTCACCAGGTCGCCATAGACGTGCGCCACCTGCCAAACACGCATGCCGGGCCGCACGCGGTCGAGATAGGCGCGCATCAGGCGCTGATCATTGCCGAACAACAACACCCGCACCACCACGTTGCGGTCCAGCAGCGCCGCATGCCGCGGATTGACGTAGGCCCAGTCGTAAACCTCGGTCATGTAATCCGGGACATCCCGGTAATAAAAATCATCGTCCAGTTGCGGTGGATTGCGGGTCATGGGGTCCAATCAAGTCGAAAATGAATCGTCCAGCGCGAGCCATACCGGCGTATGGTCGGAAGGCCTCTCCCAGCGGCGGGGCGTCGTATCGATCGCCGCGTCGCGCACGCGCTCGGCCAACGCGTGGCCGTAGAGGATGTGATCGATGCGCAGGCCAAGATTGCGGCGGAACATCGCCGCGCGGTAATCCCACCAACTGTAGGCCACCGTATCCGGGTGGAAGCGGCGGAAACCATCGGTCAACCCGAGGGCCAGCAGCCCCTCGAATGCCGCGCGCTCCGGCTGCGAGCACAACACTTTGTCTTGCCAAGCGGCCGGATCGTAGACGTCGCTGTCTGCCGGCGCGATATTGAAATCGCCCAGCAGCACCACGCGGCCATCATGCTGCCGCATCTCGCCCGCCACATAATGCTGCATTGCAGCAAGCCACGCCAGCTTATATTGGTATTTATCCGACGTTATCGCCTCGCCATTGACGAAATAGGCGCAGATCACGCGTATGTCGCCCACCGTGGCGGCAATGACCCGGCTTTGCGGATCCGGATAGTTGGGCATGCCGCGCACCACATCGCGTGGCGCAAGCGGCAGGCGGGTCAAAATTGCCACGCCATTGTAGGTTTTCTGGCCGAACCAGGCCGCGCCATAGCCCGCCGCCGCGAGCTCGGCCTCGGGAAACGCCTCTTGCTCCAGCTTGAGCTCTTGCAGGCACAGCACGTCGGTTTGGCTGGACGCCAGCCAGTCGAGCACGTGAGGAAGGCGGACTTTCAGTGAATTGACATTCCAGGTGGCAAGCTTCAAGGCAACTCCATCATCAAGGTCGGACGTCCCGATGATGCATGATTCAAGCAAATCAACTCAAGCATAACGACGGCATGGCGCCTGCGCTTATTTTTTACCGCCCCAGTACACGCCCGCGAGCACCGTGCCGGCGCCGGCGATCTGCAGCATGCCCAGCGCTTCGCTGAACAAACCCCATGCCAGCAGGGCCGACACCACCGGCTGAGCCAACAGCATCAACGAGGCCGTCGCAGCGGGCAGGCGGTCGAATCCTTTGCCGACCAACCCCTGCCCGGCGCAATGCACCAAAAGCGCCATCGCGCCCAACATGCTCCAGGCCATCCAGCCATGCGGCAACAGCGCGCCGCCTCGCCACAGCAAGAGCGGCACCAAGGTCACCGTGGCCGCCATGCAGCTGGCCAGCATGACGCGCGGAAACGCGCCGCGGCGCAACGCCTGTTTGAGCGCCAGGAAATACGCGGCATAGAGCAGCGCGCCGAATAGCGCCACCAGATGACCGGCCACCAGTCGGCTGTCATGGATGCCGGCAAATCCGCCGCCCTCGCCCAGGATCAGCAAAAACGTTCCCACCACAGCCAACACCATGCCCAGCGCCAATTGCCGCGACGGACGTTCCCCCATGCCCCACCAGGCGAACAACGTGATGAACAGCGGCGCGAGGCTATCGACCAGCGACGCGTTGGCAATGCTGATCATCGAGAGCGACTGATTCCACAACACCAGATTCAAGCCCAGAAACACCCCGGATAACCAAGCCCACCAGCGCGCGCACCAGGAGCAGGCCAGCGATTCGCCACTCTTGAAGCGCGGGATCAACAGCAATACCAGGATAGGCTGCGCCAGCAGCAGGCGATAAAACGCCGCCGCCACCGGGCCGACATCGGCCAGCCGCACCAGCACGGGCGAAAAAGCGAGGCAAATGATGCCGGCGGACAGCTGCAGCAAGGCGCGTGACGGCACGGCGGGTATGGCGAGGGAAGGCATGCAAGTCATGTATTAATATAATGAATTGATTATACAGGCAAATCTACAGAGAGGTTTGACCGCGCGCAAACCGCATACGCCGCGGCATTCCGTCATCATGGATCGACGGCCAACCAAATTAACCACACCAAGACGGATTTAGGCGCATATTAGGATATTACGGTTATATTCCAATTTGTCGTTATTTTTCAACGAACTACACAACTCATTCCATGTATTGGTACTTTGGATATTGGATACAACACGCCTTTGGCATAGGAAAGGAGGATTTGTGTTGTCAGACAATCCGCCAGTTCATACAATGAAATCGTCTTCGTAACCAGAGAACCATCATGACAGGCCCTTCCAGTCGAATGCCCCATTTCAGCAAGCAACCCAGCACCACCACCTCCCGTCCTTCGCGTTCCACGCTGGCGCCCATCATGCCAGGCTTTTCGATTCGCACCCCGTCGTTCAATCAGCGTCCCGAGAGCGACGCGCCGCAACAACAGCCCAAAAAAGACTGATAGAACGCGTCTGCGCGTCCTGGCCGGTTGGCATTGTCGTATCCGCTGCGGATAACGGTGATCCCTGGCCGAGGACAGCGCATGGCCGCTTGCCGCCGCAGGCGAGACGAGGCCCAAAAAAAGCCCCCGTTAAAAAACGGGGGCCGACGATTTGAGTCCTTGGGGAAGACTTTACGTCCAAGCTCGCTGCTGTTGGTTACACAACAGACTCATTTGAGTTATCGCGATTGAAATTAGTTCCCAGCACCCGCTAATTCTTCCACCATGCCGGCGTGACGCAACAAGGCATCGATCTGCGGGTCTCGTCCGCGGAAGGCACGGAAGGACGCCAGCGCGGGGCGCGAACCGCCCACCGCCAAAATCTCGCGCCAGAAGCGCTCGCCGGTTTGCCCATTGGCGCCGCCAGCCTCCTCGAAAGCGCTATAAGCGTCGGCCGACAGCACTTCCGCCCACTTGTAGCTGTAATACCCCGCCGCGTAACCACCGGCAAAGATATGGCCAAAGCTATTGGGGAAACGGTTGTAGGCAGGCGGGAAATTCACGGCGACTTCCGCGCGCACGGTGTCGAGCAATTGCAGCCAATCGCCACGGTCGGCGTCGAAGTCGCTATAGAGCAACATATCGAACAGCGCGAACTCCAACTGCCGCACGGTCTGCATGCCCGATTGGAAATTGCGCGCCGCGATCATCTTATCGTAGAGCGCACGCGGCAACGGCTCGCCGCTGTCGACATGGGCGCTCATGCCGCGCAACACCTCCCATTCCCAGCAGAAGTTCTCCATGAACTGCGACGGCAGCTCGACCGCGTCCCACTCGACGCCGTTGATGCCGGCGACGGACAGTTCGTCGACGCAAGTGAGCAGGTGATGCAAACCATGGCCGAACTCATGGAACAGCGTGATCACCTCATCGTGGGTGAAGAGCGCCGGCTTGCCGCCGAACGGCGCGCTGAAATTGCAGGTCAGGTAGGCCACCGGCGTCTGCAGCTTGCCGGCGCGGACGCGGCGGCCGCGCGCATCGTCCATCCACGCGCCGGCGCGCTTGCCTTCGCGGGCATAGAGATCGAAATAGAAACTGCCGATCACCTTGCCGTCGCGCAGAATTTCGTAATAACGCACTTCCGGGTGCCAAACCGCGCTCTTGGCCTCGCGCACTTCCACCGCGAACAGCGTGCGCACCACCTGGAACAATCCCGCCAGCACGGTCGGTTCCGGAAAATACTGCTTCACCTCCTGGTCGGAGAAGGCATAGCGCGCCACGCGCAATTTCTCGGACGCATAGGCCAGATCCCAAGCGGCGAGCTCGGGCAAGCCGAGTTCATCGCGCGAAAAGGCCTCAAGCTCGGCGCGATCGCGCAGGGCGAACGGCCGGGCACGCACTGCCAGATCACGCAAAAAGCCGATCACTTGCGCCGGGCTCTCGGCCATCTTGGTGTACAACGACAAATCGGCAAAGTGCGCAAAGCCGAGCAGGCTCGCTTCCTCGCGGTGCAATTGCAGTTTCTCGCGCATGACCGGACCGTTGTCGTGCTCGGCCGGGCCGAACTCGGCCGCGCGCTTGACGTAGGCGTCGTACAGCGTGTGGCGCAATTCCCGGTTATCGGCGTATTGCATGATCGGCAAATAGCAGGGGAACTGCAGCGTCAGCTTGAAGCCGTCCCGGCCGTCCTGCGCCGCGTTGGCCGCCAACATGGCGCAGACGTCTTCCGGCACGCCGGCCAGGTCGTTCCGGTCATCGAGATACAGGGTAAACGCGTCGGTCGCATCGAGCACATTCTGTTCGAAGCGCGCCGACAGTTCGGCCAGGCGGCTTTGCACCTCGACGAAGCGCGCTTTTTGCGCCTCGGGCAACTCGGCGCCCGACAGCCGGAAATCGCGCAGATTGTTTTCGACGATCTTCTGCCGTGCCGCGTTATAGCCGGCATAGGCCGGCGACTGGCGCAACGCCTTGAACCGGGCATACAGCGCCAGATTCTGTCCCAGCTCGCTCCAAAACGCCGACAGCTTGGGAATATTGGCGTTGTAGACATCGCGGATTTCCGGCGTGTTGACCACCGCGTTCAAATGGCTGACGACACCCCAACAGCGGGACAGCCGTTCGGTGGCGTCGTTCAGCGGCTCGACAAAATGGTCCCAGTCCGTCGGCGCGTCAGCGGCCGTCAGCTGGGCCACCGTATCGCGTGCCGCCTCAAGCAGGGCGTCCACCGCCGGGGTGACGTGTTCAGGCTGGATCTCGCCGAAACGCGGCAGACCGGAAAAATCAAGAAGCGGATTGACTGTCATTCTTTTGGCATCCCTTTGCGTTGGGTATCATAGGGGACTAGGGCCTGTCTGCAAACTATTTGCGGCTGCGGCCGGTGTCCGCCGGATGCAGCGCGAGGAGTGCGCCCCGCCGCAGTGTCATTCACTGCCAGGGGCAAACGACAAAGCGATGCGCCGGCAGACGCCGGCCCCGAAGGGCTGGCCTGGCAAACGGCCATCTGCGTCGTTGCGCGGCTTGGCCTTAGAATGACTAAGGCCGGCGCCCCCCGCCTAGCATCTGGCCATTTGCCAGGCCAGCGCAGTTCACAAATAGTTTGCAGACAGGCCCTAAGCAATGTCAGTTATATGAGGACCGAGGCCATGAATCACAATATCCGATCTTACGACGGGATCAAGCCGCAAATCGACGCGACAAGCCACATCGACCCCGCCGCGGTCGTGATCGGCGACGTCGCCTTGGGCGAGCACACCTCGATCTGGCCCTGCGCCGTGGTTCGCGGCGACGTCAACCGCATCCAGATCGGCAAGGGCAGCAACGTGCAGGACTTCGCCATGCTGCACGTCACCCACAAGCGCGCGGAGGACCCGCAAGGCGCGCCGCTCGTCATCGGCGAGCACGTCACCATCGGCCATCACGTCACCTTGCACGGCTGCACCATCGGCGACGAGGTGCTGATCGGTATCGGCAGCATCGTGCTCGACCGCGCGGTCATCGAAAAGCACGTGCTCATCGGCGCCGGCTCCCTGGTGCCGCCCGGCAAGCATCTGAAGTCCGGCTATCTGTATCTCGGCAACCCGGTCAAGCCGGTGCGCCCGCTCAGCGCCGAGGAGATCGCCTACTTCCGCTATTCGGCCGAGCACTATCAACGTTTGGCGCAAAAGCACCGCGAAAGCCTCATCGCCGACGCGGCCGAATAATGCCGTCATGTTGGCCGGCTACACTGACCGGCCGACGCACAGCCGTTTCCCCACGATGAACGATGTTGAATACGTAGGCTTCGTGCCACGCGCCGGCGCCTGGCTCGTCGACAAACTCCTGGTGCTGGGACTGACGAGCCTGATGGCCAAGCTCTGGCCGGTGCCGGGGCTGACCTGGCACGTCCTGGCCGCCTGCGGCGCCGACGGCGCCTGCTGGCGCGCCACGTTGCCGCTGGTGGCCATGGCGCTGGCACGCTGGCTCTTGCCCGCCGTGCTGACGGTGTTTTGCCTGACCCGCATCCGCGCGACGCCAGGCAAATATCTGTTGCGCGCCGAAGTGGTCGACGCCGACACCGGCGCGACGCTGGGGCAACGCCAGGCTTGGCTGCGCACGCTGGCATGCACGCTGTCGTATCTCACTCTAGGCCTAGGCCACGCCTGGGTGATCGTCGATGCGCGCAAACAGGCGCTGCATGACAAGATCGCCCGCACCGTGGTCATCCGGCGCAAGGCGGGCTCGTCACGCGGCTAAACGGCGGCCATGCGCTCAAGCTGTTTGTCGATCCGCAGCCGTAAATCCGCCAGCTCGCGGCGGCACTGCAGACTATCGTAGAGATTTTTGCCGACCCAGCCCACCAGAACGACGACACCCGCCGCCAAGAGACCGGCCAACAGCGGCCAGGCAAATCCCGCCACCGCCAATAGCGCCACCCCCGCCCCGAGCCCGGCGGCACCGGCGGCAATCCGGGGCCAAGTGAACTGGAATGCCTGGCGCAAGCCGGCCTGCAGCGTTTCGCGCCATGTCTTGACCGGGGGCACTTTGTCCAAAATGGCGCTTTGCAACGGGACCACAGCCTGCCGCATCTCATTGCGCATCGCCTGCCGGCGCGGTTCGAGCCATGCCGGCCAGGACTGTTGCTGAATATCGCCGAGCGCGTCGGCCGCCTGCCGGGCAAGCACTAGCAACTGTCGGGCATTGCCCACCGCCGCGCGAGGTTGATCGGGCCGCGCGGGCGATATGGCCGCAATATCGCGGTTAAAAAAGGCCAGCACCGCTTTGTTGTTGTCGACCAACTTATCACCGATCGCGGCATGCAAATGGCCCTGCTTATCACGGAAGACGCTGTCCAGCGAGGATACCGCGACGCCATGCTCGGTTAAGGCGCCACGCCGCTTTTGGTAAAATGCCGTACTGCATGCCTCGACTTGGCACAGCGCGTTATTGAGCTTGGCCACATTGAGCGCCACCCGTTCCAAACTTTTGCCTTGAAAGAAGTCGCCCGCCGAGAAAGTCGAAACGGTTTTGATCAAATTATCGGTCAACGCCGAGGCATAGCCTGCCGACACCTGATTTAACAGCGCCTCGTGGTTACGCTTGGTCAGCTCGCGTATTTGTCCGACCACAGGGGAGCGCTGCAGCAACCACGTCGTGTCGAAAGGGTTGCGGCTATGCGGCTCCACTTTGGCATATTGACCGGTCCCCTTGTCGAGCACGTCGCCGACGATCCGTTCCAGCAGCTTTTGTGCCACGCCGTCCGGTGAATATTCATACACGATATGGTTTATCTGTTCATCCAGCGCTTTCTCATACGCAGTCAAGCCGTGCGCCAAGCCATCGCTGAACCGTTCGATGCGGTTATCCGTCTTCACCTGATGCAACTCACGCATCAACGCGTCGAATAAGCCCTGATCGTTCAAATGCATGACGTGTGTGCGGGCCAGCGCTGCAACCTTTTTTTGAACGCAATTCAGCTGCGGAATCTCATTGGCATAATATTTGATCAATTCGGCAAATGCCGTATCCGCCATCGGTTTCTCGTGATTGCCGACGCCGATGAAGTGCTCGGCGATCCGCCGCCGGGCGGCTTCCTTGACGTTGACCACGTCGGCCCGGCCAGGGGCGTGCCGGGCCGGTTGCGCCACCTGTCGCAACAGTGTCTCTTGCTGGGCTTGGCCGATGACGCGATAACCTGCCCGCAAGAAATCGAATTGACCCAGCAGCTTATAAAACGCGCCCTTGCCTTTATGGCGCTCGCGGAACGCATCCAATAACCGTTGAATCGCCGCCTTGTCCGCAGGCCCGCCGTGTTGCCAGCGAATGACCGGCTTATTTTCCTCATCCGCCTCGAGCCGGATCATCCTGGCGATGGTTGGGTGGTGGGCGATATCCCTTTTGATTTTCTCGACGTACTTCGGGTTGACGCCGCCAGCCGGCAAGAACCCCTCATCCGCGTTGCGCAAATAGAGATTCAGCAAATCCAATAGCGCCCGTTTGAACGTGTTAAGACTGTCCGCGCATTCAACCGGCGCGAAGCCGGCCGGGGCAGCAACGTCCATCGGCTCGTCGCCCTCATCGCGGAAAGGGTTTGAGGGATCGCTTTGCCAATCGTCGTCAAAGGGATTCGCGCCGCTCGCCTTGTTGGCGGTGAGGCGCGCCGTGTCGTTGCCGACCGTCACAATGGATTCGCCGACCGTCGCGGCGATGACCGCGCCGGCCGACGCCACATTGACCGTGCGACGATCGAGTCCCGTCATTTGTACCATCGCGTTATTTCCTGACGTCTAGGATTTGACAAAAATCGGCCAGCCGCTGGTAAAACTGCCCCAATACGGCTTGCAGTCCTTTTCGGCGCAACGTATCCGCGTCGAGCAAGGCTTTCAATTCATAACCGCTTGCGCCACGGCCCAAATTCAATTGGCCGCAGGCCACGCCGTCGATGGGCTGCAACAAAAGCGCCAGCACCGCCGCCGCCGCGTGCATGACCTGCGCTTCGGTCACCCCGGGCAGACAGCTCCAGATCCACAACCGATCGTCCACGACGGCGACGCGCATATCAGGCAGCGTCTTGAGCGCGATGACCACCGCCGAATGGTGATCGAAGCTGGTCAATTTCGTTGCCGGGCAATGCAAGGCCAGCAACGCTTCGCGCAACAGCAGATCCAGCCCGCGCGGGGCATGAGCGGAATAAGAAAGGGCGTCCATGAGATTGAGGGTGGGTGACCGATACCCGGAGGAGTGCGCCGCGCATGCGCCAGTTCCTGCACCGGCGGCGAGGATGGCCAATCGATGATTTCAATGACGGCCTGGCGCAACCACCACCGACGGCAGGCATTGGCGCGCCCGACAAAGCGCCGGCACGCGGAGAAAACGGGAAGAAGGCAGATGCGCCGCCCGGCCATGCCGGCGCGGGCGGCGCCAGGGCATTACAACGCGGCCAGCGCCGCGGCGTAATCCGGTTCGTTGGCGATTTCGGACACGAGCTCGGCATGACGCACGCGATTATCGGCATCGAGCACCACCACGGCGCGGGCGCACAACCCCGCAAGCGGCCCCTGGGCCAGTTTCACGCCGTAGCTTTGCAGGAATTCCGGATGGCGGAAGGTGGACAACGTCTTGACGTTGGCCAGTCCCTCGGCGCCGCAGAAGCGTTGTTGGGCAAAGGGCAAATCGGCCGAAATGCACAACACCACGGTGTCGTCGCGGCCGGACGCCTGCTGGTTGAACTTGCGCACCGAGGTGGCGCACGTCGGCGTATCGACACTGGGGAAGATATTGAGGATTTTTTTCTTGCCGGCGAACGTCGCGAGCGACACGTCGGACAGGTCGGCGGCGGTCAGCTGGAAGTCGGGCGCCGCTTGGCCCTTGGCGGGCAGCGCGCCCGCCACGTCGACGGGATTACCTTTGAGGGTGACAGTAGCCATTGCGCAATCCTTTTTTGCTGTTGTGGAGATAAGCGCAGTTTGCGCCGCCAGCGGCAAAAAGCAACCACAAATGCATAATGGCTATCGCCTGGCGGTTACAGCGACCGCAGCCCTTGCACCGTCGCCAGGCCCAACAAGGTCATCAGCAACGAGCCGGTGACATGCACGGCGATTTCGCCGCAGGCCCAGAACAGCCGCCCCTGTTGCAATAGCGTGGCGGTTTCCGCCGAAAAGGTGGAAAACGTGGTCAACCCGCCGAGAAAACCGGTGATGACCAACAGACGCCATTGCGGCGGCAACTCGGGGTGCCCGGCGAAAAACGCCGCCGCCACGCCGATCAGATAACCGCCGACCAGATTGGCCGCTAGCGTGCCCGGCGGCAGCGTGGGGAATAGGCTATTGAGCTGTATGCTCAGGAACCAGCGCAACAAGCAGCCGAGCGAACCACCGACGGCGATGGCCGCAATCGAATAAAACATCCCATTCCTCCCTACGCCGTGGCCGGCCGGCTCTCGACGCGGCGCCGCGTCTGCAAAATAGGCGGCGCCCAGACTTCGCCCGGGCGTTTTTTGCGCGTCGCCAGCGTCAATTCGGACGGCGCGAAAATATTGATGTTGTGCGTGTTCGGTGTGGTAATCAAATACTGCGCCTCGGTGGCCTTGAGGAAGCCCGCCACGCGGTCGATGTTGAAAATATCCAAGTGCGCGAACGGCTCGTCGATGAACACGAAGCCGGAAGGATTGGCCTCGTCCATCATCAGCGCAATGAGCAGAATCAGCGACTTCATCACCTGTTGACCGCCCGACGCCTCACCGTCGTTCATGCCCATCATGCCCTTCTGGTCGAAATTGAAGCGCAGCACCAACCCGGCCTGGGCCAGCACCGCGTCATCGTTGTCGAGACTCGGCAATTCGACCTCGACGCCGATGCCCGCCAATTCGCCCAATCGCTTGACGTTTTGACCGTAGGTGCGCACCGTGGCGCGCAGCTTGTTGATATAGGCCGCGCGCGCGTCGTCGGTGAGGCCGCTCGCGCGGTCGACCTCTTGCTGACGCCGTTGGCGCTCGTGGGCCAGTTGGGTCAGATCGTCGACCAGCTTGTCCTTGAGCGCCAGCACGGTCTCGTCGGTTTCCCAGTCGCCGCTTTGCAACCGCTCCTGGAGATAGTTGAGCTGATGGCGCGCGTCGGCCGCGCTGTCGTATTCGTCCAGCAGCGCCGCCAGCGCCTCGGGGGCGAGTTGCTCGCGCGGCAAGCTCGCCGCGCCCTCGCGCAGCTCGGCCAACAGACGGCGCACCTGACGCCGGCTGCCTTCCACCTGCGCGCGCAGCGCGGCCAACTGCGTCAGGCCTTCCTGCTCGCGCTGGCAGACGCGGTCATGCGCCAGGCGGGCATCGCCATGGCGCGCCTCGGCATCGCTCTTTTCCTGCTGCGCCTCGGCCAGTTGACCGCCCAATCGCGCCACTTCCTCCTTCAAGCCGGCCAAACGCGTTTCCAACGCGGCGAATTCCTCCGCGCGGGCGTCGAGCGCGGCGATGGCATCCATCCCGCCCAAATACTCGGCCAATTGCGCCGCCTCGGCCGAGAGCGCGACGTGACGCTCCTCCTCGGTCAACATGCGCTGATTGAGCTGGCGCACTTCCTCGCGCAAGGCAGCCAGGCGCGACTGGCGCGCCGCCTCGCCAAAAGCGTACTCGTGCGCGGCCACGCCGATATGGCGCGCGCCGCGGCGTTCCTTGAAATAGCCGTCGCGGGTGATCCAATCGCCGTCGACGTTTTCCGCCGCCGCCACGTTCTCCACCTTGGTGACGCTGCCCAGCTGGCGATACAGCCATTCCGGCGCGGCGGCGGAAAAGCGCACCACTTCCAGCAAACTGCCGGCGCGCGCCTTCGGCGCTTGATCGCGCTCATGCACCAGAAAATGACGGTAACGCAGCCGCTCGGCCAGCGCCCACGCCGCGCGCCGGTCGCCGCCGTCCTCCAGCAGCACCACATGGCGGTACGGCCGCAGCAGCGCCTCGACCGCGCCCTGCCAGCCCGCATCCAGCACCTCGACGATGTCCGACAGCATGAGGTGGCGGATGTTCGCCTCGTCCAGCGCGGCGCGGAACTGGCGCACCTCGTCGGGCTGACGGCCTCGGCCGACCTCCAGCGCCTCGACATGCTGCGTCAACTCGGCGCGGCGCTGGCGCATGGCGCGCAGCCCGTCGCGCACAGCCTCGGTCTCGGCGCGCAAGCCGGTAAGCTTCTGCGCCAGCTGGGCCCCGTCGTCGCCGTACTGTTTGCCGGCAAGCGCCTGCAGCCGGTCGCGCTCCTTCAACTGCCCCTGTACCGCCGCCACGTCGGCCTTGTGCGCGATAAAGGCATCCTGCAGATGCTGGCGGCGCGTTTCCGCCGCCTCGCGGGCCGTGGCCGCGCTCTGCTCGGCTTGCTGCAGCTTGCGCACCAAATCCAGGCTATCTCCCTGCGCTTTTTCCGCCAGGCGCAGCGCTTGCAGCTGACCGCGGTAATCCCGCCACAGCCCGCCCACGCCGGCTTTGGCGTCCATGTGGCTCAGCACCGGCAAGGCTTGATCGCGGATCTGCGCCACGCGTTCGTTCAGTTGGCGCCATTCGACATAGCGGTTGGCGCGGGTACGCATGGTCTCGACCCGCGTCTCCAACGCCTCCTCCTGGCGCGTCAACGCGGTCAGTTCCAGTTCGGTCGCCTTCTGCTCGTCACGCGCACGCTGATAGTTGTCGAGCACGTCCTTGTCGCCGAACACCTGAAACACCAGATCGAGCAATTGCCGCGGCGAGTACTCGGTCAATTTGTCGGTATCGCCCTGCTCCAAGGCCAGCACCTCGGCCACCGCCGAGGTCAATCCGGCCATTTCCAGCTGACGGCGGTATTCGTGCACGCCCAGCCACTGCGCGCGACCCTCGGCCTCTTCCAGCGCCACATCCCCGTCGAGAATGGCGTAATGGCGCACCCAATCGCCGCCCTGTTTACGAATACGGCACAACAGCGTCACCGTGTCGCTCACGATCGGGAAAAACGGCGTCGGATACAGCCCGCCGCCCAGGCGGCGCGGATTGTCCACCACGCCGCGCAGATAGGCGAACGCCTCGCGGTTGTTGCGCACGTAGCGCTTGTAATCGCGCTTGCCGGAGCACTTGATCGCCAACAGCGTGCGCAGCGCGTCCAACAGCGTGGTCTTGCCCGAGCCGTTCGGCCCGATGATGGTGACGATTTGGGCATCCAGCGGCACCGACAGCCGCTGCCAAAAATCCCAGTGCACCATTTCCACCGACTTCATTTGAAACATCAGCGGCCTCCCGTCGCGTCGGACGCTGCATCAGGCGTCAACGCCTGGCGGCGCGACAGCACGTCGCTCAGCGCCCCTTCGATAATGCGCGGCGCCATCTGACTGTAATCGATCATCAAATCCAGCATCGGACCTTCCTGCAGCATGCGGTTGCGGCGCACGACGAAGCCCAAATTGGCCAGCCGGCCCAAATTGGCGTTAAAACGGGTACGACCGCCCAATGCCTTGCCGAAATCGGCGTACAGCGCGTCTTCCGACACGCCGGTCGATACCGATTCTCCCGTCTCCACCGGCTTTTGCGCGCCGAACATGTCGCTCTGATTCTCGCGTCCGGCCTCGACGCGGGAGATCTGACGCTCGCGCTTGGGCAAGATGATCTGCGCCCAGAGAATCACCAGCAGCGCCACCCCGTCGCGCGGCAAGCCCAGATTGTTGTTGATCCAGCTGTCATCCGCGCCGAACACCGGCTCCATCATCGGCGGCAAAAGCGCCACGGCGATATGTTCGGCATACGGGTTTTCCACCAGGCGCAAGCCGACCTCCGCCAAACGGCGGTCGAGCTCGTTGCGGAAAATATCGTCCAGCAGCGCGCGGCGCGCCAAAGGGTCACTGCGGCTCACCACGCGGTGCGCCAGCAACCGTGCGGTAAGCGTCTTGAGTTCTATATCCATGGAGTCCAAAGCGGAAAGGAATCATGTCGGACCAGCCGATCCGGCTGTGATTATCCCATAGTCTAAAAATATCCATCAAATCTACCCACGATTAACGGCGCCAACGGCCCAAAAAACAAAATTCCGGCCACCAATCCCAAAATGGCGCCGCCAGCGGCTGGTTTAGCATTGCCCGCAGACTCAACCAACCACAGGAATTTTCCATGCCGTCGTCCCGCGCGCACCCCTCGGCCACGCAGCTCGCCGAACAGACCCAGGCCGCGCTCATTACCCAATTGCGCCAGGCGGAGCAGTTGAAACAACACATCCACGCGTTATTGGAACGCGCCAAAGACGATCCCCAGGCCCAACAGGCGCTGCTGGCGCTTGAGGCCCAGACACGCGGCCCCTGGGGGCAAAACCAGAAGCGGCTGCTGGCCGCGCTGCAACAGCTGGCGCAACACCTGCCGGCGCCCCCCGCTGCGGATGCTCAGGGCCGTCGAGCCAACCGGCGGCCCTTTTTTTAACCTTCCACTGCTAGGAAAACACATGACCGACTCTCTCGCCCTTCGCCCCGCCGCACAGGGACCGCTAACCGCCACCCAAGGCGCGGAACAGACGGCGTCACCAACGCTGCTCGAGCGGCTCAAGCAGATCGCCACCACGATCATCGACAACTTCATCGTGCCGGTAATCGACACCGGCAAGCGCGTGCTGCAAGGCATCGCCACCTTGCTGTCTGGCAAGCCCACGGCGTACGACGCCAAAAATCACCAGGCGCTGCTCAATGTCATGCTCACCGGCATGGACCAACCGGAAACGCGCAAAGACTTGCCGGCGGACACGATGACTTTCCTGATCGACAACGGCATCTCGATCCAAACCCAGCACGGCCCGCGACGGCTAACGGACTATCTGAAGTCGATCGGCCATCCGGACGGCAAGGGGCTGGATAAGGCGCAGCTGCAAGACATTCTGAGCGCGCTCAAGGCCAGTGCCGGCACAGGCGTGACGGACACGATCCTGCACTATCTGAACAAAACGCTGGAAACCGTCATGCTGCTGCGCGATTTGCTCAAGGTCATCCCCGACCCGATTCTGCGCGCGCTGCCCAACGCGCGCTAAGCCCTCCCCGGCCGGACGCCTGGCGCCCGGCCGGGGTCGCCGGACAACCAAGAATTCTCCGAAGGAAAAAACCAAACAGGCGTCCAGATTGCCACAGCCCCGGCGCCGAGCGCTCTCTAGCATGACTGTCATGCTCAACGACCCCAAGGCCTCCACCCCATGACATACACGCCGGAATCGACGCAGCGCGAACTCGCTTTGCAGAGCCAACAAGCCCAGGCCGAGCTGACTGAACAGATGCAGCGCGCGCAACAACTGCAACAGCAAATCCACCAGTTGGAAGCCCGCGCCCAGAACGACCCCAAGGCGCGCGACGCGCTGCAAACGCTCAGCCAAGTGGTGCAAACCGCCTGGCAAGAAGCCGAGCCGCGCCTGCGGCTGCAGCTCGCACGCTTGGAGCGCTATGTGCAATCCCAGCCTCCGGCGGTGATCGAGGAGGCGCTGACACTCCCCTCGCCTTCGACCGCCGCCGTCCCCAAGACGAGCGCCTCGGCCATCCGTCGCTCGTTCCTGTAACACCTTAAAGGAGAATGCCATGACAACCATCAGCAACAACTTCGGTCCGCCGCCCTACGTCGACTACGACACCAACGTGTACGGTCAAAACGGCAACTCGCCGGCCCCCGCGCCAGGGCCGAGTCCGTCCGCGCCGGTCACGCACAACCCGGTGATCTATCAGGTCGTCAACCCGCTGCTCATCATGATCAACACCATGATGCACTTCGTGAATCTCAACGCCACCTGGATCTTGACGGTGAGCCAGCAGATGGATCAGCAAAACAAACTGGCGGAGGGCGCCAAAGAGCAGGCGGCCAACCTGGACGGCATCATTACCAATATGACCGATGCCAATGCCAAGCAAGACGTGCCGCCGGACGTGCTGCAGTTCTGCCGCGACAACAACATTGTGATCCAAACCGATAAGGGTCCGATGAACATCGACGACTATCTGAAGTCGATCGGCCATCCCGATGGCAAGGGGCTCGACAAGGAGCAGATGACGCGCATTCAAAGCGCGTTGTCTGCCACCGCCGATCAGGCCAGCAACCTGTCCGCCCAGTACCAGCTCAAGATGCAGCAGTACATGAGCAACTACAACAACGGCATCAGCCAGATCAGCTCCTTCATCAAAGCTATTTCCGACGCGGTGAGCGGCGTCATCCGCAACTTCTAATCGGCCAAGCCACGCGGGGCAAGCCCGGCCTTGCCCCGCTCAGAACGGGAGACGCCGCCATGCCGCAATCCATGGAGTTCGTGCGCGAGGCGCTACGCCAGGGCGCCACCATGCAGGCGCTGCTGGATATCGATCCGGCGGATCTGGACAACCTCTACGCCGATGCCTGCCAGCGGTTTGACCAAGGCGACTTCATCGGCGCCAAAAAGCTGCTGCTCATCCTGACCCGGCTCAGCCACTGGCAGTTCGATTACTGGCTGGCGTTGGGCCTGACCTGCCAACGGCTGGGAGAGCATGACGAGGCCGTGCATAGTTTTAGCCAAACAGGGCAATTGCGCCTGGACGACCCCCGCTCCGCCTACCTTGCCGGCTTGAGCCTGCACGCGCTCGGCCAGCTCGGCGTCGCTCGGCAAGCCTTCGACGCCGCGCTCAACTGGTGTGCCGCCAAACCGGAATATCAAGAACTGAAACAGCAAGTACTGCACATGCAGTCACTTTGTCCGCAACAACAGGAGCGCTCATGACCATTAGCACCCTCACCCCATTGGGGTCGGCCGCATTGTGGCCAACCGATCATTCCGCCGCCGCGCCGGCCAAACCCGCCCCGCACGCGCCCGTGCCGGCACAGGCCTTGCGGATGGCCGACAGCGTGGACCGCTTTCGCCCGACGCCGCCGCGCCAGCGCGTATCGGCCCAGACCTCGCAACAATCGCTCGACCGCGTGCTGACGCAGAGCGGCCTGCCGCTCACCGCCACCAACTTCGAGGGCAAATCGGTGGCCGAGGTGATGGCGGCGGCCGCCGCCGGCTTGTACAACAACAACCTCAAGCTGGCGGAAATCGACACCAAGGGCCAGCAAAACCGCATCGAGGCGACCAACCAGATCCGCTTGAAACAATGCGACGACCTGCGCCAGCAGATCGACCAAGCGCTGGCGGACCAGAAGAAAGCCCAGAAGTCCGGCATCCTCGGCACCATCTGCAACTGGATCACCGCCGCCGTGAAGCTGGTGGTCGGGGTAGCGAAACTCGTCACCGGCAACGTGATCGGCGGCCTGGCCGACCTGGCCGCCGGCGTCGCCGGGGTGGTCAAGGCCGTGGCTTCGACGCTGGCGCTGGCCGATCCGAAACACGCCGATACCTACAACAAGATCGCCGACATTGCCGGCAAGGTGGAAATGTCGTTCGATCTCGTCGGCATGGGCTTCGACATCGGCAAGGCCGCCAAGGGGCTGATGGGCAGCAAGGGCATCGGCCGCGCCACCTCGCGCGTCATGCAAAGCGGCGAAGCCGGCAAAGCACTGACGGGCGCGATCAAGGAAGGCACCAAGGCCGGCATCGAATCGGCCGCCAAGCAAATCGCCAAGGAAACCGCCGAACTGACCAGCGAAACGCTCAAAAAGAGCCTGGCCAAGGCCAGCAAGGACATGATCGAGCGCTTCAGCACGGAAAATGTGGAGAAACTGGTGCAGAAGGCCGTCACCGACGTGGCGACGCAAACCGTCAAGAACGGCGGCGAAGTCACGCTCAAAGCGGTGGCCAAGCAGGTCGAGCGCGAGGTGCGCCAGCAAATCGCCAAGACGGTGTTCGGCGCCTCGGTGACCACCACGCTCAACATCGCCAAGCAAGTCACCACGGTATCGCTGTCCTCGTCCGCTGCGATCGGCAAGCATGCCATCGACTTGGACCGGGCCAAGCTGCAACGGGCGATTCAGCGGCTCATTGCCGACATGGACTTCCAACAGGCGCTGGTGCGCGCGTTCCAAGCCATCATCGCCAACAAGCAGGACGCGGCCAAAGACGAAATCAAGAGCGCAGGCCAAGCGCTGCAAGGCGGCTTGGGCGGCCTCAACCAACTTGGCGCGGCGCAGATGATGATCACTGCCGCCGCCTAACCCTTCTCCGGAGAAACCCTATGACGACCCTGAATACCCCTTTGGCCAGCAGCGCTGGCCTGGCCGCCTCGTACCCGCTGCAAAATGGCGCTGACGTCACCATGTCGATCGCCGCCGCGCTGATCATGGCGGAAAAGTCGGCCCGCGATCTGAACAAGATCAACAACCAGATCCAGCAAACCTTTCTGGTTGCCTCGCAAGCGATCGCCGTGGCGGCTTACCGCACCCAGATGGACGCGGCGGACAAATCCTACCAAGCGGCCAAGACCCAGGCCGCCGTCGGTATCGCCGCCGGCGTGCTCGGCATGATCGGCGCCGGCGCGGCGGCCGGCTCCGGCCTCACGCCGATCAGCGAGGCCGGCCGCGCCGTCGGCCAGGTCATGGATGGCGGCGCCAATCTCGCCGCCGGCAAGGAGACACTGGCCAGTCAACAGCAAACGGCCCAGGCCGAGTACTTGAAGCAGCAGATCGATCAGTGCCTGCGCCAGAGCGACTCGGCCCAAGGCGACGCCAAGCAGGTGCTGCAGGACGTGCTGCAGTACCTGCAGAACATGGTCAATCTGCTCGGCAAAATGTCCGACGCCATCCAGCGCTAAACCGGTGGACACACCGATCATGGATGACGTCAGCCGCCACCTGCGGCGCCAGGGATTCTCGCCGCGGGCCGAGTACTTTCTCGCCAGTGATTTTCTGCTGGGTTACACCATCGAGACCGAGCACTTTACCCTGACCTACCGACAGGAAGGTCCACGGCTGATCCTGTGCGACTTCGCCGCGCGCGAAGCCGACGGCAAGGCGGTGCAAGCCTTGTTGACCTTGGTGAAGCGGACCATCGCCGCCGTGCCGTCGGTGGCGCACGTCGACGCGATGATCCTGGCCGAGCCCGGCGATCCGGCGCTCGACCAAGCCCGCAACCGCCTGGCGCAGGTGTTGCTGGCCGAGGGCGCCCGGCCAACCGAGATAAACGGCGATCTTTGGCTACGCTACCTCTGCCGCGCTTAACCCACGCCCGGTCCTCGGACCGGGCGATGTTTTCGAACACACCGTCAGAAATCGTTTCGGCATCCGACTTATGTCATGTCCTCTCGGCCTCACGCGCCAGTCCTTCTATGGACTGCCATGACGGAGATAAGCGATATGAGCAGCGCAATATCGAGCGATTGCACCACATCCATTGCGGCTTACGGTTCGCCGTCCGCCAATGCCCCACCCGCGGGGTTGGATGCCCAGTTGGCGAAATATCAAGCGGAGTTGGCCGATTGGCAAAATTGCCCATCGCGGACGACGCCGGAGGGCAAGGCAAAAATCAAGGCTCTGCAGCAGAAGGTCGACGAATTAAAGCATCAGCAACAACAAGCCGACGCGATGCGCAACACACGCCGGCAGCCCGCGACGGTTACTGTGCCGAGCCAAAGTGCAGTGCGTTCGGGGGCCTCCCCATTAGGGGGTACTGTCGATGTCTACGTTTAGCCGTGCGAGAAATGACACGCGTTCATTAGATTGTCATTTCAAGCCATCGCGAGGCACGTGTATGATAAATAAATAGTTAAGATGTAAATAATCACTCGTTACAACTTCCCCTGCCGCCAAAGGATCCGAGGGGTAAGGGTAAGGTGGAGCATGGTGCAGAACGATACGCAGAACCTGTATGCCGAGATCGCGCGTCTCCGCGACGAACTGGCGCAGGCCCGGCAGACAATTCACGCGCTGACAGAGAAACTGGATGCCGCGCTCGACGGCACCGGTCTATGCCTATGGCAAGGGTTGCCGCAAACGGGCGAACTGCAGGTGTTCAACCTGCAGAACTTCCAGCCGGGCGACATGGCGCCGCATTTCGATCTTTGGTATGCCAAACTGCATCCCGATGACCGCGATACCACCGTGGCCAAATACTATGACCATCTTGACGGCAAGACCCCCCGATACGAGGCCGAATATCGCACCCTGGGGTCTGATGGGCAGGTCACATGGCTATGGGACCTCGGCCGGGTCGTGGAGCGGGATGCCGAGGGCCGGGCACTGCGGATCATGGGAGCGCATTTCGATATCACCCAACGCAAGACCGCCGAAGCGGATATTGCCCGCTTGGCCCATGTCGACCCGCTGACCGGCCTGGAAAACCGGCGCATGATGCTTGAGCGTATTCGTTCCGAGCAAGGTCACACGGACGCGGATATCGGCGTCATGACCCTGGCCATGCTCGACGTCGACCATTTCAAACAGATCAACGACACCTATGGCCATGAGGCCGGCGATCAGACGTTGATCGCCGTCGGCCAATGCATTCAGCAGGCGGTGCGCGAGGGCGATGCCTGCGCGCGCTGGGGCGGCGAGGAGTTTCTATTGCTGTTGCGGCGCACCCGCCTAGAACAAGCCCGCGGCGTAGCAGAGCGCGTGCTGGCGACCATCCGCCACCATCAGGAAATCGTCGGCGATGCCCGCATCGGCGTCACGGCCTGCATAGGCCTGGCTGAATGGCGCGAGGGGGAGTCGATCGAAAACCTGCTCAGACGCGCGGACGCGGCGCTGCTGCAAGCCAAACGCAACGGGCGCGACTGCCTGGTCTGCAGTGAGTAAGAATCTCTAACAAAAGTACCGGCAAGGCATCCGCCCAGGTCTTGCAGCGTGCGTTCGCCGCAGGCAATGCACGTCTTGAGCGAGTCCCACGACCGTGCGTTGCTTCGCGAACGCACGCTACCCAACCGCGAAATGTGTTCTGTTTAGAGGTTCTAAGCATGGCCGGCGCGATACGGACATAATAGGGCAAGCCCTTTTCCTCTCCGATATCGAGCACAACATGAAAACCATCGGCCTCATCGGCGGCATGAGCTGGGAGTCCTCCGCCGAATACTATCGTCTGATCAACCAAGCCACGCGGACACGCCTGGGAGGGCAGCACAACGCCCCGAGCCTGATGCTGACCGTGGATTTCGCCCCCATCGAGGCACTGCAGGCCGCAGGCGACTGGGACACGCTCGGCGAACGCATGGCGCAGGCGGCGCGGCAACTTGAAGCCGGCGGTGCCGAGTGCGTGGTGTTGTGCACCAATACCATGCACAAGCTGGCGCCACAGATCGAGACCGCCACCCGGCTGCCGCTGTTGCACATCGCCGACGCCACCGCCGACGCGATCAAGGCCGCCGGCTTCAGCCGCGCGGGCCTGCTCGGCACGCGCTTCACCATGGAACAGGATTTCTACCGCGGCAGGCTGGAACAGCGGCACGGCCTATCGGTGTTGCTGCCCGAGGCCGCCGAACGCGACACCGTCCATCACGTGATTTATCAGGAGCTGTGCCAAGGCGTGATCCGCGATGCCTCGCGCGACGCCTATCGACGGATCATCGATGGACTCTTCGAACGCGGCGCGCAATGCGTGATCCTCGGCTGCACCGAAATCGGCTTGCTGATTCAGCAAGCCGACACGGCGCTGCCGGTATTCGACACCACGCGCCTGCACGCCGAGGCCGCCGTGGCCTGGAGCCTGGTCAGCGAACCCGCTTGAGCACGCCCAAATCCACCGCCGGGGCCGCTTCGCCGTCAAAGGCATGATGCAGCGCGTCGGCGTAATGGCCCGATAGATCGTTAAGCGCCTCGACCAGCGGGATGTTGTCCGCCGCGACGCCGCCGGCGGTCCATTTGTTGAGATCCTTAAGACGCTGATCGTCGTCCTGGTAGCCGAAGGCGCTCGGGCTGATCCACAGCGAGGTCTGCATGAATTGCGCGCGGCCATAGCGGCTGTAGTTGCTATAGAGCAAAGTGCCGGGCACGCTGATGCCGTGCTGGGTCAGCCAATGCGTTACCGTGCCGAAATAAGCATCGTTGCTATAGGCAAAACCGTAGACGGGTTGGGTGGTCAAGCATTCCGGGAAAGAGAAGCTGCCATCGTAGGCGTTGAGCAAGTAAAGATTACGTTGAGCACGGTTGCATGGGTCATCTTTCCAACCACGAATCCCTGTGGGAGGAAACGCGGTGGCATTACCCCTAAAGCGCAGCAATGCCACCAACTGGCCCTGCTGCGTATGGGCCAACAACACATTCGCCACCTTGAAAGTCGCCACTTGATTGCGCCCCTGAGGAATCGTCCCTTCCCCCTTGGTGGCCAACACCACCGTCCACTCCCCCTTGGGCAAGGGATAGTGGCTCTGATTGAACTGGATCTCCCCCTCGACCTGCATGCCCGGCGCTAAATCAAGCACGTTCATGCCGCACACGGGCAGCGAAACCACCATCAGGGCCCCCAGCCATCCTCGCAGCGCTTTCATTCTACCGTTCCTAAATTAAATATTAACGGCAGACACTATAATCAATTTGTATAAAACATAATACTAATTTATGTATTAACTACCGGATGGCCAACTGAACTATGATGCGGATATGGTCATCTCGTTGAAATCGCACCTATCCCGGCTCGCCCCGGCCCTCTTCGGCCTGGCCGCCGCGCCAATCTGGGCCGCCGATGCCGGGCTGCCGCCCAACCAATACCTGCCGCTCGAACCGCCGATGCGCATTGTGGTCACCGTGGAACAACAGGCGAAGAGCGCAGAGTGGCATGCCACCTTGGCCAAATATGGCCTCAAGTGCGGCAACCCGGCCTGCCCGGTCTGTTATCCGCCCAGTCCCACCCCCTAGGGACCCTCTGAACAAGTTATTTGCCACTGCGTTTGGTCAACAGGCGGCCGAATGCAAGGCGCGCGACGCAGGTCGCAGTTATTCTGCGATGCCAAGGAACGCAACGCTGTCAGGCGGCCGCCTGTTGGCCAAACCCTTCGGGGCGCGCCACCCGATGACGGAGGTCTCCTAAGCACTACCGTTGGCCTGATCTCAGACGTCAAAACATCAACACGCCTCAATACGGTTGCGACCGGCGGCTTTGGCTTGATAGAGCACGTGATCGGCGGCGCTGATCCACTCGTTGAAGGTTCTGAACTGGTCGCTCAAGGCCACGAGTCCGGCGGAAAACGTGTAGTTGAACCCGGCGGCCACCTGGTTCAGCGGGGAGGAGGCTACCGTCGTGCGCAGCCGCTCCAGCGCGCCGCAGGCATCCGCTTGCGCCGTCTCCGGGAACAGAATGGCGAACTCCTCGCCGCCGACCCGCCCCGGGAAATCCCGCCCGCGCAACACGTCGCGCAGCATGCCACCGAAGTGGACCAGCACCTCGTCCCCGGCCGGGTGGCCGAACTGATCGTTGACGCGCTTGAAATGATCCAGGTCGAGCATCGCCAGGCTGATGGCGGTTTTACGGTTGCGCGAAAGATCGAACTCCTCGCCGATGCGTTTGAAGAAATGCCGCCGGTTGGCAACGCCGGTGAGCTCGTCGGTCATCGCCAGGTATTCCAGCTCCTGATGCGCGGCTTGCAAAGCAAGCGCGGTTTGTTTGGCCTGGGTAATGTCGGCGGCCACCAGCGACATATTGCCGGTCGGATGTACCTGCTTGCTGAACAGCAGCCAGCGGCCATCGCTCAACGCGATCTCGAAATTATGGAAAACATGCGCGCGGTGTTCGTAATAAGCCATGTGCAGCCAATCGGAAAAAGACTGCATCGGGTCGGTAACGAGTCCGTGCTGATAGATCCAGCGCAACACCTCGGTATGCGTGCGGCCGCACATCGGCGTTTGGCCAAAGGCGAACAACTCGGCGAACGCTTGGTTGTAATACAGCAGGACATCGTCGGGATCGAGCACCGCAATCCCGTTCTGACTGTTGGCCAATTGCAGCAGCAGCGTATCGCGCAGATGTTCGGGGATATCCATAGCCGGTAGCCTTATGCGCCGAGGAAATCATGCTGGATGTGCCGGTGGTATAGTATCCGGCCACAATCAGGTCAAGCCGCGCCCGGCGGGCCCACCGGGCAGCGTCGTTCACGCCGCGCTTACGCGCGCGCCACCGCTTGCAGGACATCCAGCTTGTAGCTCACCGCGGCCAGCAGACTACGCGCCGCCTCCTGGTTGAACCGGCGTCGCGACGTCGGCGCCAGTTGCTGCACCAGGCGGTTGACGGTGAATTGGATATCGCGCAAATCGCGCTCGAGCGGGGAAACGGTACGGCGATGTGCCATGGTCGAACTCCTTCGATGAACTGCACAGTAGGGAGGAGCTGCCGGTAGGTGGCGGCAGGCCGAGCGAAGGTTGACGGACCGG
>NZ_JAFAND010000012.1 GCF_019232825.1 Paludibacterium sp. | reverse complement strand
TGCAAGCTGCGACAGTCTGTTCGCGCCAGCTCGTATCTCTCTTACTTTTCATATTTTTACCACCGCAAGCGGCTTCAGCTATATGCAAATACAATACCGCATTATATATTACACGTAACTGTGTATTTATTTTCTTCACAACTTACTGCGCTTTCTGATAGTGTTACACACCATTTGCCCCCTCAATTATTGTGACATAAATCTCCCATGCTTCGATTTCTCGATAAATACAGGTCTCGCGCGTTCTGTTTATCTTCGATTCATAACGCAGCACTTGAATCGCTTTGCGTCAGCACCATGATTGCAGACCCCGACTTCAACATCATCTACATGAATCAAGCTATGCGAGAATTTTTGGGCAAATATGAAAAGGACCTGCAGGCCGAGTTACCGCGATTCAGTCTATCGACAATCATTGGTAGCAATATTGATATTTTTCACAAAGACCCCGCTCATCAACGGCGCATACTCGAAAAGCTGGCGGCGCCGCATCAGGCGAGCATCCGCATCGGGAAGCTCGTTTTCGGCTTGACCGTCAAGCCGTTGATCGACCCTACCGGAAAGAGGATCGGAACATTAGTCGAATGGGCTGACGCTAGTCAGCTTGATTACGCGGGACAAGTTGCGGCGATTAACCGTTCCCAAGCTGTCATTCAGTTCAACATGGACGGCACGATTATCGATGCCAATGACAATTTCCTGAACGTGATGGGCTACCGCCTCGATCAGGTTCGAGGAAAACATCACAGCATGTTTGTCGAGCCCGATTTCGCGAACAGTTCCGAATATAAGGAATTCTGGGCGAGGCTTAACCGCGGCGAATACAAGGCCGCCCAATGCAAGCGCCTTGGGTGTGGCGGGAAGGAAGTCTGGATCGAGGCATCCTACAACCCGATTCTCGACCTCAGCGGCAGGCCCTTCAAGGTCGTCAAATACGCGACCGACCTGACGTCGCGAAAGATCGAGAACGCTCATCTGGCAGCCGAATTCGAAATCGGCGTAAAGGCGCTTGTCGACGTTCTGGCAACGTCGGCCGACCAGATGCAGGTAACGGCGCACACACTGGCGGCGGCCGCAGGCCAAACCAACGCCCAGGCCACAAGCGTTGCGGCGGCGTCTGAACAGCTCGCATCCTCGGTCAATGAGATCTCCAGGCAACTCTCAGAGGCCATGGTCGTGATGAATTCCGCGGTAAGCGAAGCGCGACGGTCCGATACGCTGGTCGGCGGCCTTGTCGAAAAGGCAGACAAGGTCGGCGAGGTCACCGATATGATTGCGCAAATTGCCGGCCAGACCAATCTACTGGCGTTGAACGCGACAATCGAGGCCGCGAGAGCCGGGGATGTTGGCCGCGGCTTCGCCGTCGTGGCCTCCGAGGTGAAATCGCTCGCCAGCCAGACGGCCCGCGCGACAGGCGACATCGGTGAACAGGTCAAGGGCATCCAGGACTCTACAAAAGACACCGCCGGATGTATCCGTGAAATCACCGGCGTGATTCAGAAGCTTAGCGACGTGAACATCGCCATTTCGAGCGCCGTTGAAGAGCAAACAGCCGCTACACACGAAGTGTCGGAAAACATCAATGGCGTCACCGCAGCCGCCAAGGCGACCGGGGATGCTGCGCTCTCCGTACTCAAGAGTGCCGAGAATTTGTCCGTAAAATCACAGACCTTGCGGGAAAAGGTACAGGATTTCCTGACACAAGTCCGGTCAATGTAACACTCACACCACCGTACGTTTTACCTGATACAAATTAGATAATTTATATAATTTCTAGGAGGCACCGCTTGTCGGAACAATTGCAATGCGAAGCGATAATTGAACGCACTCGATTCATGGGCGTGAACCAAGAGGCCGCAACGCTCCTCGCTGAGTTTTGGCCCAAGGTGCAGGCCGACCTAACTGATATCCTCAACTCATTCTATCGGCACGTTTCCTCCGTGCCGGCGCTCGAAAAACTCATCTCCGGTCAAACCTCACGTCTCAAGAGCGCCCAGGAAGCGCATTGGCAGCGCCTTTTCTCGGGACGGTTCGATGAAGCCTATTTCAACAGCGTGCGCATGATTGGGCTGGCGCACCACAGGATCGGGCTGGAGCCGAAATGGTATATCGGCGGCTATAACTATGTCCTCAATAGGTTGATCGCGCTTGCCGTGAAGCATTACCGCTGGACTCCTTCCAAAATGACGAAGGTAATAGCGGCCATGAACAGCGCCGTCATGCTTGACATGGACGTCGCTATATCGGTCTATCAGGATGCCTTGCTCGACAGGACGGAAAGAAGCCGCAAGCTCAATGAGCGCGTGAAAGAGTTCGAGATGACCATTACGGGGCTCGTCACCGATCTGGCCGCCTCGGCGTCGAAACTGCATGAAAACGCCTCGTCGATGTCGGCGACGGCGCAACAAACCCAGGACCAGAGCTCGGCGGTGGCTGGTGCCACCCGGCAGGCTTCCGCCAATGTGCAAGCCGTGGCGGGCGCGACCGAGGAAATGACCGGATCGAGCAATGAGATCGGCCGTCAGGTGACGAAGGCCTCGCGCCTGGCGGGAGAGGCGGTGCACGAAGCTGAAGCGACAGGGTTGGTCATCGACGGTTTGGCGCAGGCGGGCCAGAAGATCGGTGACGTCGTTGCGCTCATCAAGACTATCGCCGGGCAAACCAATCTCCTGGCGCTGAACGCGGCGATCGAAGCGGCGCGCGCGGGAGAGGCCGGCAAAGGCTTCGCTGTCGTCGCCAGCGAAGTGAAATCTCTCGCCAACCAGACGGCCAAGGCCACCGAGGAGATCGCGGGGCAGATCGCGGGCATTCAGGGGGTCACGGCGACGACGGTGAAGGCGATCAGGGGCATCGGATTGTCGATCGGCAATATTGACGAGGTTGCGTCGTCCGTCGCCGCCGCCGTTCAGGAACAGATTGCGACCGCGGCGGAGATCTCCGGCAACGTCCAGTTGGCGGCGAAGGGCACGGAGGAGATCACGCAAAACATTTGTGGGGTGGCGGAAGCCGCAAGTCAGACCAGCGAGGCCTCGTCCGCTGTCCTGTCGGTTGCAGGCGAACTCGCCAAACAGGCGGAACATCTGAGGTCTGAGGTGGACTGCTTCCTGGCGACCCTCAACGCGGAATAGCAGAATTTGATGCGCGCCCGTTGTGGCCCGGGGACGCTCTCTAATTGGCTTTCAAAACCGCGCAGGCGTCAAGCTTATCGAGCGCATCGAGAAACACGGATGTCGGCTCCGAATCTGCCTTATCGGCTACAGAAAAATAGATCGTTGGCGAGGAAAGCAGCTGCTTCCTCAACACGGGAAGAGCGAGCTGCTCCGTAACGCGGTAGAAGACTTTGGTTCCAGCCGCCGCATCTGGCTTGCCGTCGAAATGTATCACTCTGTCTGCGAATTCTTTTCCGGTCGACGTTGATAGCACGAGCGTAGCCGTCGCATTTACATCGCCGTTTTCCGTGCGTTTTCGCGTAAAAATCAGCCTGGCATGGATGGCGTCGAGTGCATCATCGCTGCGCGCCTGCAGCGGCCAGGCAGTGCAACTGGCCTCGTCCGCTGTCGCAGGATCGCCCTGGCTGATATGCCAAGCGGTGCCAGGCGGGATGTCAGCGGCCATGACAGCGGTTGTTGGCGCAAGCAACGACGTGGCCAGCGCCAGCATGACAAAGGTGTATGATGGTGCCGTTATGTTTTCCATATCACTACCCCTCTCGACGCAATGGCCTCTGAAAACAGTTACTTTATTGGATTATGCACGAGATAGCCTTCAGCATAGTAACTATGGTCGCCGATGAATTCTGGATTATAAAGTGTGTGCTCACCGTTTGAGACCCCCTCAATAGCGGTGACACGTCGTCCGTCGCCATGTTCATCTAAGATGATGTCGCCGACGTTCAATTTATTGACTCGAATATGGGTCATGTCTTCCCTGAATGTCAGGTCCGGATCAATCGACTTCAGTCCGTCTGTCGTGTAAAAAATATGTTCCGCAGTGACAAAAGCGGTCGAACTGCCGTTGATGCGGTACAGGGGCTCCGCGGATTTGCGAACAACAATTTTTTCGACGGGATGGGGGCCGTACCGCCCCATAACCCAGTCGCCCTGTCTAAGGTCGGATATGGGTTTGACGCTGTTATCGGCCATGGTCACGCGGACACTGCCAATGAAACAACCCTGGCCGCCGCCACTCCCTTTTGTGCAGGAAGTATAAAAGGGGCCTGCACAGCCGCTGTCGCCATAGTTGTCGGTACAAGTGAGACTCCCGGACGAGCTACAGGTTGTCTGCACAATTCTGGCTGAGCAGGCATAAGTTGGGTTAGGCGTATAGTATTCCCCCGCATTACTTGTCGGCCCAGTATTACATGCCTGTTGTCCACCCCAGGGCAGTGCGCAATTCGTGCAGCCTGCCGCCGTACAACTGGCCCCGGAATAGGCAAAGGCGCCGCTGCCGCCTGCGTTACAAGTGGCAGTCTCTGAGCCGGTATACCCCCCCGCCGTATTATTGACCGTTTGCGTGCCCCCGGCCGATGCCGCTGCGACAGTACCCGAGCACGAACTCCATGTGGTCGTCGTGGCGCTGCAGCCCGCCGTACAACTCCCGTAGCTATAGTTGTTCGGCGACAAGGTACCGTTAGAGCAGGTCTCGACCTGGCTGGTACATGCCCCTGTGGGGGCATTGCTGGCATAGGCTGTACAGGTCGAACCGCTTGAGATCGTGCCGCAAGGCGATGAACACGAAGCACACCCGGCGTTGGAAGCCGAGCATGATTGCGTATAACTGCCGTTCGCGCATGTCCAGGTTGATGTGCCGCCGCACGAACCTGCGTTATAGTTGCTGGCTGAACCTACGCCGCAGGTGTCTGCCGAACCGCCGCAGGTGGGACAGGCCGCGTTGGCAAGGGAGCACGACGCATTGGTGCCCCCGTTAGAGCCCAAACAGGTCCAGGTCGCGTTCCCGCCGCAGGCCCCGGCGCTGTAGCCGCTGGCCGTTCCGGAAGTACATGTGTTTGCCGAGCTGCCGCAAGAACCATAGACCGCAGATGATCCGCCGTTGCAGGCGCAAACACGGATTGCATAGGCGTTACCCGAATACCACGACGCGGCGCATGTCGTAGCGCTTGTATCAAGATACGGCGTAATAATCGTACCAAGAACAGGATCGGCCAAATCATCCATGTAGCAACCAACCCCATATCCTTCTGCCGAACCACTGACCGACGAGTTTGACCATTCACCGAGACCATACAAAATCGCGCCACATGGCGTCGAACTGGCCGCCGCCTGGGTACCGGCAGCGTTGCAGCCGCCGTAGTTTGTGCATGCCGTATTACAGGATGAGCCCGCACTTCCCATGTAATAACAATAACCATTGTACGAGTAGCCAGAACAGGCCGGCGCGCACGCGCTTACTGTGACCCCACTCCAAGGCGTACCGCTTGCTGTGAAAGTGGACCACTCCGCGCTTGAGCCGGTAAACACGCAAATTGACTGTCCCGTATTATTCGTCACTTGATGGCAATTGCTGAAGATATTGTAGGTAACGGTAGTGCCTGTGGCTTGAGAGGTGCATAGCCCCGTTTGCGCGTGGCCTGACGAGACGGCGAGGAACGCGAGAAAAACACCGAAAAGGAGGGCGCGTATACGCGGCATCGCCCCCCCTAACAGTCTGGTTTGATGGCTACATCTACCCATCCACCCCGATCAGGCTCGCAGACGCGAATAGCGCCCCCTTGACGAATACTGAACGTCAGCGCTCTGTCCGACTCACAGTTCGGCGGATTGTCGCCAAAATAGATCGCTCTCGAAAGCACGAGGCGATCACTCGGGAAACAGTAAGGTGATGGCTTTTCACTTTCCGTGAACGATGGCGGCCGACATCCGCCTATCACAAGACAAACGAGAAGAGCAAGACCCCCAACTGAAGCGCGTTTTTGCAATATCGATGTCACCATAGATATTTATATTACATATAATGATATCGTTTTTCTATAATTATGTATTAGAAATAGTATTTGACATATGATGCATAAAAAAATAAATGTATTGGTTTTCCGCGTGCGTTTGGGTTATTTAGCCACCCGCTATGGTAACCCTTTTGCAAATAAGAGCTGCTCGCACGCTTCTCGGCTGGACCCAGGACGCGCTCGCTGAGGCGGCTGGCGTTTCTCTGCCCTCAATAAACAACCTAGAGCGCGGGGTGTATTCGCCGCGCCCGGACACCTATCAGGCGATCGTCACGGCGCTGGAGAAAGGCGGGGTGGAGTTTATCCCGGGGAACGGGCTGCGCCTGCGCCAAGACGATCACGAGGTTACGACCTTCTCGGGCTCCGATTTTCTTTGCGAACTGGAAACAGATATCCTCTTGGTTCTGAAGGGCCCGGAGGATGAAATCGTGGGGTGTTCTTCGGATGAGCGCAAATGGATGGAGTATTGCGCGACGTTAAACCCCGTTTACTATACAATGCAGCGGCAAAAACGGTGGCGTCAACGGACCCTGATACCGAATAACGCAGATTTCATTTCCAACTCCCCTGAGATTTACCGGACAGTGTCGGCTGAGGTTATAGGAAATATGACCTACCGGGTCTATGGGAATAGACTGGCGCTGATCGAATGGTCGGCGATGCGCGTTACGCTCATAAGGAATAGCCAGATAGCCGATATGTTTCGTGGGCAGTTCGATGCATTGTGGACGCTAGCGAAACCAATAACAGCCAAACATTTAAAGAAAATCGAACGATTTGATAATACGCGTAAATACTCACAGAGTGTTGAGGCGATTTCCGGGTGTTTCAAGAATGCGTGAAATTATAGGCACTTGAAAAGTGCACTCGCCCCACCCAACCGCGGCGTCAAATGCGCGACAGCAAGACTTAACACGCCCATCCCTTTTTACAGGACAGCTGTCCATCTGACATTTTCCTGCCATTGACGCAAATATAACCAAATCCGGAAGGTTCGCACCAAGTCTGCCCATCACTGTAAAAATCTCCGCAAACACTAACGCAACCGTCCGGTGCCGGCGACGCATTGCAGCTTTGTCCGTCGCTGGAAAGCGCATATCCGCTATTACAATTAATAGAGCAGTCAACGGGGTTGACGGTGCCATTGGCGACAGAGGCCGGGTTACAGACAGGCCCGCAATTTTGCGGTCCCCACATTTCACCGATCCACCCGTTAGTATTTATAGTCGGACAATTCGACAGTGTGGATGGAAAATAGATACACCCTATGCTCGTGCCGTAATCTGGACAGGAGGAGCAGCACCCAACAGGGTCTGCTGCGCTACAGCTCTTGCCGTCACCGCTCAGGTTGTAGCCGCTGTCGCATGTGATTGAACAGTCGGCGTTGACCGTGCCGTTGGCGACGCTGGACGGATTGCAGAGGACGGGAGCGTTACACTGCTGCTTGAACCCGCACGACCATGTCCAATTTCCAGCGTTGACGGAAACCGTGGGCGTCGACCCATTTAAACAGAGATTGCTACTCGGCGCAGTGCCAGACGCCTCACCCTGGGCTGTGCCGCAATATGCGTTTGAGCACTGGCATGTTGTGGACTTGCCGCCATTGCTGCCATCGTCAAATCCTGTGACATGGCATTCCATCGTGTACGGCGCGGGACAACTGGCTGTGCAGCTTTTGCCGTCGGCACTCAGCGCATAGCCGCTATCGCAGGTAACGGTGCAGGTGGGCGACGAACCTACCGTACCGTTAGCCACCGTGGCCGGACTGCAGCCGGATGGGCTGTAGGGGGTTTGGCAGGCCGCCGGCGTGCCGCCCCCGGAACCCGCCGCGCAGGACCAGGTGAAGAGGTTGTTGGTCGTGTCGAGCGTGATTGTGGACGGAACGCCGACATGGCACAGGCCGGTTGTAGGCGCGGTGCTTGCCCCCGTGCCGCCAGCCGCTGCACCGCAAACACCATCGAAGACGGTCGAGATCCCGCCCCGCGTCGGATCAAGCGTCCAGCCGATCGACGGATCGCCGTCGGTCGCCACGGCCCCTATGTAGGAGCCCGTCACCGTCTCGGTGAACGCTGTACCATCCGGCGAAGCGCAGCTGTAGGTCACCGTCGGCGATGTCCAGCTGTTGAAGGCGGGCCGGTGATAGGGCGACAGCACCTGCTGCGGATTGGGCGTTGAGGTGACCGTCTCACATTGGTTGGTCGCCCCGACCGTGCCGTAAATAGCGGGCAGATTCACCAGCCCGCCGCGGATGCA
>NZ_JAFAND010000019.1 GCF_019232825.1 Paludibacterium sp. | reverse complement strand
CCGCGCCAAGTGGTTCCCGCTCGGCCCGCTGTTCGCCTTCGCGCTGTGCCTGGTGATCATGCTGGGTCAGAACTACGGCGCGTTCACCGGCGCCAAGGTCGACTGGAACGGCATCCTGGCCACCTATATCGGCATTCCGCTGTTCCTGGTCTTCTGGCTCGGCTACAACTGGAAGCACCGTCAGCGCTTGATCCCCTTGCACGCCATGGACGTGTCGGCGACGCCTTCGTCGGGCCGCTAAACCACACGGCAGGCGACGTGACCGACCACACCGCTCGCGCCGACGCCAAGGCATCCGCACAAATCTTGTAGCGTGCATTCGCCGCAGGCAATGCACGTCTTAAGCGAGTCCTAAAGCCGTGCGTTGCTTCGCGAACGCACGCTACTTAACCGTGAAATGTGTTCTGTTAGAGGTGCTAAGGCATGTCGCCAAGAGTCTGGCGCAATGCTGCGCGTAGCGTGCACGACAAGTCCACCGGGGTTAATCGTGATGGCGGATGCGGTCCAGCGTGCCGTCGCGTTGCATCGCCGAGAACGCTTGGCGCAGGCGCGCGAACGCCGTGCCGGGCAACTGCGGATTACAGGCCAGATAGAGGTCGGTCACGTTGAATTGCAGCACCGGATGGATCGCGGTTTGTTGGGATTTGGCCAGCAGATAATTGGCGTGGTAGACGCCGCTGGCCCAGTAGTCGATGCGGCCCAGGGCCAGGAGCTGGACGTTGCGCGCGTCGTCGTTGATCTGCTGCACGCGGTAGCCGCGGTCCACCAGGTACTGCGCCACGGCGTCGCCCAGGTAGCCGCCGATCACGGCGGGCGGACGGACATCGTCGAGCGTGCGCACGCGATCGGGACTGTGCGGTCCGGCGTAGATCGCCCAGGCATTGACCAGCAACGGGCCGATCCAGAGAAAGCGCTTTTCGCGCTCGGCGTTGCGGGTGGTCGCGTACAGGCAGACATCGGCCTCGGTCAGTGCCAGATTGTATGCCCGGGCCCAAGGCAGCAGTTCCAGCGTGTAGGGCAGGCGCGCGCGCTGGAAGATGTCGCGCACCATGTCGGTCGCCACGCCGCCGATCTGGCCGCCGGCCTCGCGCAGATTGAACGGCGGGTCATCCTCGGTCAGCACGCGCACCGGGTCCGCGTGGACCGTCAGGCTCAGCATGCATGCCAGCGCGCCTAGGGCGCGCCTCCCCTTGTTCATGATATTGACGTCTCCGACAACTACTCTGTTGTCATGTGTAAGCCCTATTACTTACTGTACTGTATCCATATTGCAGAAAAGCTGTCCATGACCTCCTTCGCCTGGTCAGCGATGGCGCCGCGGACTTGGCAAGCCTGGCGTTCTGGCCGCTTAATGGCCTGACCTTGCACGACAGCGCACCGATTGGATAACCCTATGCCGTCTCCCCGCTTCATCGCCTTTGGCGAGGCCCTGACCGATTTCATCCGCCAAGAAGGTCAAGATTGGCGCGCCGTGCCGGGCGGCGCCTGCTGGAACGTCGCGCGTGTGGTGGCCCGGCTCGGGGTGCCGAGCGCCTCGGGCGGCGCGGTCAGCCAAGACGTGTTCGGCCAGCAGCTGCTGGCCGAAAGCCTGGCGGCCGGGTTGGACATCCGCTTCCTGCAAAGCCGGCCGTACCCGCCGCTGTTGGCCATGGTGCCCGAGCGCCAGCCGCCGGCCTATTTCTTCATCGGCGAGAACAGCGCCGATCTGCATTTCGATGTGGACGCCTTGCCGGCGGATTGGGAGCAAGCGCTCGCCATCGCCCACTTCGGCGGCATCAGCCTGGCGCGTCCGCCGCTGGCGGACAGGCTGCTCGCGCTGGCGCACCGGCTCTATCGCGCCGGCAAGCCCCTGTCGTTCGACCCCAACTACCGCACGATCATGGCCGCGCCCGATTATTTTCCCCGCTTCGAGGCAATGGCCGCCATGGCGCGCTACATCAAGGTCTCCGACGAGGATCTGGCGGCGCTCTACCCCGGCCTACCGCAAGACGCGGCCATGGCGCGGCTGCGCCGCCTGGCGCCGCAAGCCAGCATCCTCTATACCCAAGGCGCGGCCGATATGTGCTTGTACGAGCAGGAAGCCCGTTTCCGCCAGCCGGTTTTCCGGGTGGCAGTCGCGGATACGGTCGGTTGCGGCGACGCGGCCATGGGCGGATGGTTGGCGAGCCTGCTGACCCGCCCCGAGGCCGAGCCCGGCGCGCATCTGCGCTTTGCGGCGGCGACCGCCGCCTGTGCCGCCATGCGCACGGGCGCCTATGCCCCGGCGGCCGACGACGTCGCCGCGCTATTGCGCCAAGACGCGCGCTAGCCGCCGTGCTCCGGCGGCGTGCGCCGCAACGACAACACCACCGAGGTGGCGATGATCGCCGCCACCACGCCGAGCGCGAACAGCACCGGCACGTGAATCAGATCCATCAACAGCATCTTGGCGCCGACGAACACCAGCACGATGGCCAGGCCGTACTTGAGCAGCGAGAAGCGCGCGGCCATGTCGGCCAGCAAAAAGTACATGGCGCGCAGGCCGAGGATGGCGAACACGTTGGACGTCAGCACGATGAACGGGTCGAGCGACACCGCGAAGATGGCCGGAATCGAATCGACGGCGAAAATCAGATCGGAGATTTCCACCAGCACCAGCACCAACAGCAGCGGCGTGACGAAGCGCGCCGTCTTGCCGTCCGTTTCCTGCGTCACGAAGAAACGCTCGCCGTGCAGGCGGTCGGTCACGTTGACATGACGCCGCAGCCAGCCCAGCAACGCGCCGCCCGGCGTCCCCGCCGGCGCGTCAGCGCCGCGCCACATATGCACGCCGGTATAGAGCAGGAAAGCGCCGAAGACATACAGCAGCCAGTGGAACTGATGAACCAGCCACACGCCGCCGAAGATCATGCCGGCGCGCAGCACGATGGCGCCGAACACCCCGAGCGCCAGCACGCGCTTTTGCAGTTCGGGTGGAATGGCGAAGGCGCCGAACAGCATCAGCCAAACGAAGACGTTATCGACCGCCAAGGCTTTTTCGATCAGATAGCCGGTGACGAAGGCCAGCGCCTGGGTGTTGGCGGCCTCGCGCCCCAGTGTGACGTCGAGCCGCCACCACAACAGCGCGGCGAACGCCAGCGACACGGCCACCCACACCGCCGACCAGCCGGCGGCCTCCTTGAACGATACCCGATGCGCTTTGCCGCCGCGCATCGCCAGCAAGTCGACGAGCAGCATGGCGACGACGAAGACGGCGAAGCCGACCCACATCCACCAGGTTCCCACGGTTTGCATCGATGATTCTCCCTGTCAGCAACGGCCGCGGCGCCACCATGGCGCGCAAAAAACGGCCCGAGTCCATGCGGACCGAGGCCGTGTTTTTGCCTGACAAGGGGACCTCAGCTTACGCAGCAAAGGTCTTGCTCGCAGCCGAGGCTGCCTGAAGTGCCGGGAC
>NZ_JAFAND010000140.1 GCF_019232825.1 Paludibacterium sp. | reverse complement strand
AAAACGCCGCGCGCCTGCGCGAGGTGGCGGGATGCTTGGTGTTGACCGCCGATTAACACCCTAACCTGGAGGCGGGGAGCGAACGCTCCCCGAACCCGGTGTCACCGTGCGTTGAAACGTGCGTTGCTGCGCGAACGCACGCTACGTCCCACTCCCTACTCCCCACTCCCTACTCCCGCCATGACGCTTGCCCGCGCCGCCAGGTGACGGATCAAGGCCGAATAATCGAGCGGCTTGGCCTCGGCCGGCAACTGCGCCAACAGATCGCACAACACCGGCGCCAGCCGCGGCGCGAGCCCGCTGGCCTCGGCGTGGCGCCTGGCCCAGCCTAGGTCCTTTTCCAGATTGGCCAGCGAAAAACGCGGCGCGTGATCGCCGTCCAGATAGCGCTGGCCAAGCCGCCGGTATAGCGGCGACGCAAGCCCGCTGCCATCGAGCGCCACCAGAAAACGCGCCACGTCCAAGCCGTGCGCCCGCAACAACGCAATGGCCTCGCCCAATCCCCCCGCCATCAGCCCCACCAGCAAATTGAGCGCGAGCTTGGCGGTATTGCCGGCGCCGACCGGCCCCAAATGAAACAATGCCCGCCCCAGCGCTTCCAGCATCGGCCGCGCCCAGGCCACGTCCGCCGCCGCGCCGCCTACCAGAAAATTCAGCGTGCCGTGACTGGCGTCGTGCACGCTGCCGGTCACCGGCGCCTCCACCAACGGCCAGCCGCGCGACGCCGCCTCGGCGGCCAATGGCACGAGCTCGGCCGGAAAATGCGTACCCAGATCGATCAGGCAACGCCCTCGCGCCGGCGCCGCCAGCACGCCCTCCGGCCCCATCAGCACCGCCCGCAGCGCTGCGCTGTCGGTCAGCACCGACAATACCCAATGCGCGCCGTCGATCGCCGAACGCGGGCTATCGTGGACGCTGGCCCCGGCCGCCGAGAGCGGCTGCGTCTTGCCCACGCTGCGGTTGTAGACGCGCAAGCGCCAGCCCCGCGCCAGCAGCCGCTGCCCCAGCGCCGCCCCCATCGCGCCGCAACCGATCAGCGCCACCGTGCCGCGTAGCGCCGGCGTGCTCATTGTCCCTCCTCGGCGATTTCGACCACCGCCTTGAAACGCTCGCGCCGTTCCAGGGCGGCGAAATAGTCCGGCACCGCCGCCAGCGGCAAACGGTCGGGGAACATGGCGTCCAGCACCGGCCGGCACGACGGCAAGGCGGCATCGATCTCGGCTCGCTGGCCGATCGGATCGCCGATGACGAAATGCAGGCTGATCTGGCGCTGCATCAACGCGCCCCAGTCCACGGCAAATGGCCCCGCCTGCACGCCCACGCCGGCGGCGCGCCCGCCCGGGCGCAGCAATGCCAACGCCGAGCGCAATCCCTGCTCGCCGCCCACGGCATCGACCGCGGCATCGAACCGGCCAAGGAGATCGGCGGCGCTATCCGACAAAGGCATGCGCGCCGCCACCTCTCGCACCGAGAGCCCCACGGCGCGCGCCCTGGCCGCCCGCGCCGGGCTCGCCTCCAGCAATAATGGCGTCACACCGCGCGCCCGGGCCAGGAAAGCGGTCAACGTACCCACCGGGCCGGCGCCGACCACCGCCAAGCGCTCCCACGGCGCAAGTTGCAAGCGCGCCAGCGCCGACAAGGCGGTCGGCAGCACGTCGGCGGCCAGCAGCCCGGCGCGCGCGTCCGCGTCCGGCGGCAGCGGCGTCAGCGCCGTACCGGCCCAGGGCACGCGCACGAACTCGGCCATGCCGCCGTCCAGTCGCGGCTGCAAGCCGGAAAAACCGAACAACCGCCGGCCGAGGCACTGCGCATACCCGCCGCGACGGCAAGCGCCGCACTGGCCGCAGGCGACGAAATCGCTGCAACGCACCCGCAGCCCCGGACGCAGATGGGGGACCGCCGGGCCCGCCGCCGCCACCTCGCCGACAAACTCATGGCCGATCACCGTTCCCGGCTCGAAGTCCGGCACCGCGCCACGGTAGATATGCAGGTCCGTGCCGCAGGTCGCGGCATGACGCACCCGCAACAGCGCATCGTCCGGCGCGACGAGCCGAGGCTGCGCCACCTCGGCAAGCCTGAGCTGCCGCGGCCCCGCCCACACCACCGCGCGCATCGTGCTCATGGGGCGGCCATGGCGCGGACGGCGTGGAAAAACCCCGGATAGGCGTCGTTGACCGCGCCGAACCCCTGCGCGCGATACCATGCGGCCACCTCGCGCCGGCCGTGGCGGAATTGATGCGGCGGCATCACGTTGTCGAACGACAGAAACACCGCGCTGCGATACAGCGACGCCAAGGACGGCCGGTCCGGATAAATCGGGAAGCGGTCCTTGTTCACCAGGTATTGCGCTTTCAAAAACCGCAACACCAGCGGGAACAGCGCGGTCACATACAGATGACACAAGGCGATGGTCAGCCAATGCGGCAGCCGATGCCCAAGACGCAGGAAATGGCAGTCGCGCTGACGGTACAGGCCGGCCCAGAAACTGTCTTCCTCGGGTAGCGGGTACAGCCACGTCATGAAGTCGCCGCCGGGCGCCACCAAGGCGCCGACGGCGCGAAACGCGCGCAAGGTGTCGGGCGTGTGGTGCAGTACGCCAATGCTCATGGCGAACTGCAGGCTATGTTCGGCGAAGGGCGGATACCAGACGTTGGCCTGGACGAAATACAGGTTGGGCAGATCGCGGTTTTCCCATGCGGCGCGCGCGATGGCGTTGGACTGATCGATCGCCACCACCTGATGCTGCGGAAAACGGCGCGCGAGCTCGCTCGCCTTCTCGCCGCTGCCGCAGCCGGCATCCAGCAGCCAAGCGCCGTCGGCGCAGCCGCTCAACCCCGGCGTGAACTCGCCCACGAACCAGTCCATGAACTTGCCGATTTCGTAGCCGTACATCACGGTGCGGCGCTCGGCGCGGCCGAACTGACGTTTCTTCCATTGATAGGTGAAGCCGGAGCGGCTTTTGGGCACCAAACCGTCCTGCAGCATCAGCCGCGGCACGCCCTGCACCACCGGGTAATGGCGCTGGCAGGCGCGGCAGGCCAGCTCGCCCTCCTGCACGCCGCGCGGGTCGCAGGTCTGTTCGCCCATCAGCCGCAACTGACCACGGCACAGCGGGCAACGTAGAATTTCAAGCAATTTGCGGCGCATCGCTCGGCTCCTCGACCTCATCGACGTTTCTCGCGGCGTGCGCTCGACCGTAACGGGCATCCAGCGCATAACGGGTGCTTTGGCGCAGCACGGTCTCGATATCCGGCAACACGATGCCGGCCGCCGCGAGCGTGGCCTGGGTGGCGTCGCAATCGAAGTCGCGCTCCTCTTCCAGGTACGAGTGATAGGTGCGCTGCAAGAACTTCACCGGGCTGCGGCGGAAGCGCTGCAGCTCCTGCGCCGTCGCCCGTTGCGACAGCTCGCGCGCCGACAACATGCGCGGCGTCTCCAGCACGCGCCCCGGCGGCAGCCACGCCGCCAGCTCCTGATACATCGAGCCGAACACCAGCCCGAAATTCGGGCTTCGCGCCAGGCCGGCGGTCAGGTGATAGGTCCGCCCGAGCGCGTGGGGCAATTCGCCCAGATGCAGCATCGCCTCGCACACATAGTCGGTCGGCACGAAATCGGGCCGCACGGCGGTATTGACCACCAGCAGAGGGATCTTGTCGCGCGCGGCCAGGCGCACGAACTCGTAGTAGCCGAAAAACTTGCGGATGCGGCCGCTGCCGGTCTCGCCGATGATCTGGCTCGGGCGGTAGATGGTGACCGGCAGCTGCTCGCGCGCCTGCGTCACCAGCGTTTCCGCCTCCAGCTTCGACTGCTCGTAGGCGTTGCAGAACCCTTGACCGCAGCCGAGCTCGTTTTCGCCGAGCCGGCCGCGCCGCGTGCCGGCGACATAGGCGGTGGAGACGTAATTGAGGCGGAAATCGCTGCCGCCTTGGCGCAGGCAGGCATCGGCGAAATCCAGCACCTGGCGGGTGCTATCGACATTGGCGGCGCGCGACGCGGCGAGCGGCAAACCGAAATCGACGCTGGCCGCCAGGTGGAACACCCGCACGGTGCGCTCGGCCAACGCGTGCCAGACCGAGGCATCCAACCCGAACCGCGGCTGACCGATATCGGCGCGGCATGCCGACACGCGCGCGCGCTCGGCGGGCGCGAGGCCGCCGAAATCCAGCGCTTCGGCCAGACGGGCATTGACCTCGCTGGCGTCCGCGCCGCGGATCAACGCCACCACCTCGCAATGGGGATAGCGGCGCAACAGGCGCGGCAGCAGCGCGCTGCCCAGCCCGCCGGTCACGCCGGTCATCAAGATCGCGCCATTGAACCTGTTCAACTTGTCATTCATGGGTTCTTGCCCCCAAGACACGCCGCTTAGCGGCTGCGGTGAATCACATAATCGACGAAGGCGGCCAAGCGCTCGCGATCGATCGGGTTGAGAAAATCCATCTCCGCCACCAGGGTCTGGGTATTGGCGACATACTGCAGGGCAATGTCGCGCGCGGCGTCGAAGGCGCCGCTCGACTGCATCAGCGCCACCGCGCGCCCGAGCCGGCCAGGGTCGTCGGTGCGGCTTTGCAGGATATCGATCAGTTCGTCGCGCGCCGGGGACGGCAGCCGCTCCAACGCCAACAGCACTTGCAGATTGATCTTGCCTTGGGTGATGTCCTCGGCCAGCACCTTGCCCCACTTGTCGTCGCCCGGCTGCACGTTGAGGATGTCGTCGATGATTTGAAAGGCGATGCCCAGCTCCTCGCCCAGCGCGGCGAACCGCGCCACCTGATCGGGCGTCGCGCCGGCGGCGATGGCGCCGATCTTCAACGGCAGCCGGTAGGTGTACGAGGTGGAACGGTGCACCACCGACTGCAGATATTCGGCCGGCGTGCCGTCCAGCCGGCCGATCCAGGGCCAGGTGGTGTCGATGGTGGTGCCGATGCCGGTGACCCAGTGCTCCCAGGCGATCTGATCGACCAGCGACTGCGCCTGCGCCGGGGCGAGGCCGGCATCCGGGGCGGTCAAGAGCTTGAGATAGACATTGAGCCAGGCCGATCCGGCGGCGCCGGCGACGCAGACGCCGACCATGCGATGCGCGGTCGGGCCACCGCGGCGCAACGGCGAATCGTCGGCCACGTCGTCGAGCACCAGCGACGCCGCGTGAATGATCTCGGCGATGGCCACCACCGACGGCAGCGAACGCGGATCGCGCTCGAACGCCTGCATCACGCTGCACACCAGAAACGGCCGCAGCATCTTGCCGATGCGCAAGTGGTAGGCACGGTAGGGGATCAGCCAGGCGTCGCGGACCGCCTGCAACATCGAGGGCGATAGCGGCACCCCCAGCGCGTCTTCCAAAAAGGGCTTGCTCGCCAGCCGGTCGATGGTGGCGAGCACGGTTTCGCGGCACCACGGATACCACTGCCGGTATTGGTCGGCCAGCACGGGGGCCATGTCGGCCAGGAAATCGTCGCAATATTGGGCGGCTGCGTTCATGACAACTTATCTCCGGCAATCGGCGCGGCGAGCGCATCGAGGAAATCGGACAAGGCGGCGCCGGCCGCGGGCGACAGCCGCTCGGCGCCATAACGGGCGGCATCGTCAAGCCGCTTGGCGCTATCGGCCAACACCTGCCGGTCGCAGGCGAAACGCCAGTGGATGCCGGGTTCGACCGAACGCCGGCCGGCGAACAGAATGGCGCGGTCCTCGCCCTCGGCCAGTGCCCGAAGCCGCAGCGACACCCCCAGCGCGATGCCCGCCTGCCTGAGCTCGGCCACGCCGCCGTCGTCGAGCCCCGCGGCCACCGCCGCGGTCGCCGCCGCGAGCCCAAAGCCGGGCGCGCCGCAGTAATTGCTCAAATGCGTCAGGTAATGGAGCAGCGAGCCGTGCGCCAACCCCTGTTCCACACCCCAGATGTCGAACAGGCATCCCAGGTGTTGCTGAAACAGGTAATGCCGCGCCAGGCGCAAACGATCGGCGGGCGCGAGTTCGGGAGAACGCCGCATCACCAATACCGGCGCGAGTTGGCGCGCGTTGTAGGCGACGGTGACCCATACCGGCAACGGCATGGTCAGCTGCTCGCCCTGGCTTTCCGCCAAATCGCGGCCGTTATGCACGTCGTCCAGCATGCACGAGGCGAGATGGCTGAATTCCAGCGCGGCCAACAGCGCCGGATGCCGGCGCTTGTCGCCGCCCAGCGCGTCGATCAACAGCCCGGCCAGCACGGGCTTCAACCGGGCATCGTGGCGCGCCGCCCAGGCGCGCATCGGTTCGAAAAAACCCTGCTCCAGCGCCGGCCAGTCCCAGCCGAAGCGCGGCCGGTCGACCACCTCGGCCAGCCAGTCCATGTCCTCCCGCTGCGGCAGGTAATGACGCAGGGCCGCCGTCGCGCACGCTTGCGCGGCCTTGAATGGCATGCTCATCCCATCAACTCTCCAGGGTCAAAAAACGCGTCCACACCATGCCGGCCGCCAACAGACTACCGCCGTACAAGATGTACCAATGAGAAGCCCAGTCCTTTTCCGGCTGGCGCCGGAACCAGGCGAGAAACCACAGCCCGACGGGCAGATGCACCACGGCGAACAACAGGCAGCCCGGCGTCAGCACCCGGGACACCGCGCCCCAAGCCATCAGCGCGCAGGTCGATAGATGCACGAGACCCAGCAGCCCATAGGTCGCCCGCTCGCCCACCCAGAGCGGCACCGTGTTGAAGCCGGCCTTGGCGTCGCCCGGCATATCGCGGATATCCCACAAGAGCTCGACGAAGTAATCGAGCAGGAAGCTCAGCGCGATGGCCTGCACGGCGGCCGCCCCGGGCGTCGCGCCGGCATACAGATAAGGGGTCAACACCAGCGCGAGCGACCAGAACAGGCCGGCGTACAGATTCTTCAGCACCGGAATTTCCTTGATGCGCAGCGACCGGCCCCGGTATCGGAAGGGCAGCGGCCGGCTGTAGCACGTGCCGAGCCAATGCACGACGCCGCCGTACAGCACAAAACGCCAACCGGCGCACAGCGATAGCAGGAAGCCGCCGATGAAGCAGACGGCGATCAGGGCCCGGGTCTGGGCATTGCGGTCCAACACGCGATAGCGGCGGTTGTAGTTGACGCTGTCTTCCTCGGCGTCGGTGTAGATGTTGTAGAAATAGCCGCCGGCCGTGGTCAGCACGATCATCAGGTAATAGCCGAAACCGAGCGGCAAACCGAGCGCCTGGTTCCAGAAAGCGGTCATCACCACCGGCATCAGCGCGATATGCAGCCGGTTGGTGGCGATGAAGCCCGCGGTATCGATACTCAAAGCACGTAGATTCATGCGGTCACCTGCACAGTAGGGAAAGCAGTTGGTCGAGCGCCTCGATGCGATGATCCGGCGCCGGGCCGGCCGCCGCCGCGCCCGGCGAGGACAGCAACACCGAGCGCGTGCCGGCAAGGTGCGCCAGCGCCACGTCCTGCCGCGGCGAATCGCCGATCACCACGCTGCTTGCCCGTTGCATGGCCGACAGGCCCATCACCTCGCTCAGCACGTACGGGTTGGGTTTGCCGAGCACCAGCGCTTGCGTGGCCAGCGCCCGCTCCACCCTGACGACGGTCTGTCCCGGGCCGGCATGGCTGCCGGCGCCATCGGCAAACGCCGCATCGCGGCATGTGGCGACCAGCAGCGGCCGTGGCGCGGCCGCCAGCCGGCGCAACGTGTCCTCGTCCAAATCGGGCGCGCGGCCGACCACCACGGTGTCGGCCTCCTCCGGCGCCACCCAGGAGACGAACTCGCCGCACGTCCGTTCGATCTCCTCGCCCAGCGCCGGCGAGCCGACCAGATAGACACGGCGCGGCCGGCCGTCGGCGCGCAGAAAATGCGCCACCGTCATGGCCGCGGTGTACACCTCGTCCACGGCGGCCTCGACGCCGGCTTCGGCCAGTTGCGCGGCCACGTCGCGCCGGCTGGCGCTGCTGGCATTGGTCAAAAAACGCAACGCATGGCCGGCCGCGCGCAATTGCGCCAGCACCTCGCCGGCCGGCAGATGGCCGGGCGGTTCGGCGCGGCCGAGCAGCACGCCATGCAGATCGAAAATCAGCGGAGAAAATAATGCGTCGGACATGGCGGTTCCTCGTCAGGCCAACAGGGCCGAGACCGGCCGCGCGCCTTGGCTCAGCGGCCGGTGCCAGTAGGCGCGCGAAACGAAATAGGCGGAAAACTGGCTAAGCAGCGACAGCCATTCCGGACGCAACGCCGGCTGGGCCGACATCAGTGCCGCGTTGGCCGCTTCGATGTGGCGAGCCACCTCGGCGCGGCATGCCTCGACCGCGCCGCAGCGATGCAAGATGGCGATGATGTCGCCGTGCGCCAGCGCCGACGGGTTGCCGGCTTGCCAGGCGAACAGCGCGTCGCGGTCGGCGCCCTCGGCCAGCATTTTGGCCAGCGCGTACAGATAGGTCGGCTTGCAGTGCAACAGATCGCTGGCGACGCCGCGGCCCTGCCCCTTTTCGCTGGCCGCGTCCAGATCCGCCAAGTCGTCTTGCAGCTGGTAGGCCAGCGCCGACGATCCCGCCCAACGCGCCAGCGCCTGCTGGCGGCCGACACCGGCGCCCGCCAGCCGCGCGCCGGCATAGGCGCATAGCTCGAACAGCCGGCCGGTCTTGAGCCGGGCGTTGTCGAGGCAGGCCTCGGGCGCCGGCATGGCGCCTCCTTCGTGGAACACGTCCTTCAGCTGCGCCGCATTGTCGAACAGTTCGTGCGCTTCCAGCGCGCGCGCCACGTCCAGCAGCGCGCCGGCGTCAAAACGGCTGCCGAGCAGCAAGCGGCCGGCCAGCGCCCGGCAGACCTTGCCGTAGGCAAAGGCGGTAATGACGCCGCGGCGCATGCGCCCGTTGACGAACACCCGTCCGGCGCCGGCCGCGCCGCCGGGCCGCGCGCCGAACCAATCGGCGAATGCTTGGTGCACGGTCGGCCAGCCGCGACGCGCGCTGTCCTCGTCGTAGATGTCGTCATGCACCAGCGTGTGGTGGTGATACAGCTGCAGCGCCGCCGCCACCGGCTCGATGGCGGCCTCGTCGCCGTCGCAGGCGCGGTGCGCCAGCAGCACGGCGATGCCGTGCATGCGCTTGCCGTCGCAATCGAGGTAGTGCCGCAGCCAGCGGTAGACGCGGCCGATCAGCGGATGATCGCGTTCCGGGCCGCATTGCTCCTGCTCGGCGATCGCGGCGGCCAGACAATCGTCGATGCGTTGTCTGAGCCGTTCGAGCGCTGCCGGCATCTGTTGAGGGGAATCTCGATGGACATTCATGAATGCGCGTTTCCTCCATTCAAACCAGCGCGGGCCGGCCGGCTCGCCGTGGCGGCGTTTGCGGATGGTCGGCGTCGCCGCCGGCCAGATACAGGTAATGCCAGAGCTGGGTACTGACCACGAAGGTGGCGCCGAGGCCCAGCGCCAGCCGTTGCAGATAACGTCGCGCCTTGCCGCCGGTCTGCGGCGGCGCCGCCAGCGCGGCCAACAGCGCCGCCACCCGGGCCGGGTCGAAATAGCCGTACTCCGCCAATCGTTGCGGCGACAGCAGCTCGGCGTAGAGCGGCGCGGCATGCGCGCCGACGAATGGCGTGCCGAAGGGCATGACGAACCGGGTTTTGCGGCGCCAGGCGATCTCCGGCGGCAGCCAGCGCTCGGCCGCCAGACGCAGCACGTGTTTCTCGCGCCCGTGCCGCAGCTTGAAGGCCGGCGGCAACGCGGCGGCGAATTCCACCAGTTCGCGCGCCAGGAACGGATAGCGTCCTTCCACCGAATTGGCGGCGAAGATCCGGTCGCCATGCGTGCCCAGCAAGTAGTTGGGCAACATCACCTGGTAGGCGACCGCGAGCGACCGGTCGAGCCAGTGGCGCCCGCGCACGGCCTCGGCGTCGAAAACGAAACCGTCCCAATGTCCGCCCGCCGCCGCCAGCGCGCGCAGCGGCGGCGCCAACAGCGGCGTCAGCACCTCGTCGTAGAGCGCCCATTCGTACGCCTGCGCCGGCACGCAGCCGAAGTGCGCGCGCCAAGCGTCAAGCCGCGTCTCGTCCGGCAACAGGCAAGCGCTGCCGTAATGGCCGGCGAACAGCGGCCGCGCCAGCGTGCGCAGCGGCGCGAGCCCCGGCGCGGTCAACGCGCCGAAGCGGCGGTACTGGCGAAAGGCCAGATAGCCGCCGAAGGCCTCGTCGGCGCCCTCGCCGGTCAACACGATTTTCGAGCGCCCCGAGGCCGCCTCGGCCAGTCGCAGGAGCGCCGCCGCCTCGGTGGAAATCACCGGCGTTTCGCCGTGCCAGATCAAGCGCGGAAACGTCTGGGCGATGGCCGCCTCGTCCACTTCGATCGGCGTGAGCGCCACGCCCAGCCGGGAGGCGGTATGGCGCGCGGCATCGCCCTCGTCGAGATGCCGATGCTCGGACGTGGCGCAAAACGCCGCCAGCGGCCCGGCGCCATCGGCCTGCAACAGGGCGGCGATCAACGCCGAATCGATGCCGCCGCTCAAGAAGCCCGTGGCGGCGAACTGCCCCTGCGCGTGGCTCGCCACCGCGCGCTGCAACCGTTCGGCCACCCCATCCGCCGCTTGCCGTTCGGTCAGCGCGGCATGCTCGCCGGCCAACGGAAACGTCAGCGACCAATAACGCCGCTCGATGGTCCGGCCTTGGCGGCAACACAGCATATGGGCGGCCGGCAATTGCCTGACGCCGGCAAACGGCGTCAACGGCGCGCACACCGTGCCGAAATGCGCGAGCTGCAGCAGCGCCCGCGGCTCCGCCTGGCGCGGCATACCGGCCACCTCGAACAAGCCTTTGATTTCCGAACTGAAATAGAGCGCGCCGCGATGCCATGCCCAATGCAGCGGACAAATGCCCATCGGATCGCGCGCCAGATAGAGCACGCCGCGCATCGGGTCGGCCAGGGCGATGGCGAACTGGCCCTCGAGCGCGTTGAAACAGTCGGCGCCATGCTCGCGATATAAATGGGCGATCACCTCGCCGTCGCAGCCGGAGCGCAGACGGTAGCCGCCCCGCGTCAACGCGGCGCGCAAGGCGTGGTGATTGTAGATTTCACCGTTGAACACCACCTGCACGGCGCCCGACGCGTCGCTAAACGGCTGTCCGCCGCCTTCGGCGTCGACGATCGCCAGCCGTGCCGAGGCCAGAACCATCTGACCGCTCGCCACGGCCGCCGAACTGTCCGGACCGCGATGCTGTTGGCGCGCGATCATGCGCCGCGCTTCGGCCACATCGTCCATGGTGGCCGCCCTGGGCAGCCAGGCCCCCGCAATGCCGCACATGCCGGCCTACCCCCCTATCCCGGCCGACGCCAGCAGCCGGGTCCCGCTGTCCGGCGCGCCGGACAGCGTCTTGGCCAGGTTGCCCGGCAAGCGGCCGTCGACCACGAAGGTGGCGATGCCGTGGCCCGCGGCGCGCAGCCCATTGACGACCTTGGCGCGCATGCCGCCGCTGACGTCGAGTCCGGCGCGGCCGATGCCCGCCAGCGCCTCGCCGTCTTCCGGCGTCAACTGCGGGTAGATCGCCTCGCTTTGGCCGTAGTCGCGGTAAACGCCGCGCGCCCGCGTGGCCAGCACCAGGCAGGCGGCGCGCAGGGCCAACGCCACGTCCACGGCGATGATGTCGCTGGAGCAAACGGCAAAACCCTCGCCGTCGAGCACGAAATTGCCACCGATCACCGGCGTGATGCCGTGACGCAGCAAATCGGCCACCATGCGGCAATCCAGCGCCGCCGCCAGGCCGTTTTGGGCGCTAAACAGCGCCAGGGCCGGCAAGCGCAATGGGCGCAAGCCGCCCTGCTCCAGGCAATCGACCACATCGAGCTCCAGCCTGGCCAGATCGCGCGAAACACGCGCGACCACGTCGGCCCGGCCCCGCGCCAGACGACCATCCAAATAGCCGTAGTGGCGCGCCGGCGGCTTGCCGAAGGCGCCGGTGCCATGCACCAGCACCAACGGCCGGCCGGCGGCGGCCAACTCCCGCGCGCGCTCAAGCAGCAATACCCGGTCGGCGCGCGGCCCGTCGGCCCCATCGACCGTGATCAGGCCGCCGCCCAGTTTCACCACCGCGCAACCGGTTTCGAGCGGTGGCGGCGCGCGCAGGATTCGGCTCACGATCGGCCCGCCTTAGGCTGCCACGGCGATGGCATTGGCCGCCTTGATGAACTGCTCGGCCTTGCCCGGATCGATCGAGGTGCCACGATCGTAGCCGCCGCACACCGCGCCGCGCACGCCGACCACATCGGCGCCGACGCGCGCCAGCACCGGCAGATGTTCGGCGCGCACGGAGCCCGCCAGCGCCACCTTCAGGCCATGGTCATGCGCCAGGCGGACGAACTCGGCGAGCTGATCCTCGGACAGTGAATCGAACAGCGTCTTGCCGTCCTTGATATAGGTGTCGACCATCACCATGTCCGACTTGGCCGTGGCGGCGATCTCCACCAGCTGTTTGGGCGACAAGCCGCCGAAGCGGCGATAGTCGGCATAGCCGGCGGTCACCACGGTCACGTTCGGGTCGTGGTCCTTGCAGGTGCGCACCACCGAGCGCATCAATTCCACGCCCTCGGCCACGTTTTGCGAGCCATGCAGGCCGGCCTTGACGTATTTGACGCCGCAGCTGACCGCGCCCAGCGCCGCAAGCGAGGCGGTGCCCGGCTTATGCGGCAAATCGCCCAGCGTGGCGCTGAACACGACTTTCGGATCGTTGATGCGCCCGATCACCTCGCGGATGATCCAGGGAAAGCTGGCGCCCAGCGATCCTTCATGGATGTTCTTGATGTCGATGATGTTGGTGCCGCACTGCCAGGCCACAACCGCTTCCGCCGTACTGATAGGACTGATCAGAACCTTCATTCGATGCCCCTTGGAGTCTCGTTGAACCACTCGGCAGCCGCCAGCGGCGGCCTGCCCCGGTAATGCCGTCTCCCGCGCCATCGTCATCTATGACAAAAGAAAATCGCAAAAACAATATTTATGCGATGCGGGTGAAACTACATTACGGTGGAATATATGCGAATGAAACTGTCATTGCGGCGGAGGGCACCACGCGCCGAAAAGAGCGCGCGTCATGACTGAATCCGTCTTTCGCAACGAAAAATGACGACGGCGACAACGTGAATAAGCCGCGAAGGCAAGGCGGAAGGGGACGACGCGAAATGCAACTGTAATATTGTTCAATTCTTAATTATTGATAATAAGTTTACGCTCCCTCCCCGCACTACCAGCAAGCAAGCGAGGAGGCGACCAATGGGGCACACCGGGTGGGAAGCCGAGCACGGCATCCATCATGACGCCATCGACGAACTGCCGAGGATCGTCCAATTGCGCGACAACCTGTTCGGCGCGGCCTTCCCCCTGATGAAGCTGCTGCCGGCACGCATCATTCTCGATAACGCCGAACGACGCGGCGACCTGCGGCCCGGCGCGGCCATCGTCGAGAGCACCTCGGGCACATTCGGCCTGGCGCTCGCCATCCTCTGCGCGCGGCGCGGCTATGCGTTGACGCTGGTGGGCGACTCCGCCATCGACGCCTATCTCGCCGCCCGGCTCGCGACGCTTGGCGCGCGCGTCGAACGCATCGACCGCCTCATTGAAGAGCGCGAGGGGCCGCAGCGGGCCAGGCTTGAGCGCGTCAAACAAATCCAGCAGACGGACGGCGCATTCTGGACCGAGCAATACTTCAATCTCGGCAATATGGATTCCTACCGTCTGGTCGCCGATCACCTCCTGGCGGCGTTGCCGGGCATCGACGCGCTCATCGGCACGGTCGGCACCGGCGGCTCGGTGTGCGGCACCGCGATCGGCCTGCGCCAACATCGGCGCGCGCTGCGCGTCATCGGCGTCGACACGCATTACAGCGTGCTGTTTGGCCACCCAAACGGCAAACGCCTGTTGCGCGGGCTGGGCAACAGCCTGATTCCCGCGAACATCCGCTACGAGGAATTCGACGAAGTGCATTGGGTATCGGCGGCCGAGGCCTATCTGGCCTGCCGCGCGCTGTATAAGGAGCATGGCCTGTTCATGGGCGGCACCAGCGGCGCGGCGTTTCTGGTGGCCGACTGGTATGCCCGCCAGCACCCCGACCAGACGGTGGTCACGCTGTTTCCCGACGAAGGCCACCGCTACTTCGACACGGTCTACAACGACGACTGGGTCAAGACGCTGCCGCATTGGCGCGAGGTCGACTTCCGCGCTTTGGCGCCCATCGCCGTGCGGGCGCCGGCGGATGAATTGACCTACTGGTCGCATTATCACTGGAACCGGCGCCATGGCCCGCGCTGACCGCCCAGTGGTGGTGCTGGTGGAGAGCAATACCACCGGCACCGGCGAAATGTTCGTCGACCGGCTGATCGAACGCGGCTACGCCGTGCACTTTTTCACCCGCGCGCCGGATAAATATCCGTTCTTGTCCGCCAAGCCGCTGACGTTGCACCACGTCGACACCGGCGACGATGCCCGGCTGCTGCGCTTGGCGTGCGATTTGGGCGCGCCGGTCGCGGGCGTCTGGTCCGCCTCGGAATACGCCATCGGCGCCGCGAGCCGGCTGGCCCAACAGCTGGGGCTGCCTTGCCTGGCGCACGACGCCATCGCCGCCTGCCGAGACAAGGCCTATCAGCGCCTTCTGCTCAATAGCAGCGGCCTGAGCCCCGTCCCCTACCGCGTCGTCGCCGACGCCAAGCAAGCATTGGCCGCCGCGGACGACATCGGCTTTCCGCTGGTGGTCAAACCCGTTTCCGGCTCCGGCAGCGTCGGCGTGCGCGTCTACCGCACGCGCGCCGCCATGCGGCGCGACGTCGCCCGCCAACTCGCCGACATACCGGATGGACGCTATCTGGTGGAAAGCCATATCGCCGGGCCGCAGTACTCGGTGGAGCTCTTCGACGGCGAGGTCATCGGCCTCACCCGGCAGTATTACGGCCCGCCGCCGGCCTGCATCGCCGTCGGCCATGACTTCCCGGCCATGCTCGACACCGCGGCCACGCGCGCGCTCGCCGATCTGGCGCGCGCCGCGGCGGCGTTGTTCGGCCTCGCGCGCGGACCGGTGCACATCGAGGCGCGGCTTGGCGCCGAAGGCGGCGGACGCATCATCGAAATCAACCCGCGCCTGGCCGGCGGCTACATCCCGGAATTGATCCGCCTGGCCACGGGCATTGACCTGATCGCCTGGTGCATCGACTTTTGCACCGGCTCGGCGCGTCGCCCTGGTCCGCCACGCCAACACCACGCCGCCATCGGCTTTTTCCTGCGCGGACAGCATGACCCCGCGCGCATCGCCGCGCCGGCGCCCGATTGCGCGGTCACCCTCTACCCCCCTCGCGCCGACGTCGATGGCGGCAGCCGCCAAGGCGATTTCCGCGACCGCTTCGGTCACGTCGTCGCCGTGGCCGATCAGGCCGGCCTGGCGCGCGAGCGGGTCGACCGCTTTTTGCACGGCCTGTCCATTTGACTCATGGGGTTTCGCATGAAAAAGACCGTCCTGGTGCTTGTCTCCCACATCGAACAACTGCGGCTCGACAATTATCTGATCCTCCCCAACGCGCTGTTGCGCGCCGGCCTGCGCGTATGGGTCGCCGACATCGAAACCCTGGCCATCGCCGACCGGCACGTGACGGCGGCGTGTCACGAGGTCGACGAATCGGTCTATCTGAAAGGCGAAAGCCTCAATAGCCTGCCATCGCACCCCCGGCCGGTGGACGGCGTCGATCTGGTCTGGTCGCTGGCTAGCCCCCACCCCGATCTCTATTTGTCGACCTTTCAGCTGCTATGGGTACTCAATCAGCGCGTACCGTTCGTCAACGACGCCAGCGCCCTCTTGTTCATGAACAACAAAATCACGCTGTCCGAAACCATCCCGGCCGAGCACCTGCCGGAGTCCTATGTCGTCAGCGACTACCGCTTCCTGTTCGACAAGTTGGAACAAGACCGCGCGCGCCGCTGGGTGCTCAAGCCCGCCAACGAGGGATGCGGCGCCGATGTGTTTCTGGTCGGCATGGCGGAGAGAAATGCCCGCGCCATCGTTCAGTCCGCCACCGGCAACGAAGTCGCCAATTACGAACGCTACGGCCGCGCCACCATCGGCCTGTCGCGCAAATACGCCGCCATGCAGGCCTACGTGCCCAACGTCACCGAAAACGAAAAACGCGTGCTGATCGTCGGCGGCGAACCGTTATGCGGCTTCCGCCGCTATCACCATGACGACGACCATCGCGCCAACGTCACCCTGGGCAACAAGTACGACGGCTTGACCCTGGACGAGGCGGAACGCGCCTTCTGCCGCGCGCTGGGTCAGCGCTTGATGACCTATGGCATTTACTACGCCGGCCTCGACCTGGCCTACCCCTATGTCTTGGAGCTGAACCTGGTCAATCCCGGGGCGCTCAACTATTCGCTCAAGGCCACCGGCATCGACCAATCCGACGAGGCGATCCAGCTGCTACTCAAGGCGCTCAGAGAACGGGGCAAGGCGGCGTTATGAAGCTCGTCGCCGTCTTGCGCGACCGCGCGATCCGTCGCCTCTGGTCGGCACTGACACTGTCGTGCATCGGCGCCGAGTTCTACGCCTTCGCCATCGTCTGGCTCGCCACCGACCGGCTGGGCTACCTGGCCAGCTATCTGGTGGCCCTGCAAGCCGCCATCGTGCTCTTCGCCACCTTTACCGCCGGCGCGCTGACCGATGGCGTCTCCAACCGGCGCATGATGGTGTGGTCCGATTTCGTGCGCGTGGCCGGCACCCTGCTGCCCTTCGTCTGGTGGCTGGGTTTCGGCGATGTGCCGTTGACCGTGCTGGCGGTCACCATCGTGCTGGTCTCCTACTTCCGCCCGGTGTTCGATCCGGCGCTGCAAGCGACCATCCCGGCCATCACCCGCAGTCCATCGTTGCTGCAGGCCATCAATGGCCTATTCGACGTCGTGCGCCGCGTGGCACGGGTGATCGGCCCGGCGCTCGCCGCCTTCTTGTTCGCGCGCGTCCCGGTCTATGCCTTCTTTCTGCTCAACGCCATCACCTTCCTGATTTCCGGGCTGGCGATTCTGTCACTCGGCACGCGCCTCGACACGCCGGTTCGTCCGGCAACGCATCGCCGCGCCGGGCTGATCGGCAAAACGGCGCGCGACTTTTTCGCCGGCTGGCAGGCGATGCGCGCAGAGCCGACGATCCATTACCACTTACTGGCCTACGCCATCTGCAATGGCGGCTGGTACGTCAGTCTGGTGGTGTGCGTGGCGCTGCGCATCCACGCCGCGTATCCCGCGCACTCCAGCTACTTCGGCTACGTGATCGGCATCTATGGCCTGTTCAACGTCCTGTCCAACCTGGTGTTTTCGGAAGTGCCGATCAAACGTCCGGTGCTGGCCATGTCGTTGGGGCGCGTGCTATCCGGCGTCGCGCTGTTGGCCATGGCCTGGGCGACCCGCCTACCGGGCATCATGCTGTTCGCCGCCATCGCCTCGCTCGGTGCGCCGATCACGCAGATTCCGCTGGCGACCTTGATGCAGACGCACTTCGAACCTCATCAAGTGGTGCGCGTGTTCCGCATCCGCATGTTCTACGAATGGCTGTTCCTGCTATTGGCGCTGCTGCTCGCCCCGTCGCTGCTGCGTCTGATCGGCGTCGACGCGTTGATGGCCGCCGCCGCGCTGGTTTACGTCGTGCTCGGCGCCGTGGGGCTCAAATTGACGCGCGAACTGCCGCCGCGCGGCGCATGGCCCGACGAAGCGCTCGAAGGATGAAAGGACGATATGTATCTCGATGAAAACTTCCAGCGCCTGAGTGCGGCGTATGTGGCCGCCCACCCGGCGGCGTTTCGCGCCGAGGCGGCGCAGATCAAGCAAACGCTGCGGCGGCCGCAGCGCGTGCTGGCCTTTCCGCCCATGGTGCTGTCGCCGGCCCGCTTTGCCGAGATCGAACGCAGCGCCACCGAGCTGGTGCGCCTGCTGTCGGCGCTGCCCTGGCGCGTGTTTGCCGGCCAGGTCGGCCCATGGATGGATTTTCTCGGCCTGGACGAGGCGGCGCGCGCGCTGCTCGCCCCGCTCGCCAGCGCCGAACGCCTGCGGCAGGCGACCTGCTTTGCCCGCCCCGACATGCTGCCGACCGCGTCCGGCTTCCGCGCCACCGAAATCAACGTTGCCTCGTGCATCGGCGGCATGGGCATGCTGGAGCGCTATCTGACGGCCTTTCAAGCCGGCGCGTTCGGCCGCTATCTGGCCGCGCAGGGCTTGCACGCCGCGGCGCCCCCCACCGGCGCGCGCTGGCGGCAGGCGCTCGCCGCGCGCACGCCGGTCGCCGCTCAGGCGGCACGGCCGGTGATTTTCGAGGCGCGCGCCAATCCGGCCGACAGCAATTCGGGCCGGGCCAACTTCATTCACATGGCCGAGCAAGCCGGTTTCCAAGTGCGCTGCGGCCTGATCGGCGAGCTGACGCTACGCGCCGACGGCGTCTATGCCGGCGCCGAGCGTATCCATACCGTCTACGCCATGTTCACCTGGGACGAACTGCGCCGTTTCGTGCCCGCCGCGCTCCTGCTCGACCTGTCGGCGCTGGAGCAGAACGGCAAGGTCGACTTGGTGCTGCCGCTGGTGACGGCGCTGTTCGATCACAAGGCCAACTTCGAGATTCTGAGCGATCCCGCGTTCGCTCACGCTTTCACGGCGGAAGAACAGCAGCTGCTGCGGCGGTCGATTCCGGCCACATTCCGCTTGCGTTCGGAGACGCTGGCCGACGCGCTGGCCGGCCAAGATCAGCTGGTGCTCAAGCCAACCAGCCAGTACGGCGGCAAGGGCATCGTGATCGGCAAACAAGTGACGGCGGCCGAATGGCGCCAGCGCCTGGCCGCCGCCAGCGAACTCGGCGGCTACGTCTGCCAGCAAATCGTGCCCGACCTGTGGGTCCGGCCGGCACTGGCGGGCGACGATTGCCCGGCCTGCCTGACCGCGCTCGGCCCGATCGTCTTCGATGGCCGCTTTTCCGGCGTCTACCTGCGCCAAATGCCGGCGCAGGCGGCCACGCCGGTGATCAACGCCGCCAACGGCGCCGAGGACGGCATCGCGCTGGGGGTCATGGGCGGCACTTGAACTTTTTCGCGGCAAACCCATATGAAACAGCGGGATACTGCCTTTCGGCACCCTTTCTTCAACAGGAGGAACAACCATGCTCTATCGATCCCTGTTCCCCCGCAACCTGTTTGCGGAACTGGACCGAATCCAACGTGAAATGATGCAAAGCGCCGATCTGTCGCCCAGCATCCGCGGCCTCTCCCGGGGAGGCTTTCCCGCGCTCAACATCGGCACCCGCCCTCAGTCCGTCGAGATCTATGCTTTCGCGCCAGGCCTTGACCCGGCCGGCATCGAGGTGCAATTGGAAAAGGGCGTGCTGACCATCGCCGGGGAACGCAAAGCCGCCTCGTCGGCGCAAGGCGAAAACACGACCCTGCACATCGACGAATGCTTCACCGGCCGCTTCCGCCGCGTGGTCGCGCTGCCGGACGACATCGACGCCAACGCCGTCGACGCGCAGTACCGCGATGGCGTTTTACACATCAGCATTCGCCGTCAGGCCGCGACCCAGCCGCGCCGTATCACCGTGCAATAGTGAAAGGAGCTTGCGATGAATGAACAAAACACGACTCCCATGCCTTCCGGCGACGAACGCGATGCCGCGCTGTTGCCTGCGGTAAACGTGATCGAAGACGCGGCCGGCATCACGCTGCTTGCCGATCTGCCCGGCGTACCCAAAGACAAGCTGCGGCTGCAGATCGAAACCGACACCTTGATCATCGAAGGCGACATGCAGTTGAACATGCCGGAGGACATGGCGCCGACCCATGTCGAAGTCGGTTCTCCCCGCTACCGCCGGGTGTTCACCTTGTCGAAAGAACTGGATGCCGAACGGGTGACCGCCGAGTTCGAACAGGGCGTGCTGACGTTGCGCATACCTAAGGCCGCGCACGCACAGCCGCGCAAGATAGCCGTGCGGGTAGCGTAATCATCGACAACCCAAGGCCGTACCTTGTGCGGCCTTGGGTCCAGCGGCCAGTCAGCCACGCCGCCAGGGCGTAAACCCCGTCACCAGCGCGGTGCCGGCCAACACCAGCGCGCCGCCGGCCAGCATCGTCCAGCCGACCGGTTCGCCCAGCAACAGCGCGCCCCACAGAATGCCGAACAGCGGAATCAGATAAGTCACCGTCAACGCCGGGGCGGCCCCCAGGTCGGCCACCAGCCGGAAGTACAGCAGGTAAGCCACGCCGCTGCAGAGCACGCCCAACGCCAAGACCGACGCCCATACCAGCGTCGGCGGCATCGCCATCGGCCGCGCCGTGGCCAAGGTCAGCGGCATCAGCAGCAGCGTCGCGCCCCACATGCTGCCGTGCGCGTTGGCGAACGGCTCCACCGCCGGCGCCGACTTGGCGTAGGTCGTGGCAATGCCGTAGCTGCAGGCGGCCGCCAGGCCCGCCGCGATCGCCTGCCAGCCGCCGGCGGGCAGGCGCAGCGCCTCGCCGCCGGCCAGAAGCGCCACGCCGGCCACGCCCAGCGCGAGCCCGAGCAAAGCCTTGGGCGCGAGCCGTTTTTTCTGCCACAGCGCGCCGATCAGCGCCGCCCAGATCGGCGCGGTGGCGTTGAGCACCGACAACAGCGAGGCCGACACCGTTTGGGCGGCAAAGGCGAATAGCAGAAACGGCAACGCGGAATTGAAGCCCCCGAGCATCAGAAAATGGCGCCCCTGCCTGGCCAATGGCAGCGGGCGACGCAGCCATGCCGCCACCGCCAGCAGAAACAGCGCCGCGAGCCCAACCCGGATCTGGATCAGCAGGGCCGGCCCCAATACCGGCGCGCCGATGCGCATGAATAAAAATGACGCCCCCCAGATGGCGGATAGCGACAGCAGACGGATGACGTGCGAAAACCCCATGAAGCTTCTCCTTAAGGACCTTTAGCGCTCTGTGGATATGCCTGCCAGTATCGCCTTGGCGTGAAAAAACGCATTCCGTTTATTGCGCATTGCAAGGCCGGCGGTCGGCGCAGAACCCTTTTCTTTTATTTGTGCAAAGTACTACTGTAATTGAGAGCGATATCTATTTCGCTTTGCGAGCTTAAAAAGGATAAGCAGTGAAAAACAAGACCCCGCCGACCCTGCGCGAGAGGGTGATGCGCGAGGAGGACTTCATCGTCTCCAAAACCGACCCGCGCGGCATCATTACCTACGGCAACCAAACGTTCATCGAATTCTCCGGCTACAGCGAGCAGGAATTGCTGGGCCAGCAGCACAACATCATCCGTCACCCCGATATGCCGCGCGGCGTGTTCAAGTTGCTGTGGGACACCATCGTCACCGGGCAAGAGGTGTTCGCCTACGTCAAGAATCTATCCAAGGATGGCGGCTTCTACTGGGTGTTCGCCAACGTCACGCCGGACTACGACGAACATGGCCGCATTGTCGGCTACTACTCGGTGCGCCGTTGTCCGCGGCGGCCGGCGGTGGATATCTGCGCCGGCTTGTACGCGCAAATGCTGGCGGAGGAACAGCGCGCCGGCCCGCGCGACGCGTGCGCGGCGTCGATGGCCTTGCTGCAATCGCTGCTCGATCAGAAGGGGGTCAGCTATGAACAGCTTGTCCTTTCGCTCTAGCCCCAGAGGGGCGCTGTGGCTATTGGGCGGCCTGCAGGCCGCGGGCTTTCTCTGGGCGTGGTGGCAACACGGCTTCGATGCCGGCCTGCTGATCCTGCTGCTGTTGGCGCTGGCGCTGATTGCATGGCGCGGGCGCGGGCGCGCCGGCGGCAATAGCCTGCTGCGCCAGATCAAGGAGACCACGCAACAGGCCGCCGCGGGGCAATTATCGGCGCGCATCACCGCCATTCCGCCCGAGGACGAGTTCAGCGAAGTCGCCTGGCGCATCAACCAGGTGCTCGATCAGCTCGAAGCCTGCTTTCGCGAACAGATGACGGTGATCGACAAAGCCGGCGCCGGGCAATTTTTCCGCAAGGTGCAGCCGGTTGGACTGCACGGCATGTTCCGCGCCGTGCTGCAGCGTACCGGCAACGCCTGCGCGAGCCTGGCGCAAAACGCCGATCTCGAACACCGCAACGCGCTGCTATCGCGCTTGGGCGCGCTCAACACGCACAATCTGCGCGCCAACCTGGCCACCACCGTCTCCGATATGGAAGGCATCGCCGCCACCACGCAGCAGTTGGCGCGTCTGTCGCACGCCAACGCCGACGGCGCCGCCGACAGCCAGCGCCTCATCTCGGACATTGTGCTGACGCTGGCGCGCATGATCGAACAAATCGATCGCAGCGACGCCTCGCTGCAAGGGTTCGGCACGCTGGCCGATGAGGTGGGCACCGCCGTCACCGTCATTTCCGACATTGCCGACCAAACCAATCTGCTGGCGCTGAATGCCGCCATCGAGGCGGCGCGCGCGGGCGAGATGGGGCGCGGCTTCGCCGTGGTCGCCGACGCCGTGCGTCAACTGGCCGAGCGCAGCAAAGCCGCCTCCGGCGACATCGCTCACGCGATGGGCACGTTGGCGCAGCGCGCGCGCGAAGTGGTGCAGATCAGTGAAGCCATGCGCCAGATGGCGCACGAATCGGAAGCGCACTTGTCCGGCGTCGAGCAGCGCTTTGCCGAGGATGCCGGGCGGGCGCGCCAGGCCATGCAGGATATCGACCGCGTCAACGATATTTGCATCGCCTCGCAGGCCAAGGCGGAAATTTTGTCGTTCAAGCAGAACGGCTACATCGCCGTGATCGGCGGCGAGCAGGCTGCGGACGCGCGTCAAACCGCGCAGCAGAACGCCGAGGACGGCTTTTTCGCCAGTTGGTACCAGGCGGCGGCGCAACAGCCGGCTTACCAAAACCTGCCGGCCTTCCAGTCGCTAGAGACCAGCAACCGGCAAATTCACGACGCCATGCACCAGGCCATGGTGCTTGCCGCGGATAATTGGGTCGACCGGCCCGACTTGCAGCAAAAGATCCTGCAGCAATTCCAGCAGGTGGAACAGGCCAGTCAACAGGCCTTCGCGCAGCTCGACCAGCTGATGCTGGCCAAACGCTGAGCGCCGTGCCGGCTCAGGGCAGCCAACGCCACCACACCGAGAGCAACAGCATCAGCGCCAACGCTTGGTTCATCCGTTTCACCCGGCGCGCGCTGTTGAGCAACCGTGCCGCGCCGATGCCGAGATAGGCCCAACAGGCCAGGCACGGCAGGGCGATGAGGAAGAACATCACCGCCAGCAGCAGCACGTGCTCGCGCCGCGCCGGCCCCGCCACGGTGAACAGACTCGCGCTGGCTAGCGCCATCATCCAAGCCTTCGGGTTGACGAGTTGCAGACCGGCCGCCCCGATCCAGCCTAAACGGGGCGTCGGTTCGTCCGCCGCGCGCGGCGCCAGCGCCTCGGCCGGACTGGCATAAATCTGCCAGGCCAAATAACTCAGCCAGATACTGCCGGCCCACAGCATGACCGCCTGGATGCCCGGATAGCGGGAAAACACCTCGCCAAGCCCCATGCCCATGAACCCGATCATCGCCGCCACGCTGGCGCCCGCGCCCAGCACGATCGGCCAAGCGGCAGCCCAGCCGTAACGCGCGCCGTGCGTCAGTACCAGAATATTGGTCGGCCCGGGCGTGATGGCGGCGACGAACGCGAACAACATGAAAGGCAGCAACTGAGTCATGGCGGCGCTCCGCAATCGCAGGATGAGCGTCGATTGTCGTGCGCCGATGCCGCTCAGTCTGGAAGATTTGTGCAGTGGAAATAACGTGCCGGCGTCAGGCGATAGGCGCGGCGGAACCAGCGGCCGAGATGGCTTTGATCGGCAAAGCCCAGGTCGGCCGCCGTCCGCGCCGGGGGCACCCCCTGAGCGAGCAAGACGCGCGCCCGCGCCAGCCGCAGCTGGATCAGATAGGCATGCGGCGCCAAGCCATAGGCGGCCTTGAACGCCCGGGTCAACCGGAAACGGTCCACGCCGGTCACGCGCGTCAGGTCGTCCAGACTCACTTCATCCCCCAGATGCGCGTGCAGATAGTCTCGCGCCTGACGCGCCACCACCGGCTGACGGGGATCCGCGGCGGGCCTTTGCCGCCAATACACATGCGCGGTCAGCCGCGCCAGCAGCGCGTCCAGCGCCGCCTGGCGCACGATGAGCGGGTCGCGGTCGTGCAGCGCCGCGAAGGCGTGGGCGATCGCGCGCGACAACACGACATCGCTGGTCAGCGTATTGCCGAAAGTCAGCAGGTAATGGCTGGGCGTTTCGTCGAACTGGGCGCGCATGGCGCCATCCAGCCACGCCGGATCGAGATACAGCGTCGAGTAGGTGAAGCCGCCGCGTGCGGGCGCCTCGCCATCGTGGATTTCGCCCGGTTCGAGCAAAAACACCTTGCCGGGCGTGCTCTGGTGCCGGCTGCGCCGGCAATGAAACTGCTGCACGCCTTGGCGGGTGACGCCGACCAGATAGCTGTCGTGCCAATGCGGATCGTAGGCATGGCCTTCGAAATGCGCCTGAATGGTTTCGATGCCGGTATCGGTATCTTGCTGCAAATCGATCCAGTCTTGCTGCAGATCGATCCCGTTTTGCTGTCGCATCGCCGCGCCTCCCGTCAGCCAGGATGGTTCTCATTATCGTTCATAACCCATTTAGTTTGGCAAGCCACAACAACTACTGATCTGTATTGTTTTCACCCGCCAAGGCGCGCACACTACCGATCTGTAGCATTTATCTTTGGAGCCCCGGATGCCCCCCTTGTCTTTGCGCACGCTGGAAACCGCCGACGATCTCGCCAAGCCGGTCTTGCAGGAACTGAAAAACCGCTATGGCGCCATTCCCAATTTCTACGCCGGGCTTGCCATCGACGGCGCCACGCTCAACGGCTACCTGGCATTCGAACAGGCCATCGAAGACCGCTGCCTGCTGACGGTGAAGCAGCGTGAAATGATTTCGCTCGCGGTGGCCAACGCCAACGGCTGCCACTACTGCGTCAGCGGCCATACGTTCAGCGCCGGCCAAGCCGGGCTCGACAAGGCAGCGTGCCTGGCGATTCAGCAAGGCCAATGCGACGACGCCACCGATCAGTTGATCCTGGATGTGGCGCTGGAAATTCTGCAGCAGCGCGGCCGTCTGTCCGCCGGCACCTGGCGCGCCTACCGGCAGGCGGGGCTCGGCGAGGCGCTGCTGGTACAGATCTGCGCCTGGGTCGGCATCAACAGCTTCAGCAATTGGCTCAACAACCTCGTCGAGCCCAAGATCGATTTCCCGCGCGTGCCGCTGCAGTGAGCGCCGCCAAACGCGACGCCCTGCTCGACGTGGCTGAGGCGCTGTTTTACCGCGACGGCTTTCACGCCACCGGTGTGGATGCGATTCAAGCCGCCTCCGGCATTGCCAAGACGACGCTCTACCATCACTTCAAAACCAAGGACGATTTGATTCTGGCGGTACTGGAACGGGCGGCCGAACGGGCCCGGCGGCAACTGGACAAACTGGCGGACGCCGGCCGTGGCCGCGGCGCGGCCCGGCTGGCGGCGATCTTCGACGATCTGAGAAACGAGTGCCAAGCGCCTGGCTTCAACGGCTGCCTGTTCAATAATGCCGCCGCCGAGTTTTTCAGCCGCAACCCGGCGATCGTCGCGCTGGCCCAGCGGCACAACGCATGGATTGCCCAGCTATTCGCCCGGATATTGACGGAGGAAGGCCTGAACGGCGCCATCGCGCCGGCGGTGCTGGCGCTGTATGAGGGCATCATTGCCTTGGGCCGGGTACAGCCGGTCGAGCCGGCGCTCGGCGCCTGCACGGCTTGGTTGAACGCATTGGCCGGCTGACGGTAACAAGGGTTGTTCCACGGGCGCAATGGGTGTACGGTTTATGCCAAATAGATCACATTCAAACACCCCATCATGCCTGTCATCACTTGTATCGAAGATCTGCGCCGCCTGGCGCAACGGCGCGTGCCGCGCATGTTCTACGATTATGCCGACAGCGGTTCGTGGACCGAGTCCACCTATCGCGCCAACGAGCGCGACCTGCAAGCCATCCGGCTGCGCCAACGCGTGGCGGTCGATCTGACCCGGCGCAGCACCGCGACGGAAATGATCGGCCAAGCAGTGGCGATGCCGCTGGCGCTCGCGCCCACCGGCCTCACCGGCATGCAGCACGCCGATGGCGAAATCCTGGCGGCGCGGGCCGCGGCGGCCATGGGAGTGCCGTTCACGCTGTCGACCATGAGCGTGTGCTCGATCGAGGACGTCGCCGCCGCCACGGGCCAGCCGTTTTGGTTCCAGTTGTATATGATGCGCGACCGCGATTTCATGGCCGACCTGATCCGGCGCGCCAAAGACGCCGGCTGCAGCGCGTTGATGCTGACGCTCGACTTGCAGATGCTCGGCCAGCGTCACAAAGACATCAAAAACGGCCTGACGACGCCGCCGCGGCTGACGTTGCCCAATCTGCTGCACTTGGCCACGCGTCCGCGCTGGTGCCTCGGCATGCTGGGCACGCGGCATCGCAGCTTCGGCAACATCGTCGGCCATGCCAAGAACGTCACCGACTTGCGCTCGCTGAGCGTCTGGACCGCGGAACAGTTCGATCTGTCGCTCAACTGGCGCGACATCGAGTGGGTCCAGCGGCAGTGGGGCGGCAAGCTGATCCTCAAAGGCATACTCGATCCCGACGACGCCCGCCTTGCCGCGGACAGCGGCGCCGACGCCTTGGTGGTGTCCAACCATGGCGGCCGGCAGCTGGATGGCGCGCCCTCGTCGATCGCCGCGCTGCCGGCGATCGTCGACGCGGTGGGAGAGCGTATCGAAGTGTGGATGGACGGCGGCATACGCAGCGGTCAGGACGTGCTCAAAGCGCTGGCGCTGGGCGCGCGCGGCACGCTGATCGGCCGCAGCTTCCTTTACGGCCTGGGCGCGCAAGGCGAAGCCGGCGTCAAGCGGTGCCTGGAGATCCTCCACAAGGAATTGGATACCACCATGGCGCTCTGCGGCCTCACCCACATCGATCAGATCGGCCCCCAGGCCCTGTGGCAAGCGCCCCGCTAAGCGCCTCCGATCAAACTCGCCTCGCGCGCCGGCTGGCGCGCGTTCGCACCGCAATGCACGGCCCATCGCAATTTTCTTGATGAAATACCCGCCCCCCTGGCAAATAACCCAGGAAACACGACTTGAATCAAATATCCCCGCAATTTTGCGTTGCTATTGAAGCAGGCGGATTGCTAGATTAAGACAAGATGTAACACATTGTTTTAAAAAGATATTTACCCAAAAGCCAAGCTTTTATTATAGCCAACGATTTCAAGGAGGGATATGGCCTTTCGTTTCGCGACATTCAAGCGGGAACACTTAATCAACCATGACAAATAACTACAAAAATAATATACAAATAAAGGACTTAGAGAATGAAGACCATCAGAGCAAGACTGATCGTATTCGTTGTGCTGCTGGGCACGCTGATCGCGTTGGCGCTAACGATCGGCAGTTATCTACAAATGCGCAGCAATCTGATCGATGTCCAACTGACGACCAGCATTACCGGCGCAGCGGGGGACAGTACAAAACTGATTCAAAACTGGATCGCCGTGCGCAAAGCGATTTCCACCGCGGGCGCGGCGGCGGTGGCGGCGGCGCCCGACCCGCATCCGGCGCTGGTGCAGACCGCGCAGTCCGGCCAATTCGCGGCGGCCTACATCGGCATGGCCGATAAGCGCATGCTGACCGACCACGACATGGCGCTGCCGGCCGGTTACGACCCGACCGGACGGCCGTGGTACAAAGACAGCGTCAACGCCGCCGGCACGGTGATGACCCCGCCCTATGTCGACATGTCGACGCACAAGCTGGTGATCTCTTTCGTCGCCCCGGTCCATAAGAACGGCGCCTTCATCGGCGTGTTCGGCACCGACGTGCTGCTCGACGACATCGTCAAGAGCGTATTGAGCATCGACTTACCGGGTAACGGCTACGCGTTGCTGGTCGGCAAGGACGGTTCGGTGCTGGTGCACAAGGACGCCGACCGCGTGACCAAGCCGGCCAGCGATCTGTCGCCGGCCTTCAGCGCCGCTGCGCTCGCCGGGCTCGCCGGCAGCGGCAAATTGCAAGAGGCCAGCGTCAATGGCGTGACCAGTTTCGTCTATGCGCAGGAGATCCCCGACGCCGGCATGTATCTGGTGTTGGTGATCGACAAGGGCACCGCGCTGGCGCCGCTGTCGGGCTTGCTATGGCGCGCGATATTGACCTTCGTGATCTTACTGGTGCTGATCCTGCCGTTCGCCAGTCTGCGCATCAATCGCATGCTCTCCGGCCTCAAGCGGGTGCATGACATGATGAACGAGATCGCCCAGGGCGGCGGCGACCTGACGCGCCAGATCGAACTGACCGGCGAGGATGAAATCGCCCGTACCGCCCGCGCCTTCAACCGCTTCCAAGGCACGCTGCGCACCATGTTCCAAGAAGTGCGGCAAGAAGCCGATCAATTGGCGACCGGCATGCAGCGCGTCACCGGCATGTTGTCGGACGTCGCCACCGACTCGCAATCGCTGTCGGCCCTGGTTTCGGAAAACGCCGCCGCCATCGAGGAAATCACCGTCAGCATCTCGCACATCGCCGACAACACCAACGACGCCAATGGGCTGGTCAAGGACACCGGCACGCTGTCCTCCGAGTCGAGCGAAACGGTCAAGGACGTCGCCCGCGAAGTGGCCAGCTCCGCGCACGACGTCGAGGAACTGTCGTCGCTGCTCGACCGCTTGAGCGAACGGTCGCAGGAGATCAGCGGCATCATCAATGTCATCAAGGACATCGCCGACCAGACCAACTTGCTGGCGCTGAACGCGGCGATCGAAGCGGCACGGGCCGGCGAACAAGGACGCGGCTTCGCCGTCGTGGCCGACGAGGTGCGCAAGCTCGCCGAGCGTACGGCACAAGCGACCGTACAGATCACCGGCATGATCGAAGGCATCCATCACGAGGTCGACGCCGCGGTCACCGACATGGAGGACACGTTGCACAGCGTGCGCTCCGGCGCCGACGCATCGGACAACACCGCGCAGAAGATCAGCTCCATCCGCGAAAACATGGACGCCGTCATGAACAAGATGGACGAAATCGCGCTATCGACCCGCGAGCAGCTGGCCGCCACCACGGCCATGGCGCAAAGCGCGGAAAAGATCACCGGGCGCATGCAGAATTCCGATTCGCTACTGCAACATGCCGCCGCGGTGGTGGGTGAACTCAACAGCAGCGTCGAGGGGCTGCACGCCAAATTCAGCCACTTCAAGCTATAACGTCTCGGCATCCGGCCCGGCGATGGCGCGCCGGGCCTAAGGAAAAGTCGATTTTTCCCGGCCGATCCCGTACCCTGCAAACATGAATCAGCACTTCGCATCATGTAAGGCCTGGGTCAGAAGTAGCTGGCACAGGTTTCTGGTGAACCAGACCGCGCTGCTCACCGCCTTGCTGCTGATTGGCGTGTTCGGCGTGGGCGGGCTATTGGCCAATTCCGCCGCGCACGAAAACCGTGAATTCCGCATGCTGCTGCAGCATCAAGTCGCCGCCGGCCTGCGCGAACAGGCCGACGCGCTAGGCAAAACGCTGAGCGACTATGCGGTATGGAATGAGTTCAAGGACAGCGTCAGCCGCACCCATCCTGACTACCGCTGGCTGTCGCAAAACCTGACCCCGTCGATCTATACCAACCTGGACGTCGATATCGCGCTCTTGCTCGATCCCGCCGAGCGCAAGGTCGTGTATGCAATCAAATTCGGCCAAGTGCTGGCCGATCCGTCGCACGCGCTGCCCCTATCCGATGAGGACTGGCGCTGGATCGATGCCGCCATGCGCGCGCCCCACCAAAAAGCCAGATTCTCCGCCCTGGCACTGCGCGAAACACTTGGCAAACACGACCGTTCCCCGCGGCTGTATTTCACCGCCATCCAACCGGTGGAAAGCGAACAGGGCGAGATTCCGCCGCAACATGCCAAGCTATTGCTGTTCGCCCGCGACCTGGACGCGCCGCTGCTGCATAGCCTGTCGACCAGTTATCTGATCCGCGATCCACAGGTGCTGTTCGCGCCCGAAACCAACCCGGCGCGGATGAGCCAGCCGGTGACCGACCACGACGGCAGGCCGGTCGCCTGGCTGAGTTGGGACTTTACGCCGCCCGGCGACGCGTTGCTGATCCGGCTATTGCCGGGCGCCATCATTCTTTGCCTGTCGTTGATCGGCGTCGGCGCCTTATTGAACCGCCAGGCACGCCGCTTGCAGCGCGCCGAGGGCGAACTCTCGCGCCTGTCCTACCACGACCACGCCACCGGACTGCCGAACCGACACAAACTGCGCCAGCATTTGGACACCGTCACCGCCGCATCGCACCCGGGCGCCTGCGTGCTGCTGACGCTCGCCAACCTGGCGCAAGTGGCCGAAACCTATGGTCCACGTGTGAGCGAGCGGCTGATCACCGGTCTTGCCGCCCGCTTGGACGGCGAGATCCTGGCGGGAGAGATGGTGGCGCGGCTGGGAGAAGCGCGCTTCGCGCTCTGGTTGCAAAGCAACAGCGACACGGAACGCGCGGCCAGGCTCACTCGCTTGCAGCATCACCTGTTGCAGCCGCTGACGATCGACGAACTCACGCTGCATCCGCGCTTCCAGATCGGCGTCAGCCTGTTTCCCGACGACGGTGGCGACGCCGAGACACTGCTGCAACAGGCCGGCTCGGCGATGCAGCAAGCCGCCAGACAAGGCCGGCAAGCCTGGGTACGGTTCAATAGCGGCCTGAGCGAGGCGCGGCGCCAGCAAGGCCAGCTGCAGATGGCGTTGCGCCACGCGCTCGACCTGGGTCAGCTGCGGCTCAATTACCAGCCCTTCGTCGATCTCGGCAGCGGCCGCATCATCGGCATGGAGGCGCTGCTGCGCTGGTCCCACCCGCAGCATGGCGACGTTCCGCCAGGCGTGTTCATTCCGCTGGCGGAAGAAGACGACGCCTTGATCAACTCGCTCGGCGCCTGGGTGCTGGACGAAGCCTGCGCGCAGATCGCGCTATGGCGCCGCCGTTATGCGCCGGCGCTATTCATCGCCGTCAACGTATCGGTGCGGCAGATGGAAACGCCGGGGTTTCATCATATCGTTGCCGCCGCGCTCAAGCGGCATCACCTGCCCGCCGACGCCATCGAGCTGGAACTGACCGAAAACATTGCCGCCGACAGTGCGCCAGAATTGGAATTCAACCTTTCCTCGCTGCAGCGCATGGGCGTGTCGCTCGCCATCGACGACTTCGGCACCGGCTACGCCTCCTTTAGTTACTTGCGCCGCTTTCCGGCGGTGCGTCTGAAAATCGACCGGCAATTCTTCGACGGCGTGCCGGAAGACCCGCAAAGCAGCAACCTGGTCAAGATGATCGTCGCCCTTGGACACGCGATGGGCGCCCAAGTCATCGGCGAGGGCGTCGAGCGCGCCGAGCAGGTGGCCTTCCTCAAGCAAATCGGCGGCGATATTGCGCAGGGTTATTTCTTCAGCAAGCCACTGCCGCCGCGCGCGCTGGAAGCTTTGCTGGCCGAGGCACCCTACATGGTCCCCTGATACGCGCCATTTACGCCAAATAGCTTTCCATTTGTCATCTTTATACATAAAGAATAAATCTTAGCCCTGGACGGATGTCCGACCCTCGTCTAAGCATCAAGAGAGCGGTCCGGGCAACGCGTGGGGCGTCGTCCGCTTCTCCCGCCCTGCTGATGGAGACGCAGCCATGACGATTACCCAGAAACTAATGACAACACTTGCCGTCGCCTTGCTTTCGGTGCTATTGGTCGGCTTCTACGGCGTCTGGCAACTGGGTCAAGCCCAAGACCGCTTCCAGTACGTAATTACCAATACCTTTCCCAGTCTGGATGCCATGGTCCGAGCCCGCGCCGGTTTCAACGGACTGCGTCTGGGCGTGCGCGACCTGATGCTGGCGCAGACGCCGGCGCAACTGGATGGCGCCAAACAAGCCATCGCCAAGTCTGAAGCCGACTTCGACGCCGCCATCGGCGACTATCAAGCCCACTACATTATCAACGACGCCGACCGCCAATTACTCGACGCCGACAAGGCCGCCATGACGCCGTATCACGCTGCGGTCGACAAGGTCGCGGCATTGATGGCGGCAGGCAATCACGCGGAGGCCGACGTCACCTTGCGCCAAGTCGCGGTGCCGCAAGCGGCCGTGGTCTATAAAGTGCTGGACGATCATTACAAGTTCAACATCGACCAAGCCACTCAGGTCGGCCGGCAAAACCAAGCCGCCTATAGCCAATCGCGCCTGCTGTCATTCGCCAGCATCGTTGCCGCCTTCGTGATCACCGGCCTCATGGCGGCTCAGCTCTACCGCACCATCCGCGGCGGGCTGGAACAGATGCGCGGCGGCCTGGTCGCGGTCAGCGAATCGTTGGACTTCCGCCACCGCGTCGAGATCAAACGCAACGATGAAATCGGCCAAGCGGCGCAAGCCTTGAACCAGCTGCTCGACAAGCTGCAGCACAGCTTTCAGGCATTGCGCGGCATCGCCGAGGAAGTCGGCAGCGCCTCGCGGCAATTGACCGAGACCGCCGGTCAAGTGTCGACTGCCGCTTCGGCACAGAGCGAGGCCTCGTCCAGCATGGCCGCCACCATCGAGCAAATGACGGTGAGCATCAACCACGTGGCCGAACAGGCGAAAGTCACCCATGGCGGCGCCGTGTCCGCCAAGGACCTGGTCGACTCCGGCTCGACCGTGATCCGCCAGACCATCGACGACATCCACCGCATCTCCAACATGGTCAAGCAATCGGCCAACCGCATCCAGCAGCTGGAAACCGACAGCGGCCAAGTCGGCACGGTGATCAACGTGATCCGCGACATCGCCGACCAGACCAATCTCCTGGCCTTGAACGCCGCCATCGAGGCGGCGCGCGCCGGCGAGCAAGGCCGCGGCTTCGCGGTCGTGGCCGACGAGGTGCGCAAACTCGCCGAGCGTACCGCGCGCTCGACCCAGGAGATCTCCGCCACCATCGAGACCATGATGACGCGCGCCAAGGAAACCGCCGGCGAGATGGGCTCGGCCGAGCAGCTGGTGGCCACCAGCGTCGACCGCGCCGACGAGGCCAACAACGCCATTCAGCAGATCGGCGGCAATGCCGCCCAAGCGGCGCAAAACATCAGCGAGATCTCGGCCGCCATCCAGCAGCAAGGCGGCGCGAGCAACAGCATCGCCGTCCAGGTCGAACACACGGCGCAGATGTCGGAGCAATCGAGCGCGGCGGCCAAGCAAACCGCCGAAAGC
>NZ_JAFAND010000009.1 GCF_019232825.1 Paludibacterium sp. | reverse complement strand
TACTCGGAGGAGAAGTGGTTCTTGATCACCTTGTCCTCGACCACGCCCATGCGGGTTTCGGAGGCGGCGAGCTTGGCCAGCGGGATGCGGGCGTCGGCGGCGGCAAGGGCGGCGGCGCGGAAGATCGCGTCGACTTGCTCCTGCGTGTAGCTGGCGTAAACGCGCTGCGCCGCTTTGACACGGCTCACCAATTGGTTGAGCTGGTTACTGTCCATGTTACTTCCTCTCTACATAGCAAAATTCGGTTGTCGCACGAGGCGATTCAAAGTTACTCACGAATCATTGTGCCGGTGAGTGGAGCAAGAATTCGTGAAGAACCTCGACGTGGGACGATGTGCGTCCCCGATGCGCGGACGATTGGCTCCGCCTGCGCCGGTACTTAATTCGGCGGTCCCAGGAGGCAAGCCGGAAAGTATACGATGTTCTTAGATTGCAGCGGCGATCCGATGTGAACCGGATCGCCGCCGGTCATGCAAAACAGCTTAGTTGTGCTTCAGATACTCTTGCATATCCGTCTTCAGGTTTTCCGAACGCGGCCCGAAGATGGCTTGGATGTTGTTGCCAACCACGACCACACCGGCCGCGCCCATCGACTTCAGGCGGGATTGGTCAACCTTGGCCACATCGGCCACGCTGACGCGCAGACGGGTGATGCAGGCATCCAGGCTCGTCAGGTTGGTGCGGCCACCGAAGGCTTCCACCAGACCTTGCGCCATCGAACCGGCGGCGGCCGGAGCGGCAGCCTTGGTTTCAGCCGCAGCAGCAACCGGAGCGCCAGCGGTAGCCAGCTCTTCTTCGGTGGCGTCTTCGCGGCCCGGGGTCTTCAGGTTCAGCGCCGAGATCAGCACGCGGAATACGGTGTAGTACACCACAGCGTAGATCGGACCGAGAATAAACACCAACCACGGCTTCACGTCCTTGACGTAGAACACACTGAAGTCAATAAAGCCTTGCGAGAAGGTGAAGCCCATGTGAGCGCCGAAGGTGTTCATCAGGAAGAACGCCAGGCCCACCAGGACAGCGTGAATCGCGTACAGCACCGGAGCGACGAACAGGAACGAGAACTCGATCGGTTCGGTAATACCGGTCAGGAACGAGGTCAACGCGGCGGAAACCATCATCGCGCCGATCTTGGTGCGGTTTTCCGGCTTGGCGCTATGCCAGATGGCAATCGCGGCAGCAGGCAGACCCCACATCTTCGGCAGGAAGCCGCCAGCCAGGATCCCCGCGGTCGGGTCGCCGGCGAAGAAGCGGTTGATGTCGCCGTGGATCACGTGGTGGGTCACCGGATCAACATAGTCGCCCATGACGAAGAAGAACGGCGCGTTCCAGATGTGGTGCAGGCCGAACGGCAGCAGCATACGTTCCACGACACCGTACAGGGTTACGGCAACGGCCGGGTTGCTGACGGCAGCCCATTGGGAGAACACGTCAATGCCATGTTGGATCGGCGCCCAGATCACGGCCAGGATCACGCCCATGATGATCGAGCAGATACCGGTGACGATCGGCACAAAACGCTTACCGGCAAAGAAGCCGAGGTAGGACGGCAGCTCGATGCGGTAGTAGCGGTTGAACATGATCGAAGCCAGGATACCGGACAGGATGCCGCCGAACACGCCGGTGTCCATCGAATCCATGCCCATGACTTGAACGGTCTTCACGCCCAGAACCGGGGCCATGATGCCCAGGGTGGCCAACAGAACCACATAGCCGACGATGGCGGCCAGGGAAGCCACGCCGTCGTTTTCGGTCAGGCCGAGCGCTACGCCCACGGCGAACAGGATCGGCAGGCTGCCGAATACGGCGCCGCCGCCCGCAGCCATCAGGTGCGAAATGATGGCCGGAATCCAGCTGAAATTGGCCGCACCGATACCCAAGAGCAAGCCCGCAACCGGGAGCACTGCTACAGGCATCATCAGCGACTTGCCGATCTTCTGTAGTGTTCCAAATGCATTGGATGACATGATCTACTACCCCTTTCGTTGTGTCGTGTAACCTGTGTGCGCGTCTGTTATTCCTTGATTGCTTTGGACAAACGTGCGCGTACTTCCGACGCGGTGGACAGCGTCAAAACTTCGGCTGTCAGTGCTTCGCATTCAGTTTTGCTGAACTTGCGCACCAACGCCTTGATTTCTGGAATCGACGGTACCGAGACCGACAATTCATCCACCCCCATCCCCACCAGCACCGGTACGGCCAGCGGGTCGGATGCCAGACCGCCGCACACCCCGACCCATTTGCCGTGGCGGTGAGCAGCCTGCACCGTGCTTGCCATCAACTGCAGCACGGCAGGATTCAATGCGTCCGCCTGACGGCCCACGCCCGGGTGATTGCGGTCCATTGCAAGCACGTATTGGGTCAGGTCGTTGGTGCCGATCGAGAAGAAATCGACTTCGCGGGCGAACTGCTCGGCCATGATTGCGGCCGAGGGTACTTCGATCATGATCCCCACTTGCACCGGCGGTACGTTGAGCGCCTTGCGCTCTTCTTCCACCATCGCCTTGCACTCGCGCAACTCGTCGAGCGTGGCGATCATCGGGAACATGATGCACAGCTTGGCATACGGTGCCGCGCGCAGAATGGCGCGCAGTTGGCTCTTCATGATGTCGGGCTGGGCCAGCGCCAGACGCACGCCGCGTACGCCGAGGAACGGGTTTTCCTCAGCCGGCATCGGCAAGTATGCCAGCGGCTTGTCGCCGCCGACGTCCAGCGTGCGGATCACCAGCGGGCGGGTGTGTCCGACCGCCCGGGCGATGCTCATGTAAGCATCGGCCTGTTCCGCCTCGCCCGGTGCGTCCTCGCGTTGCAGGAACAGGAACTCCGAGCGCAGGAGACCGACGCCTTCGGCGCCTTTTTCCATACCCTTCTCCGCATCCGCCAGGCCGCCGATGTTGGCGACCACTTCAACGCGGTGGCCGTCGGAGGTGCTCGCCGGTTTGGCGGCATTTTCCAGATCGGCTTCGCGTTGCTCGGCTTGACGCTGCTGTTGCGTACGAATATTGGACAGTTCATCGGTCGTTGGGTTGATGCGCAACGTGCCGCGGCTGCCGTCGAGGATCAGGGGCGTACCGTCTTCGAGCTGCAGCGCCTGGCGGTCGATGCCGACCACGGCCGGGATATCGAGCGAGCGAGCCAAAATGGCGACGTGGCTGGTCGAGCTGCCGCCGGAGGTACAGAAGGCCAGGACCTTGCTGCGATCGAGGCTCACGGTCAGCGACGGGGTGAGGTCTTCGGCGATCAGAATCGTGTTGGCCGGCAGTTCCGGCGCGGTCATGCGGCTGCCGGTGAGGATTTGCAGCACGCGCAGACCGACGTCGCGCAGGTCGTTGGCGCGTGCGGCCAACAGCGGGTTGGGCAGGTGCGACAAGCGATCCGCGTGCAGCGTGAAGGCTTGCTTCCAGGCGAAGGCGGCGCTCTTGCCGTTGGCGATGCCGCTCATGACCATGTCGAGCAGATCCGGATCTTCCAGGAGCTCTTGATGCGCGGCGAAAATCTCGGCGCGGCCGCCCGTGGTCTTGCCGTGCGTTTGGTACTTCAATTGTTCCAGCTGGGTGTGCGCTTCGGCGATGGCGTTGTGCAGCGCTTCGCGTTCCGCGGTATCGCCGTTGCCTTGCTCGGTCAGCGTGATGGCTTGGTGGCCCAGGATGAAGGCCTGGCCCACGGCGATGCCGGCCGAGGCGCCGACGCCGCGCAGCAGATTCGGGTCGGCATCGACGTCGGCCGAGGCTTCCGGCGCGGCGGCCGTTTCCGGCGTTTGGCTTTCCGGGGCGGCTTCATGCGCGTCGCCCGCGGCCAGCAAGGTCAATTTCTCGACCGCGGCCTGCGCATCCTCGCCCTCGGCGATCAGCCGAACCACGTCGCCGTGGCGAACGTTCAGACCCAGGAGCGCGACCACGCTCTTGGCGTTGGCCTGTTCGGTGCCGCACAACAGCTTGATGTCGGATTTGAATTGCTTGGCGGCGTGCGCGATCACGGCGCAGGGGCGGGCGTGCAGCCCGGCGCGGCCGATGACCGTGATCGACGGCGATTCGACGCGGCCGCTGGTTTCCGCCTTGGCCGGCGCCTGGGCGAACGTGCCCGCGCGGGACAGCGTCAGAATGCGGTCGCGGCCGGCGACGACGTGGCCGCTGGCGGCTTCCATCGCGGCGACCTTGTCGCCGGTCAGAATGATGATCGGCGTGATCAGGCTGCGCGCGTGCGTGGCGAGGAACGCGTCGTCGAACTCGATCAGCGCGTCGCCCGCGTTGACGCGGTCGCCCGCATTGACGCGGGCGGTGAAACCCTGGCCCTTGAGGTCGACCGTGTCGAGGCCGATGTGCATCAGAATTTCAATGCCGTCCTCGGTGGTCAGCGTCAGCGCGTGGCGCGACGAATGAATGTGGGTGACGGTGCCGGCACAGGGCGCGCGCAACATGTTGCTGGCCGGTGAAATGGCGACGCCGTCGCCAATCATTTTTTCCGCGAAGACCGGGTCCGGTACCGCGCTCAAGGGCAACAGCATGCCGGAAAGGGGTGCATTCAGGATCAGCTCCTGCTGCAGTTCGGAAGTACCCATAATGAAACCTCTCGGCTTGCCAGGTTCTCTACGGCGGCGCGCGCCTGACGCGGTCCTGGCAGGCAAAAACTTGTTTGAAGATATCTGTGTGGCGCCAACGTCCATTGCGGTGGGAAATGCCGTCGGCGAGTCAGAGAATATTCTTATTTATAACCAAAATCCATTGATTTGGATCAACCGAGTCGGTACTTGCGTCTGTCGGAATTAAAACCTTGCGTCATGTAACATCGCTACAAAACAGGTTTTGATCAAGGATAAGACCAGTATTTGCTAATAGTTACAGGATGCCTGGCAAAGACAGGTGAGGCCAATGTTCTGCGGGCTGTTGCATCTGTAGTGCATTTGCGTGCACTGTAGCTGGTTTGACTGTAGTATTGCTACAACAATTTGGTGTTACCCCCGAATGTCGCCATTCTATTGGCTATGACCGTATCATTTTCAAGTCCTTTTATTTAACAGATTGTTTAAAATGGTTTCTCCGCCAAGGTCAAATAGCGTATTGCCCTAGTGTGTGCGAAACGGATAAAGTCTCTGCTTTATAGCGTGTATTTCTGGAGAATGACTCGTGTGGTCGATCATTGAAGCGGCCGGCTGGCCGATTTGGACAATTGTGGCCGCCTCCATCGTATCCCTCGCCATCATCCTCGAACGGCTGTATTCGCTGCGGCAGAGCCTGGTCGCGCCGGCAGGGCTCTTGGCGCAAACGCTCGACGCTTATCGCCGCCATGGCGCCGACAGCGAGGCGTTGCGCCAGATGGCCGGCGCGTCTCCCCTCGGACAAATTCTGAGCGCGGGTTTGCGCAACGCCGACGGCAGCCGGGAAGTGATGAAAGAAGCGATTGAAGATGAAGGGCGGCTGGTTTTGTTCCAGCTCGAACGATTTTTAACCACTTTGGGGTCGATCGCCGCCATGGCGCCGCTGCTTGGTCTCTTGGGCACCGTCGTCGGCATGATTGAACTGTTCGGCTCGCAAACGCCGACCGGCGCCAATCCGCATGTCTTGGCTCACGGTATTTCCGTCGCGCTCTACAACACCGCCTTCGGTTTGATCGTGGCGATTCCGAGCATGATGTTCTATCGCTATTTCCGCGCCAAGGTCGACGCTTTGCTGGTCGAGATGGAGTCCCAGGCCGTGCGTCTGGTCGAAGTCATCCACGGCGACCGCCGTCAGGGGTAAGTCATGAACTTTCGCCGCGGCCGTCATCGGGACGAGCCTGAGATCAATCTGATTCCCCTCATCGACGTCCTGCTGGTGATCCTGATCTTTTTGATGGTCACGACCACTTATCAGCATTACGCCGAAATGCAGATCAATCTGCCGGTGGGGCAGGGCGACGTCGTGAAGGAAAAGCCCAAGGCCGTCGACATCGGCATTCGCGCCGATGGCCGCATGACCGTCAATGGCGCGGCCCTGGCCGCCGGCGACGACAAGGGCTTGTTGTCGGCGCTTGAGGCCGTGCCGCCGGATAGCGAAGTGGTGATCAATGCCGATGGCAAAGCGACGCACCAATCGGTGATCAGCGTGATGGAAGCCGCCCGCATGGCGGGGCTGACCCGTCTGACCTTCTCCACGCAGGCTCCGAGTCCGTGAGTCTGATCGAACGGCATTGGTATCGGCCCCGTCTTGGGCTGACCGTGCTGCTGGCCCCGCTGCAAGCCCTGTTCGCTATATTGGCCGCGATGCGCCGCATGGCGTTTGCGCGCGGCTGGATGGCGCAGGGGCGTTTGCCGGTGCCGGTGGTGGTAATCGGCAACATCCACGTGGGCGGTGTCGGCAAAACCCCGCTGACGATCGCGTTGCTCGATGCGCTGCGCGATCGCGGCGTGCAAGCCGGGGTGATCAGCCGCGGCTATGGCGGCCGCCACCGTTTGCCGACAGCGGTCAAGCCGGACAGTGACGCCGCCGAGGTGGGGGACGAGCCGCTGCTGTTGGCCGCCACGGGCGCGCCGGTCTTTGTCGGCCGTGACCGCGTGGCCGCGGGGCGGGCCTTGCTCGCCGCCCATCCGCAGGTATCGCTGATTCTCACCGATGACGGGTTGCAGCATTACCGGCTGGCGCGCGATCTGGAGGTGGTGGTCGTGGACGGCGCGCGCGGCTTCGGCACGGCTCGGCTGTTGCCCAATGGACCATTGCGCGAACCGGTTTCCCGGCTTGCCCAGGTCGATGCCGTGGTGGTCAACGGCGAGCAGGACGTGCCGCTGCCGATCCCGGACGATGTGGCGCGCTTTGCCATGACGATTGCGCCAGGGGAGATCCAGGCGCTGGCCGAACCCGCCGTGCGGCGGCGGCCAGCCGATTTCGCCGGGCTCAACGTGGCCGCGCTCGCCGGCATCGGTCATCCGGAGCGGTTTTTCGCCACCTTGCGCGCCCTGGATATTCCGCTCGCGCGCACACTGGCCTTCCCGGATCATCATGCCTTTTCCGAGGCGGACCTGCCGCGCGACGTCGATGCCATCATCATGACCGGCAAGGATGCGGTCAAGATGCGCCACCTCAATCATGATAAACTGTGGGTTCTGCCGATCAGGGCGCAGATCGTCCCCGATCTGGCCGATTGGATACTGGCAAGACTGAAGGCAAGCAATGGACGCTAAATTTCTCGACATCCTGGTGTGCCCGGTGTGCAAGGGGCCGCTGGTTTACCTCAAGCCGCAGCAAGAACTGGTTTGCAAAGGTGATCGTTTGGCTTTTCCGATTCGCGACGACATTCCGGTGATGCTGGAAGAGGAGGCGCGCGAGCTCGCGCCGGAGGAAGAGATCGAATGACCGCCTTCACGGTCGTTATTCCAGCGCGTCTGGCGTCGAGCCGTCTGCCCAATAAGCCTTTGGCCGACATCGCCGGCCTGCCGATGGTGGTGCGCGTGGCGCGTCAGGCGCTGAAGAGCGCCGCGGCGCGCGTGTTGGTGGCGACCGATCACCCCGATGTGCAGACAGCTTGCGCGGCGCATGGCATCGAGGCGCTGATGACGCGCGCCGACCATGCCTCCGGCACGGATCGTTTGGCCGAGGTGGCCGAATTGCTGGGTTTGACGGACGAGGCGGTGCTGGTCAACGTGCAAGGCGACGAGCCGCTGATCGATCCGGCGTTGATCGACCGTTTGGCATCGCTGCTCGAGGATGGGGCGCTGCCGATGGCCACCTTGGCGCATCCGATCCATGAGGCGGCCGACCTGTTCAATCCCAATGTGGTCAAAACGGTGCTCGACCATACCGGGCGGGCGATGTATTTCAGCCGCGCGCCGATTCCTTTTGCGCGCGATGCTTTTGCCGCTGGTCGCGACAATCTGCCGCACGGTTTGCCCGCACTGCGCCATATCGGCATGTATGCCTATCGCGCCGGCTTTCTGAAGACCTATGCCGCGCTAGCGCCTTCGCCTCTGGAGACCTTCGAGGCGCTGGAGCAACTGCGCGCGTTGTGGTATGGCTATGCGATCGCGGTAGCGGTCGTGGACGAGGCGCCCGCCGTGGGCGTGGACACACCCGAGGATTTGGAGCGCGTTCGCCGACTCTTCATCTGAACCTGATCATAAAGACAAGCCAACATAACCCACTCCTGGAGGGAGACATGAGACTGATTCTGTTGGGCGCGCCAGGCGCCGGCAAGGGTACTCAGGCCAATTTCATCAAAGAGAAGTTCGGCATTCCGCAAATTTCCACGGGCGACATGCTGCGCGCCGCAGTCAAGGCGGGCACCGAGCTGGGTTTGGCCGCCAAGAAGATCATGGACGAAGGCGGGCTGGTGCGTGACGACATCATCATCGGACTCGTGAAGGAACGGATCGCCGAAGCCGATTGCGCCAAGGGCTTCCTGTTCGACGGCTTTCCGCGCACCATCCCGCAAGCGGAAGCGTTGCGCGATGCCGGCGTGGACATCGACTACGTGGTCGAGATCGACGTGCCGGACGCCTTGATCGTGGATCGCATGTCCGGCCGCCGCGTGCATGTGGCGTCGGGACGCACCTATCACGTCAAGTACAACCCGCCCAAGCGCGACGGCATCGACGACGTGACCGGCGAGGCGCTGATCCTGCGCGACGACGACAAGGAAGAAACGGTCAAGAAGCGCCTGCATATCTATCACGAGCAAACGGAAGTCCTGGTGTCGTTTTACGCCAAACTGGCGACCACGACGGCCAAGGCGCCGCAATACATCAAGATCGATGGCACGCAATCGGTGGATACTGTGCGCGACAACGTTCTGAAAGCACTGGGAGCTTAATCCTAGCTGGATAAAAAAACCGCCCATGGGCGGTTTTTTTATTTTTGTGTGCCAAATTTATCTTTTAAAAATCATTGTTTTGCCGATATTTATCAGAGAGTTCACGCACAATGGCGGGCGAGTCGGTAAACTGTCATCAGGGCAAGATGACAATGCCCGTACGGAGGGTTTATGTATCACGGAGAACGCTTTAACGGCATCTCCCATCTGGTCGGCACCTTGCTGGCCATTACCGGTTTGGCCGTGCTGGTGACGCGAGCAGGCATGGAGGGCGACCCCTGGAAAGTGGTCAGCTTTTCCTTGTACGGCAGCACGCTGGTCATTCTTTATCTGGTTTCGACGCTCTACCACAGCGTGCGCGGCCGGGCCAAAGCCATCCTGCAGAAATGTGATCACACCGCCATCTATCTCTTGATCGCCGGCAGCTATACGCCGTTTGCGTTGGTCACGCTGCGCGGTCCATGGGGTTGGACGCTGTTTGGTCTGAGCTGGGGGCTCGCGCTGTTCGGCATCGTGCAGGAACTCACCATCGGCCGCCGCACGCGGCTGTTGTCGATGATTCTGTACGTGCTGATGGGGTGGATGGTGCTGATTGCCATGCGGCCGCTGGTGTCGTCGCTGGCGACGGCGGGGCTCGTCTGGCTCGCGCTTGGCGGGGTGTTTTACAGCATCGGCATCTATTGGTTCGTCAACGACGAGAAAATCCGCCACGGCCATGGCATCTGGCATTTGTTCGTGCTGGCTGGCAGTCTGTGCCAATTTGTCTGCGTGATGTTCTACGTCTGAATCGGCGTTGGGCGGAAGACCGTCCCGCCCCACGCGCTCGCGTAGGGCGCACTCGCCGAAGGCAGTGCGCCACAAACACGCGCGGCGCCAGGGTCCCGCTCTTTTTCGCTCTCTACTGCGGTCGTGCTAAATCTTGGGGATGTCGAACGGCACCCGGTTTTCGCTGACCAACGCCACCAGCGCCGTGACCACATGCGGGTCGAACTGGCTGCCGGCGCGCGCCTTGATGTAGTCCATCGTTTCCGTGAGCGTCCACGGCTCCTTGTACGGACGTTTGTGCAGGAGCGCGTCGAACACGTCGACCACCGCGACAATGCGCGCGGAGAGGGGGATGTCCCCGCCGCGCATACGCTGCGGGTAGCCGCTGCCGTCATAGTGCTCGTGATGGCCGCCGGCGATCTCGCTGCCGAAGGCCAGATAGCTGTTTCCCTCCACCATCAAGCTCGCTTTGTGCAGAATTTGCGCGCCGATGTTGGCGTGCTGCTCCATGATGGTGCGCTCGTCCGGATCGAGCTTGCCTGGCTTGAACAAGATATGGTCGGGCGTGCCGACCTTGCCGACGTCGTGCAGGATGCTGGCCATGCCGACCATCTCCATGAATTCCGACGTCAGATCCTGCGGGTAGCACTTCATTTTTTTCAATTCATTCGCCAACGCGTCCGTCAGCTTTTGCACGCGCAACACGTGTTGTCCGGTATCCGAATCGCGAAATTCCGCCAGATCCGCCAGCGCGACCACGGTCGCCTCCTGCGACTTGCGCAACTGTTGGTACAGGTAGAGGTTGTCGTAGGCGGCCGATATGCGCTGGCAGAAGACTTCCAATAGATTGCGCTCGATGTCCTCCAGCGGCCATGGCGGGCTGAAATGCACGACGAATTCGCGATTGTTCTGCGAAGTGATGTACAGCACGTCGTAGGGATGGCGATAGATGCTCTTTTTCTTGCTCAGCGATTCCGTGATCGCCTCGGCAAGTTCCGGCAGCGCGCTGAAATCGTTGGTGTGGGTCAGATATTCGTAGGAGCCTGTGGCCGCAAGCACTTCAACCGCCAGCCGGCCATTGGCCTGGTTGCCGTTTTCCACGCACAGGATGCCGTCCATGCCGACGTCCAGCAGGGTGCTGACCTGTTTGAGCACGCCCGAGGCGAACTCCTTGAGCGAGTGCAGCTGGTAGAGATCTCCCGCGCCTTCCAGAATTTTGGCCAGGCCCTGGCGGTTCTTTTCGATGGTGAGCAGATTTTCGTAGGCGCGCAGCGAGGCGATCACCGTGGTGAACAGCTTTTGCACCGTCAGTTCGGTCTTGGTTTTGTAGTCGTTGATGTCGTAATCGAGGATGACCTCCTGCTCCGGCGCCTGGCCCGGCTGGCCGGTGCGCAGCACGATGCGCACCGTCTGGTTGTTGAGCTCGCTGCGGATGCGCCGCACCAGCCGCAGACCGGCATCGTCGGTTTCCATCACCACGTCGAGCAGGACCAGCGCCAGGTCCGGATTGGCGGCGATGACCTGGAAGCCCTCTTCCGCCGACGAGGCATACAAAAGAGCCAGGGCCTTGTCTTTGAATCGGATGTCCTGGATGGCCAGCCGCGTTGCGGTGTGCACGTCTTTCTCGTCGTCGATGATCAATACTTTCCACGGGCGCTTGAGCGGAGACTGCGTCGTATCGTCGCTCGCTTCCTGCGCGTCGTCCAACAACCAGTTGTCCTCGTCTGGCAGGTCGTTATTGTTGTTCATCAGGAACTCTCCTTGGTCGCGATGTCTGGCGCATTGCAGGGTAGGGTGATCGTGAAGGTGGTGCCCTCGCCGAGCTCGCTTTCCACGTCGATACTGCCCCCTAACCGCTGTCGTACGATATTGTAGACGATGTGCAGACCGAGGCCGCTGCCGCCGCTGCCGCGGCGGGTCGTGAAGAAGGGTTGGAAAATCTTGCCCATGTTGGCCGGTGCGATGCCCTTGCCGTTGTCCTTGACCGTCAACGACAGATGCCCGTCGTCCAAGCGGTGGGCGGCAATGGCGATCTGACCGAGTTGCCCCTCGTCGAACGCATGGGTGACGGCGTTGACCAGCAAATTGGTCATCACCTGCGACAGCGCGCCGGGGTAGCTGTCCATCAACAGGTCCTGCTCGCAGTCGATCTGGATATCGATCTGGGTGCGTTTGAACTTCGGCCGCAGACTGGTGATGATCTCCTGCAGATAATCGGCAAGCTGGAAATCTCGCCGCGCTTCGCTCGTCTGGTCCACGGCCACCTGCTTGAAACTGTGGATCAGGTCGGCCGCGCGTTCGGCATTGGACAAGATCAGCTCGCAGCTTTCCGTTGCCGTGGCGAGATAGTTTTGGAAGTCGCTCTTTTTGATGGCGCCGGCTTCAAGCTCGCGGTTCAGTTGCTGCGTTACCGCGGCCAGATGGGAGGCCGCGGTGAGCGAAATGCCGACAGGGGTGTTGATTTCGTGCGCGACGCCGGCCACCAGCCCGCCCAGCGACGCCAGTTTTTCCGACTCGACCAGCGTCTGTTGGGTTTGCACCAGCCGGCGATAGGCGTCCTGCGCCTTTTCCTTTTCTTCGCGCGCGCTGGCTTCCGCCTGCGTGCGCAGCATCAGGTCATCCATGATCCGCGCCACGATGCGGTTGAAGCTGTGCATGACCTCGCCGAATTCATTTTGCTGGTTGACCGTGATCGTGGCCGACTCCAGGTCGGAGCTGCTGGCCGCCCGATCCAAGGCATCCTGGAGTTCTTTCAACGGACGGAAGACGAAATGACGTAGCGCGTAGCTCATCAGGAACAGAATCAGCACGTCCAACACCACGATCTGCAGCAGGCTTTCCATCAAGCGGCTTTGCAGCTGGGCGTTCAGATCGTGACGCGACAAGTAGACTTGCGCCACGCCGAGCTTTTCCTTGCCTTGGTAGACGATAGGGATGGTCAGCACGTCGTCGGCGGCGGGCTCCTCGGTGGGCGTCATGTCGCGCAGGCCGTGATTGTCGCGGATTCGGCCGATATTCAGCCCGGCATCACCTTTAATGCGAATGGCAATCAATGACTGCCAGCCGAGTTCGGCGTCCAGGGTCAGTTGAATGTACTGGTCGTCCAGCTGCCAAACGCCATGAGGGAGCGATAGCGCCAACCGCTCCTTCAATGCGGAGCGCAGCGCTTGATAGTCGGCCTCGCCCTGCGCTTTGCTGGCGCTGAACGACACGTAGCCGGTCACCGTGAGAATCACGGTGATGCCGACGATGAGCCAGACAGTTAGTTGAGCCTTGATGCTTTTCATCATGATGGGCGGCTTCCTCACTCTCTCTCATCGTAAATAAGGTGGCTGTAAAATGCAAAAATCCAATCAAAAATGCGTGTTTTATAAAAAAGAGCCGGTTTTTCGGCGCTTAGGCAGTGGCGGCACGCTGTGCCGGCCACTTTTGCAGCAACAATCCGCCCAGAATCAGGCTTAGCCCAACCAGGGTCGAGGGCAGGATTTCTTCCCCCAAGAGCCAGTGGATCAAGAGCAGCGAGATCAGCGGCGACAAGAAGATCAGATTGGCGATGCGTGCTGCGCTGTCGGTCCGCTTGAGCGCGAAGAGCCACAGCACATAGGTGAATCCCATTTCGAACGCGCCGACATAGCCTGCCCCCGCCAGTCCCCGCCAGGGTGGCAGGCTCAATTCTCCGTGCCACGCGCACCACAAGAAGATCATGGGCAGCGCGCAGGCAAAATTGAGCGCCAAGCCGATCACCGGGTCGCGCGTGTCGCGTGTATTGGCCAGCCAATAGCCGGCCCAGAGCAGGGTCGACCACAGCGCCAGCGCCACGCCGCGCGGGCTGTCGAAATGCAGGCCGAACGGATCGCCCCGGGTGGCGATGGCCAGAACGCCGCCATAGCACACGAGCGCAGCCAGCATGTCGTGAGGACGAAGGTGTTGTTTCAACACGGGCACCGACAGGATGGTCAGCGTCAACGCCCAGGTGTAGTTGATCGCCTGGGCCTCTTGCGCCGGCAACAGCGAATAAGCTTGGAACAGCACCAGATAATAGGCGAACGGGTTGACGGCGCCTAACAGCAGTGACCGGCGCCAATGCTGTCGCAGCGTGGCGGCAGCCTCCTGCAGGCGACCCTGAATCGTGAGCAGGGAGAGCAGGGAGAGCAGCGAGGCCAGGTTGGCCCACAGCAGCAATTGGGAGGGCGTCAGGTAGGCGAGGCTGATCTTGAACGCGGTGGCCACCGTCGACCAAGCGAGCACCGCGGCTAGGCCGGCGGCATAAGCGCCGGTCTGCTTAGCGGGGTGCATGCCGCACCAATCGGTTCAGCTCGTCGGATAGCATGCTCGCGGTCAGATCGGCGGTCAGTCCGATCGGCCCGCCGCGGTCGCGCGTGTAAGTGTCGCCGGCAAGACCGTGCACATGCACGCCCAATGCCGCGGCGGCCAGCGGCGAGAGGTGTTGCGCCAGCAAGGCCGCGATCAAGCCGCTCAATACGTCGCCCTGGCCCGCTGAGGCCAGCGCCGGACCGCCGCTGGTGTTGATCAGATAATCGCCGCCAGGCGTTGCGATCAGCGTCCCCGCGCCTTTGAGCACCGTGACGGCGTTCAGGCGCGAGGCCAACGCGCGTGCCGAGCGGATACGGTCGGCTTGGATCGCGGCGCCATCGGTGGATAGCAAGCGGGCGGCCTCTGCCGGGTGCGGCGTGATGATTGTCGGCGCGCGCCGCGCGGCGAGGCGGGTTTGCAGCGCGCTCTCGCGCGCCAAGAGATTCAGCGCGTCGGCATCGAGCAGTAGCGGGCGCGCGTCGGCAATGGCCGCCTTGAGCAGCGTCAGCGCCGCGGCGTCCTGGCCCATGCCCGGCCCCAGCGCCAATACCTCACAGTCCGGCAAGCCCTTGGCGGCGTGCATCATCAGCGCGGGCGACTGGGGATCGACCGGCAGGCGCGGGTCCAGCAGCGCGAGCCGCACCTTGCCGGCGCCGCCGGCCAATGCGGCGCGTCCCGCCAACAGCGCGGCCCCCAGCATGCCCTCGCATCCCCCGACGATACCGACCGTGCCATAGCTGCCTTTGTGGCTGTTGCGCGGTCGGATCAGGGCTGTCAGCGCCGATGGCTGATAGACCTCGCCCTCTGGCGTGTCGTCGCCCCAGCCTGGGTGGTTCAGCGTCTGCAGGAAAACGTCGCCGGCCAGGTCCGGCCCATCGCCGGTCAGCAAGCCGGGTTTGTGGCTCAAAAAGGTCAAGGTGGCGTCGGCGCGCAAGACGGCGTTGCGCGCGACCCCACGCCAGGCATCCAGACCGGTCGGCGTGTCGAGCGCCAACACCGGCGCCGCCAACGCGTTCAGCTGCGCGATCAGCGTGCGCCATGCGTCGTTGAACGGGCGGTCCGCGCCGATGCCGAACAGCCCATCCACGAGTAGATCCGGGCGCGTCGAGCCGGCCGGCAACACCGCGAGCACCTCGCCGCCGCAGGCCTGCCAATCTGCCAGCGCCCGTTGGGCCGCCGCGGTTTGGGGCGGTTGCGGCAGCAGCACCTGGGCTTGATAGCCGGCTGCCGCCAATCGTTGTGCCGTTACCAGTGCATCGCCGCCATTGTTGCCAGGACCTGCGGCCAGCAGAATGCGCGCGCCAACCGGATAGCGTGCGGCTACCCAGTCCGCTGCGGCTTGTCCCGCCCGCGCCATCAGGTCGATACCTTGCGACGCCGCGCGGGCCTCCAGCGCGCGCAGCGCGGTAACGCCGTAGATGGCGGTGCTCACTGCGCCTCCCCCCAACGGGCCATCAGCGTATGCGGCACGCCCAATTGATCCATCATGCGCGCGACCACGAAGTCGACAAGATCGTCAATGGTTTGCGGGTGGGTATAGAAGCCTGGCGCCGGCGGCAGAATGACCACGCCCAAACGCGCGAGCTTGAGCATATTTTCCAGATGCAGCGCCGACAACGGCGTCTCGCGCGGCACCAGGATCAGTTTGCGCCCCTCCTTGATGCTCACGTCGGCGGCGCGTTCGATCAGATTATCGGAGAGACCTTGGGCGATGGCGGCCAGCGTGCCCATGGTACAGGGGCAGACCACCATGGCATCGGCGGGGTTGGAGCCGGAGGCGACCGGCGCGAACCACTCCTCGCGACCGAACACGCGCAGTTGTCCTTCCTTGGCGCCGCTTCTTTGGGCGAACCAGCGCTCGGCCTGAGCCGGACGTCCCGGCAGCGTTTGGCCGAGTTCCTGCTGGGCCACCACTTGCGCCGCCTGAGAGTAAAGCACCCAGACGCGCACGTCGGCGGCAATCAGGCAATCGATCAGGCGCAAGCCATAGGGCAGGCCGGAGGCGCCGGTGAGGGCGACGGTGACAGTTTGAATGGGGCGCATATTTTTGTCGGGCTCTTTGCCGGCCGCGCGCGGCCGGGTTATTCCGGTTGCTGCAATTGTCGGTGACGGATAACGATCTGCTGGTCGGGAAAGCTTGCCGCCAATTGTTCGGCAATGTAGACCGAACGGTGCTGCCCGCCGGTGCAGCCGATCGCGACTGTCAAATAGCTGCGGCTTTCCTGGCTGAAGGCCGGCAGCCAGCGCGCGATGATGCGGCGGATGTCCTCGGTCATTTCGGCCACCGCCGGCTCGCGCAGAAAATAATCGATGATCGGTTGGTCCAGACCGGTCAACGGCCGCAATTCCGGAACATAGTACGGGTTGGGCAGGCAGCGCACGTCGAAGGCGAAATCCAAATCGAGCGGTACGCCGTGCTTGAAGCCGAACGACTGCAGCACCAGGGTCAGGCGGCTGCTGTCGGCCGAGACCAGATCCTTGACCCAGCTGCGCAAGGTGTTGGGTAGAAGATCGGTGGTGTCGAAGCGCGCGCCCAGTTCCTGAATGCCCGCCAGCATCTCCTTTTCAGCCAGAATGCACTCGTTGATGGTCAACAAGCCGTTGCCCGCCAATGGGTGGCGCCGCCGGGTTTCGGAAAAGCGTTTGACGAGAATATCGTCCTGCGCCTCAAGATAGAGCAGACGAACGTCCACACCCTGCTCCCGCAGTTTGCTCATTTCGTGCGGCAGCGCGCCGAGCGAGGGGCTGGAGCGTACATCGACACTGATGCCGATGCGGTCGAAGCCGTAATCCTGATAAAGCGCCACGGCTTCTGACAGCATGGTGGCGGGTAGATTGTCGACGCAATAAAAACCAGAGTCTTCCAGAGCGCGCAAAGCGATCGATTTGCCGGAGCCGGATTGCCCGCTAATCAATATCAGTTGCATGCTCCTGGTCCTTGAGGAAATTGGTGTGACGCTCAATGAATTCACGCGTGCTGTCGATGCCGCGCAATTGAAGAATATAGTTGCGTACGGCCGCTTCGACCAGTACCGCCAAGTTACGGCCGGCGGCGACGGGCAGCACTACCTTGCGCACGGTGACGCCGAGAATGTCCTGTGTCTCGGACTGGATGTTGAGGCGATCGAGCGCCTGCATCGCCTGATCGTTGGCTTTGACCAGATGAATGATCAGCTTCAGCACTTTTTTCGGCCGCACGGCGGTTTCACCGAAGATGGTGCGGATATTCAGAATCCCGAGGCCACGAACTTCGAGAAAGTCGCGCAACAGCGGGGGGCAACGGCCTTCCAGCGTTTCCGGGCCGATCCGGTAGAGCTCGACCGCGTCGTCGGCCACCAGGCCGTGGCCGCGGGAGATCAGATCCAACGCCAATTCGCTCTTGCCCATGGCCGAGTCGCCCATGATGAGCACGCCGATTTCCAGCACGTCGAGAAACACGCCATGCAGCACGGTGGAGACCGCCAGCGCCCGTGCCAGGTAAATACGCAGCACGTCCATCAGGTACGGGCTTTCCAGCGGCGTGGACATCAACGGCACGCTGTGCGAATGGCAGTAGTCGCGCAATAGTTTCGGCACCGGCTGGCCGTTGGCCACCATCACCACCGACATGCTCTTGTGGAACAGTTGGTCGAGCGCGGTTTTAGCCGCCGATTGTTCCAGGCGGTTCAGATAGTCGACTTCCGCCAGGCCCAATACCTGCACTCGGTTCGGGTGGATGAAATTCAGGTGGCCGACGAGCGCGAGCGTCGGCCGCTGTTCATCGATGCCGATGATGTTGTCGGCGCCGGCTGTGCCGACAACCCAGCTGAGATTGAGCTTTTGCTGGTTTTCCTGGTACAGCTTGCGCACCGTTATGCTAGGCATGGTTGTTCGACCACTCGAGGAGGATCTGATAGAGCTCGTCCACATTCTGGGCGGAGAGAATCTTTTCGCGCAAGGGGCGGCTGGAGAAGAGCTGCGCGAGCTCCGACAATACCTGCAGGTGGAGGTCGGTCGCCTGCTCCGGCACCAGGAGCACGAACAGGCTTTGCACCGGTTTGCCGTCCGGCGCGTCGAAGGAAATCGGCACCTTGAGGCGGATGAAGATCGCCGCGGCCTCTTTGAGGCCGTGCGCGCGGCCATGCGGGATGGCGACACCCTGGCCGAGGCCTGTCGAGCCCAGCTTCTCCCGGGCGAACAGACAGTCGAAGACTTCGCTGCGGGCGATGCCGCAGGTGTTCTCCATCAACAGGCCGACTTGCTCGAAAACACGTTTTTTACTGCTGACGTCGAGGTCGAGCAGGATGTGATCGCGCGAGAGAATTTTACCGATCTGTTTCATAGCGTTGGGCGAAAAAAATCAGGCAAACAAAAACGGGAACCCGAAGGTTCCCGGCGACACGGTTTACCGCCTTACAACGAGGCTTCCGGATGGGCGCCGCGATGTTCGGACTGTTTTTCCTTGAACTTCAATACCTGGCGATCCAGTTTGTCCATCAACAGGTCGATGGCGGCATACATGTCGGATTCGGTGGTTTCGACATGGATGTCCTTGCCGGACAGATGGACGTTGACCTCGGCTTTCTGGATGAGTTTGTCCACGGACAGGGTGACGGAGACATCGATCAGATCGTCGACGTGACGGCTGATGCGCTCGAGCTTGTTCTCGATATAGTCGCGCAGCGACGGGGTGATCTCGAGGTGAAGACCAGTCACTTTGATGTTCATAACCCTTACTCCTTTTTGTTGCCATAAAGACTGCGCGGTCGGGTCGGCCGCGCGGCCGAATAGGGGATTACAGAGTCTTTCTCTGGTTGACCGGCGCTATCTGCATGGCTTCACGATACTTGGCAACGGTACGTCTTGCAACCAGTATGCCTTGGCTGGATAGCTGCGCGGCAATGGCACTATCTGACAGGGGCTTGGCCGGATTCTCTTCCTCGATCAATTTACGGATATGGGCCTTGATGGCGGTGGCGGAGCATTCTTCGCCACTGTCGGTTTCCAGGGCGCTGCCGAAGAAATATTTCAGCTCGAATAGTCCGCGAGGGCAGAGTAGATATTTCTGGGTGGTGACCCTGGAAACGGTGGATTCATGCAGTCCAAGTTCTTCGGCGATGTCGCGCAGAATCATCGGCCGCATGGCCACTTCGCCTTGTTCAAAGAACGCTTGCTGCTTGTCGACTATAGCTTCCGACACTTTCAGGATAGTGTCAAATCGCTGTTGGATGTTCTTGACCAACCACCGGGCTTCTTGTAGCCGCCCGGACAGATCGCCGGATTGTTGGCGGTTTTCCGACAGCATTTGCGCGTAGATTTGGTTGACGCGCAGATGCGGCACGGCGCCGGCATTCAACTCCGCCACCCAACGGCCTTTCCTTTTTCGGACAGTGACATCCGGCGTGATGTAGTGCGTGTCGCTGGCGTCGAAACCGGTGGCCGGCCGCGGGTTGAGCGTGGCGATCAAGGCTTGAGCCAGGCGCAGCGCATCGTCGTTGCAACCGAGTTGCTTGCGCAGCCGGGTGTAGTCGCGCGCGCCCAACAGGTCCAGGTGGTCGCGTACGATGGTGCGCGCCAGCGCGAGCCCCGGGGTGCTGTCGTCCAGGCGGCCAAGTTGCAGCGCCAGCGATTCGGAGAGCGCGCGCGCACCCACGCCGGGCGGGTCGAATTGCTGCAGCATGCGCAAGCCCGTGGCCAATTCCGATTCGTCGATGTCGAGCTCGTCCGGCAGTGCGGCGGCGAGCTCGGCGAGCGGCGTGCTCAGGTAGCCGTCGTCGTCCAATTCCTCTATCAACAGCTGGACGACCGCATGGTCGCGGCGCGCGAGCGAAACCTCGCCCAGTTGCGCCAGCAGCTGTTCGCGCAGCGTCGGCTGGCAGGGGACGTTGTGGAACGGGTCGTAATCCTCGTCGTGGCCGCCGCCACCGCCGCCGCCGCTGCCCCAGTCCTGCAGCGCCGACACGCCAGGCTCGTCGGTCTGCGTAGCGCCGTCGTCCGTCGCCGTCTGTTCGGTTGCTTGCGGCGCATCGGCGGGCTGGTCGGTCGACGGCGAGTCGTCGGCGCGCTCCAGCATCGGGTTTTCCAACAGATACCGTTCCACTTCGGCCTGCAGCTCGATGGTCGACAGCTGCAACAATTTGATTGACTGCTGCAATTGCGGCGTCAAGGTCAATTGTTGCGAGACTTTCAGCTGGAGGCTTTGCTTCATGGCTTAGAGGTGGAAGTGCTCACCGAGGTAAACCTTGCGCACCCGTTCGTCGCTGACGAGCGTCGAGGGCACGCCCGAGGCCAGCACGGCGCCGTCGCTGATGATATAGGCCCGGTCGCAGATGCGCAGCGTCTCGCGAACGTTGTGGTCGGTGATCAGTACGCCGATACCGCGTTCCTTCAAGAAGGAAATAATCTTCTGAATGTCGATGACCGCGATGGGGTCGACACCGGCAAAGGGTTCGTCTAGCAAAATGAAACGAGGGCGCGTGGCCAGCACGCGGGCGATCTCGACGCGGCGTCGTTCGCCGCCGGATAGCGACAAGGCGTTGCTGTTGCGCAGGTGAGCGATGTTCAGATCGTCGAGCAGGAGATCGAGTTCCTTCTCCAGCTCGTCGTCTTTGAAGCCGGTAATTTCCAGGATGGCGCGGATGTTTTCGTCCACGGTCATCTTGCGGAAAATCGATGCTTCCTGCGGCAGATAGCCGAGTCCCAGCCGTGCGCGGCGATGAATCGGCATGTGAGTGATCGTCTGCCCGTTGAGCGTGATGTTGCCGTCGTCCGCGCCGACGAGCCCGACGATCATATAGAAGCTGGTGGTTTTGCCGGCGCCGTTCGGTCCCAAGAGGCCGACCACTTCGCCGCTTTTGATGTCGAGCGATACGTCTTTGACGACTGTGCGGCTTTTATACCGCTTTTTCAGTCGCTCCACCGTGAGTAGGTTTTCCGTCATGGTTGCTTTCCTGCGCCGCCGCTGGCGTTCTTTTTCTGCGGCTGGATGATGGCGGTCACCCGGCCTTTATTGGCGGTGTTGCTGCCACCGCCCTGGCTTTGATAGATCTGCGTCTCGGTGTTGTAAACGATCACGTCGCCGATCAGCAGGTCGTCGCCCTTTTTGACGCGGGCATTGGTGGTCAATATCGCGGTATGGGTGACCGTGCTGTAGTCGATCCGGCTAGCCTGGCCATTGATCCAGACGTTCTTTTTCTCCGGGGTGTCGTCGGCCTTTTGGCGGAAAGTCGTGAGTTTGCCGGTGGCGAGCATCGTCTGGTTGCCTTGCGCGTCGCGGGTGACGGTCAAGTGATCGGCGTGCAGTTGCAGCGTCCCTTGGATAACCACCACATCGCCTTCCCATTGGGTCACACCCTTGAGCTGATCCAGCGTGGCGCGGTTGGCGCTGATCTGGATGGGCTTGTCGCTATCCGCTTTTTCGGCGTGCGCGAGCGGCGCGGATAGTGCAATAAGCATCAAGAACGGAGTGAATCTATTTGACATATGTTGCCCTAGCGGAGGAAAGCAAGTTCACGACGCCGGCGTTGTAGTCGTAATTGAACCCGGTCGCGTTGGCGACGCTGTCTCCGTAATGGATGATGGTCGGCTGTTTCGAACTGGCGTAGCGTCGCGCAGTATCCACGGTCATGGCGCTGCTGTCGAGCGTCACTTCCGGTTGCCCTGCGGCGGCGGGTTTCAACAGGTGAGCCTTGCGGTCGAAGAAGGCGATGCGGGTTTGGGTGTTGTAGCGCCCGCTTTCTGCACTGAGCATATAGTCCTGCTGACCGTCCCGAAACAGATCGATGGTGCCGTTGGCGAAGTACAGATCGTTCTGATTCGGGTATTGCCACAGTTTATCGGCCACCATGCGCTGTTCGACCCGCCCTTGGATATCGAAGCGCGTGGCGTCGACTTCTTCCGAAACGAACTCCGGCCGTGACGGATCCAGATCGCGGCCGAAGCTGCCCAGTTTCGATACCTGATCGAGCCAAATGGTCAATAAAGCCATCAGCAAGACCAAGGCGATCGGAAACAAGCGGGCGGGGCGTCCCAATCTCATGATAGGTAACCCGCCATGAGGCCGTCGAGCGTCCCCTGCGCCTGCATGATCAATTCGCAGGCCTCGCGCACCGCGCCGCGGCCGCCGCTGGCGCCGGTGACGTAGTGCGCGTTCTGCCGCACCACGCTGGGCGACTCCGGTACGGCGATGGCCAAGGCGACACGCCGCATGACCGGCAGGTCGACCACGTCGTCGCCGACGTAGGCGCATTGTTCGGCGGTGACGCCGGCTTTGGCGCATAGCTCCGCAAACGCCGCGCGCTTGTCTTGAATGCCGGCGTAGTAATAGTCGATGCCCAGATCGCGCGCGCGCTTGTCGACGCACGCGGCGGCGCGGCCGGTGATGATGGCGAGTTTGACGCCGGTGGATTGCAACATTCTCAGGCCATGGCCGTCGAGCGTATTGAATCCCTTCAGCTCTTCGCCTTGGGCGGTGATGAAAATCGTGCCGTTGGTCAGCACCCCATCCACGTCCATGATAAACAGACGGACGCGGCGGGCCAGATCGTGAGTCGCTTGCATGTTATTCCTTGAGTCGGGCGGGGGTTAGACCACGCCGGCTTTGAACAGGTCGTGCATGTTGAGCGCGCCGACGAGCTGCCGTCGCTCGTTAAGCACCAACAGGCACAAAATCTTGGCGGCCTCCATCTGCTC
>NZ_JAFAND010000088.1 GCF_019232825.1 Paludibacterium sp. | reverse complement strand
AACCTTAACGGCGGGAGTAAACGCCCGTCCCCGCTCCCGCTTTCAAGGTGTTGCCGTTACTCCCGCAGTGGTGGTTCGCGCAAGCGAAACGGCGGAAGTAGAAGCAAAACCTCAACGGCGGGAGTAACGCGTCCCCACTCCCGCTTTCAAGGTGTTGCCGTTTCTCCCGCGGTGGACGACCGCGCCCAATTACTCGGCGATGCCGACCCGCTGTTTGAGCGGTTTGAGGAAGCGGCGGCTGACCGGGATCACATGGCCGTTGCGGGCGACGATGTCGGCGGCGCCGCCTTCGCCCAGGCGGATTTCCGCCACGGCATCGAGGTTGACCAGATACTGGCGGTGGCAGCGCACCAGCGGCGACTTTTCTTCCAGCGTGCGCAAGGTCAGTTCGGTGAAGTGCTCGCTGCCGGCGTGGTCGACCACGTAGACGCCGCTGACGCGCGAGCTGACGTATTCGATGTCCGGCAGTTTGAGCAGCAGAATCCGTCCCGCGCCCTGGCAGGGGACGTAGCTGAGCGCCTGACCGGGCGCCAACTGCGATAGCGGCTGGCGCGCGCCGAGCGTTCGGCGCAGCCGCTCCAGGGTTTTGGCCAGCCGCGCGGGCTCGGCCGGCTTGAGCAGATAATCGAAGGCATTCTCCTCGAATGCCTTGAGCGCGTAATCCTCGTAGGCGGTGAGGAACACGATGTGCGGCGTATGTTCCGGATCGAGCATGCCGAGCATTTCCAGGCCGCTGATGCGTGGCATCTGGATGTCGAGAAACACCACGTCCGGCTTCTGACGATGGATGGCGGCGATGGCCTCGATGGCGTTGCCGCATTCGCCGATGATCGTCATGTCCGCCTCGGTGCTCAAGCGCGCGCGTAGTTCCTCGCGCGCCAGGGGTTCGTCGTCGACGATCAGCACGTTCATGTCACGCTCTCCGTCTGCAAGGGCAACCGCAGCGCCACCCGGGTGCGTACGCCGCTTTCGCAAGCGACCGCCAGGCCGTAGCGTTCGCCGAAACGCGCCTTGATGCGCCGGTCGACCAGATTCATGCCCAGGCCGTCGTGGCTGGCGGCGCGCGGCTGGTAGAGCCCGGCGTTGTCCTCGACCCAGATGGTCAGTTCGCCGTCCTCGATCGCCGAGCCGATGGTCAGCCGGCCGGGGCCGAGCAGTTGCGAGGTGCCGTGCTTGACGGCGTTTTCCACGATCGGCTGCAGCGAGAAGGCCGGCAGGCAGGTGTCGAGCGTGGCGTCGTCGAAGGCGAAATCGACCTGGAGTTGATCGCCGAAGCGGGCTTGTTGGATCTGCAGATAGGCGTTGACGTGCTCGATCTCGTCGGCCAGCGTCACTTCCTCGGTTTGGCGCTTGAGGTTTTTGCGGAAAAAGGTCGACAGGTGCTGCACCAGTTCGCGCGCGCGCTCGGGGTCGCGCCGGATGACCGCCGACAACGTATTGAGCGCGTTGAACAGGAAGTGCGGGTTGACCTGGGCATGCAGCAGCTTGAGTTCGGTTTGCGCCAGCAGTTGGTGCTGCGCGTCGAAACGGCCCGTCAGGATCTGCGTCGACAGCAGGCGGGCAATGCCTTCGCCCAAGGTCAGGTTGATGCGGGAGATCAGCTTATTGCGCGGCTCGTACAGCTTGATGGTGCCGATGACGCGCTCGCTCTCGCCGCGCAGCGGAATCACCAAGGTCGAGCCCAGCCGGCATTGCGCGGAAATCGAACATTGATAGGGCACCTCGTCGCCGTCGGCAAACACCACCCGGTTCTCGGCAATGGCGCGGTGCGTATGGGGCGAGGTGATCGGCTGGCCGGGCAGGTGATGATCGTCGCCGATGCCGATGAAGGCCAATAGCTTGTCGCGGTCGGTGATCGCCACCGCGCCCACGCCCAGTTCCTCGTAAATGATGCGCGCCACCCGCGTGCTGTTTTCTTGATTGAAGCCCTGGCGCAGCACGCCCTCGCAGCGCGCGGCGATCTTCAGCGCCTTGCTGGAGAAGCTGCTGGAGTATTTGTCGATGAGCACGCGACGGTCGAGCAGAATGCGCATGAACATGCCGGCGCCGACCGAGTTGGCGGTGATCATCGGCAGGGCGATGTGTTTGACCAAGTCGAGCGCGGCGGAGAACGGATGCGCCAGCAGCAGGATGATGGCCATCTGCATGATTTCGGCGCAGAAGGCGGTGGCGGCCACCACCCAGGGATTGAACAGTCGTTCGCGCTGTCCGCTGCGAATCAGAAAGCTGTGCACCAAGCCCCCCAGGAGCCCCTCGGCCACGGTGGAGACCATGCAGGCGAAGGCGGAGAAGCCGCCGAGCGTGTAGCGATGCACGCCGCCGGTCAATCCGACAGCGAAGCCCACCAGCGGTCCGCCGAGAATGCCGCCAAGCACGGCGCCGGTGGCGCGGGTATTGGCGATCGAATCGTTGATGTGGAAGCCGAAGTAGGTGCCCATGATGCAAAAGGCGGAGAACACCAGATAGCACATCACCTTGTGCGGCGGCCGGAACGAACCGGCGGCCAGTGGGACGAACAGAGGGGTTTTGCTCAACAGATAGGCGATCACCAGGTAAACGCACATCTGCTGCATCAAGAGCAGAATTTCAGTCAGTTGATAAGCCAGCATCTCGGTTCCGACAAAGTTCCGCCTAAGCGGAAAGGCACGACGATGCTGTCATGTTAGCATTTAATTTTCAGGCGTTCGGCGGCGATTTTCGCGCGGCGCCTTGTGACGAAGGAGTGCCCCCATGAAGACGCCATCCTTGGCCATCCGTCAAATCGGCGATCCGGTTTTACAGGTGCCGCCTCCTCAGGCCGACGTGAGCCAGACCGCCACGCTCATGACGTATTTGGCCGTTTTGCAAAAAGAACAGCAGCAAAACGGCGGCATCGGCATTGCCTGCAATCAGTGTGTGGCCATCGACGAACCGGTGGCGGTTGTGCTGCTCGGCACCGACGATCCGGCCACGCGCGCCGCCGCGGCGTTGCGCTATCCCGGCGAAACCATCCCCACCGCCACCTTGATGATCAATCCGCAAATCCTGCGCTATGGCGAAGAGACGTACTACCCGGCGCACGGCGAGGGCTGCCTGAGCGTGGCCGGGCCCTTGCGCGGCAAGGTCAAGCGCCATCGCCGCGTGCGCGTGCGCTACCAGACGCTGGAGGGCGCAACGCTCGAGCGCGATAGCGACGGCATGGAGGCGCATATTATCCAGCACGAGTGCGATCACTTGCAGGGCATCGTCTATTTGCAGCGGATCTTCGCCGACTGCAGCGGCGCGCAAAAAACGGAGATTATCCGGCTGCTCGGCGAGGAGGCGGCGTATCGGCAGTGCGAGGACAGCGCCGTGCGCGCCAAGGCGGTCGAACCGCTGCTGGTGTTCGAGCGCGACGGCGACGCGGTGGTGTTTGATCCGGCGCGATTGTTACAGGCGCTGGCCGCCATGCCCGACGACACCCTGGACGGCATACGGGCGGCCCTGGAATAATTCGGCTTCGATTCAATTTTGGGTAACGGCACATGTTGCTTGACGATTCCAAGGTGGCGCGCTTGGCGGTGCACCGGGTGGGCAACCCTTCGCGCGGCGAGGTGCTGCAGTTGTCGGACCGCACGCCGGAGGTGGACGAGGCCGTCTCCGGGCTGCTGCTCAACGGCTACCTGCGTGGCATCGTTTCCGATAAGAAGAAGTACCAGTTCTTCCACGAAACCGATCTCAAGCTCAACGAGATTTATTGCTACTCGCGCCAGTTCTTCGACGGCGAACTCGACTTCCTCGAGGTGTCGCAACGCATTGCGCGCCATTTGTACGCGCGTTCCGTCCACCCCAATATCAGCGCCGGCGATCTGTTCGTGATCCTGTTCGACGGTCTGTCCGACGGCGAGCGATCGCTGCGCGGTTTGGGCGTGTTCAAGGCCGAGATTCGCGAGGACTTCCTCAGCGTGGTCGAGTCGGGCGACGTGTTCGACATTCGCCACGCCAGCGGCATCAATCCACGGCTGATCGACAAAGGCGCGCTGATTCTGGAGCATGGCCCCATCGTCTACGCCGTTGACCGCCAGGGGCAACAGGCCAAATTTTGGCTGGACGATTTTCTCAAGGCCATGCGCGTGCCAGATGCCGTCTCCAAGAGCCGGATGATGGCGAGCGCGGTGCAACAGATCAGCGAAGGCCTCGAAGACCCGGTGCAACAGGCGCAATTCAAGGATGCCTGTTTGACGTTGTGCGAGGAGAGCCAGACGATATCGCCCGATCAGGTGATGGACGTGGCCGGCCGATTTGTGCCGCGCGAGCAGGCGGCTCAGGCATTCGACAGTGCCGCCGAGTCCTGCGGCTTTGCTCAGACCGACCCGGAAGGGTTGCCGGCGCAGGGCATGGCCAAGCGATTGGAACGCACTTTGTCCAAGTACGGCGTCGGTCATGGCATCAGTGTGTTGCTGCCCGCCGGCGTCACGCTGAAAAACATCCATTCCAGCGCCGATGGCGAAGGCGATTTGACCTTGACGCTCAAGTTGCGCAAGCGCGATCCCGCCGACTAAGGGCCTCTAACAGAACACATTTCTCGGTTGGGTAGCGTGCGTTCGCGAAGCAACGCACGGCCTGTGGGCTCGCGCAAGACGTGCATTGCCTGCGACGAATGCACGCTACAAAACTCGGGCGGATGCCTCGCCGGTACTTTTGTGAGAGCTTCTAAAGCAGCGCCTGCAGCAGGATGATCAGCCCGAGCAGGATGAATACCGTATGCGGCCGCCAGTAGCGTGCGCGGCGGAGGGGTTGGACGCGGGGGGTGAAGCAGTAATGGCCATCCGATAGCAGAACGCGACGCCATTCGGTGGTGTGTGGGGGATTGCGAGCATCCGGCTTGAACGGTTTGACCATGATGGCGGGTTCCTTTCGGCTAAATTCATTTTTATGCTGCCCGGATAAATCGGAAACCGCCTTAGGAACAGTCCTAAAATGGCCGAATGGCCGAAGGGCCGACGCCAAAGCAAAACGCCCGGTGACAGTCGTCACCGGGCGTTTTGTATGGGGCCGTCAGCGGGCTTACGCTGCCTTGATCACCTCGGCAAAGGCCTGGGCTACGCGCACGGCGTTGCCTTGGTTCAATCCGGCGACGCACATGCGGCCGGAGCCCACCAAGTAAACGGCATGTCGTTCGCGCAAGCGCTCGATTTGCGGCGGCGTCAGCCCGGTATAGCTGAACATGCCGCGCTGGCGCAGCAGGTAGCCGAAGTCATGGCCAGGGACCTGAGTGGACAGCACGTCGAACAATGTCTGGCGCATCGCCTTGATGCGGCCGCGCATGCCGTTGAGCTCCTCCTCCCATTGCCGCCGCAGCGCCGGGTCGAGCAACACGGTCGCGATCAGCTGGCTGCCGTGAGTCGGCGGGCTGGAGTAATTGCGGCGCACGGTGGCTTGCAGCTGTCCCAGCACGCGCTGGGCTTCGTTCTCGTCGGCGCAGACCACGCTCAAGCCGCCGCAGCGCTCGCCATAGAGCGAGAAGATCTTGGAAAACGAGTTGGCGACCAGGAACGAGGCGCCGCGCGCGAGCAAGGCGCGGATGGCGTAGGCGTCTTCGTTCAGCCCGTCGCCGAAGCCCTGGTAGGCGATGTCGAGGAACGGCACCAGCGCGCGTTCGAGCAAGACGTCGATGACGCGGTCCCACTGTTCGCGAGAGAGGTCGGTGCCGGTCGGGTTGTGGCAACAGGGGTGCAGCAGCACGATACTGTGCGCCGGCAAACCGGAGAGGCAATCGAGCATTGCCTCGAACTGGATCGTGCTGCCCTTGGCGGCGAAGTAGGGATAACGACGCACCGGGAAGCCGGCGCCTTCGAAGACGGCGACGTGGTTGTCCCAGGTCGGATCGCTGACCCAGACACCGGCCTCAGGGAAGGTGCGCTTGAGAAAATCGGCGCCGATCTTCAGTGCGCCCGAGCCGCCCAGCGTCTGGATGGTGGCGATGCGCGCGAACGGCGCCGTCTCGCCGAAAACCAGCGGCTGCAATGCCTGACGGTAATTGGCCGCGCCTTCCATCGGCAGATAGCTGCAGGGACCGGGGTGTTGTTGCAGGCGGGATTCCGCCTCGCTGACCGCGCCCAGTACCGGAATGCGGCCGTTTTCGTCGTAATACAGTCCGATGCCGAGGTTGACCTTATCGGCGCGTTCGTCCTTCAGAAAGGTTTGCAACAAGCTGAGGATCGGGTCGCCAGGGTAGGATTCTACGTGTTCAAACAAGTCCATTCTCCTAAGTCGTTTTCAGATATCGCTATTTTTCTCTGTTGACTATACCGTCAGCTTAGCTTGTCAGCCAATGCCTTCCGATGGGCAAAGCGGCAGAAAGGGACCGTTGGACAGCGGCGGGATCTCTTGCGTCAAAAAATCGATCAGCAGGCGCACGGCGGGGATCAGGCCGCGCCGCGACGGATAGACCAGATGCAGGATACCCCAGGGCGACTGGCAATCCGGCAGCAGTTCCTGCAGACGGCCATCGGTCAGATAAGCTTGGCACACCAACTGCGGCAGCAAGGCCACGCCGAGACCGCGCGCCGTGGCTTCGGCCAGCACCACCAAGTCATCGGTCATCAGGCGCGGCGAATCGATCTGCAGCCGGATCTCATGGCCGTCGCCATCGAGCAGCACCCATTGGCCGCGGCCGTCGGGACGACTCATGGTCAGGCACGGATAACGCAGTAGATCCGACGGCATGCGCGGCGTGCCCAGCTCGGCCAAGAGCCGTGGACTTGCGGTCAGAATTTGCCGGCTGGTGCTCAATGTGCGCGCCACTTGGTTGGCGCTGTCCTCGATCACGTTGCGCACGCGGATGGCGATATCGATGCCTTCCTCGATCAGGTCGACGCGGCGGTTGGCCGCCTCCAGCTGCACCCTCACTTGCGGATGCTCGGCGAGAAAGCGCGGCAGAATCGGCGCCAGCACCGATTTCGCCAACAGCTCGGGACAACTGACACGCACCAGGCCGCGCGGCTCGGCCTGAATGCGGGCGATGGTCTCCTCCGCCGCTTCCGCCTCGGTCAGCACCGCCTGGCAATGCTGGTAGTACTGGCCGCCGACCTCGGTCAGCGCCAGACGCCGGGTCGTGCGTTGCAAGAGGCGTACGCCAAGGCGGTCCTCCAGCTCGGCGATGCGTCGCGACAGGCGGGATTTGGGAATGCCGAGCGCGCGGCCGGCGGCCATGAAGCCGCCGTGTTCGACCACCTTGGCGAAATAGAACAGGTCGTTGAGGTCCTGCATGGCAATTGTCCTGAAAATGGAACAATGAATCTGATTTTAGCTATCTAGTCTCAATTGTTCCACCGTTATACGATGCAGCCATGCTCACCCGCTTAACAAAGGACAAGACCATGAAACTCCTGCATATCGATGCCAGCATCCTCGGCGATAACTCCGTATCGCGCCAACTGACCGCCGCCTTGGTGGAAGCCGTGCGCCAGAAGCACCCGGGCACCAGCGTGACCTACCGCGACGTGGCCGCCGAACCGATCGCCCACCTGTCGGGCGAAATCCTCGGCGCGGCCTTTACCCCGGAAACGGATTGGAACGCCACCCAACGCAGCGAACGCGCGCTGACCGATAGCCTGATCAACGAATTCCTGGCCGCCGACGTGATCGTCATCGGCGCGCCGATGTACAACTTCTCGATTCCGTCGCAACTGAAGAGCTGGATCGACCGTATCGCGGCCGCAGGCCGCACCTTCAAGTACACCGAAAACGGCCCGGTTGGCCTGGCGGGCGGCAAGAAAGTGCTGATCGCCTCGTCGCGCGGCGGCGTGTATTCGAATGACCAAGGCCGCGCGATGGACTTCCAGGAAGATTACCTGCGCACCGTGATGGGCTTCGTCGGTATCACCGACCTGCACATCGTGCGCGCCGAAGCAGTCAACATGGGCGACGACAAGCGCGCCACCGCAATTCACGCCGCACGCGAAGCGATTGCCGCGCTGGCGCTGTAATCTCCGTCGGTTGGAAAAGACAATGCCCCGGTAGCTTGGCTACCGGGGCATTGTTTCATCAGCGGTCAGTTTGCCGCCGGTGTTGTCTCCAGGTTAATCAGGCGGTTGGTCGGAATCAAAAAGGGCAGCCGCAGGGTGCGGGGCAGCGTGGGTTGCGGCCAGCGCACGATGCAGATGCCCGGGGTGCGTGTTTGCCGGTTCTTGCACGATTCGGCGACCAGTCTGGGGTTGAACAGCGCTTGGCGCTTGACCCTGCCTGGCAGGGCCACCCAAGCCGCGAGCCGGTCGCGTTGGAAGCGGATGGCGCGCTGGACGTGCCCGTCCAACGCGCGGCGCTGGCTGAATTCGGCCAAAACCCGATCGGCTGGGCGATAACCTTGACTAGGCGTGAAGTAGCGCAGGTTGCTGTCGATCAGTACCAGCAGCAGGCTATCCGGCGCGTTTTGGCGCAAAGCCGGCAGGGTGGTGAGCGCGTGTTCGAAACGGCGCTGATTATCGTAGGCGGTGTCGAGCACATCGGCGATCAACAGCAGCGCCGGGCTCGCCTCTCCCGCCGCCAGCCGCGCCCGTGCCCAGCGCGAGCCATCCGACAACCGGTTGCTGGCGATCAGTGTCGCCAGGTAATGACTGAAGGCGGCGACGATGGCCGCATTGCTGCCGGTGGGCAGTGCTTGCGCCAGCGGCCCTTCCCAGCGGGTTGGATCGGGCAAGGCCGTATCGAAGGCGTGCTGATAACGCCACTGCGCCAGCTGATCGACGCCGCCGCGATCGAAGCCGGCGCCGAGCGAGCCGGCCAGTTGGTTCGCCACCTCCCGCTTATACGCGGCTTCGCCATCGAAGCCGTAGGGCCAGGCCAGCATGTAGAGCAGCAACAGATACTGTGCCAGTTCCGAATGTTCCTGCTGCGCTTGCAGGCGCCCCACCAGCAGGTGTGTGTTGTGCCAGCCGCTAGCGAGCGCGGTGGCTTCATGCAGTGCGCCGAGCACCCACGGCGTGGCGTGGCAGCGGGCGAGATCGCGCAGAAACCGCGCGCTCGCGGACCATTCGCCCAGATGTTGCGACAGGGCGAAATAGCGCGTGTAGACGCGCGCGAACGCCGGCTCCTGCTCGGCCAGCGCGGTGAGCAGCGTCTCGAAGGCGGGCAACGCTTGTTCCGGCGTGGCCGAGCGGGCCAGCGCCACGGCCTGTTGGTAACCCGGCATCCAGCCGGGGCGCTCCGACACAATCTGCTGATCGAACGTGGCAAACGCGCTGTTGAGCGCGTCGAGCGAGCGGGGCGAGGCCACCAGGGCGGTGGACAGGATCACCCCGAGGGCCGCCAAGAGAATGGCTTGAATTCGCGGCATGTCGGACACTCCATCGTGGGATTGGGTGCGAGTCCGACAGGCTGTGCCGTGGCGTGTTCAGCGGACCTGGCCGAACGGCCGATGCCGCGCTTGTCTGTGGCGCACTGCCTTTGGCGAGTCCATATACGCAATCGACGCGCAACGCGCGGCATTGCGCCAAATGTCCAACGACAGGCGCTAGGGCGCGACCCAGTCGCGTACCGGCAGAAATTGTTCATAGAGCGCCGCCTCGGCCGAGCCGGATTCGGGTTGGTAGCCATATTCCCAGCGGGCCAGCGGCGGCATCGACATCAGGATCGATTCGGTGCGGCCGCCGCTTTGCAGCCCAAACAGCGTGCCGCGGTCCCAGACCAGGTTGAATTCGACGTAGCGGCCGCGGCGGTAGAGCTGGAATTGCCGTTCGCGTTCACCCCAGGTCTGGGTTTTGCGTCGTTCGACGATCGGCAGATAGGCGTCGATAAAACCGTTGCCGATCGCCTGGGTGAAGGCGAAGCAGCGATCGAAGCCCCCTTCGTTCAGATCGTCGAAGAATAGCCCGCCGATACCGCGCGCTTCTTGCCGGTGTTTGAGGAAAAAATATTCGTCGCACCAGGCTTTGTAGTCCGGATAGACCTGTTCGCCAAACGGACGACACAAATCGCGCGCGACCGTGTGCCAGTGCACGGCGTCTTCCTCGAAGCCGTAGTAGGGCGTCAGGTCGAAGCCGCCGCCAAACCACCATACCGGCTCGGCATCGTCGCGTTCGGCGATGAAGAAGCGCACATTGGCATGGCTTGTCGGCACATAGGGGTTGTGCGGGTGAATGACCAGCGACACGCCCATCGCTTGAAAGCGGCAACCGGCGAGCTCTGGGCGGTGGGCGCTAGCCGATGGTGGCAGTTGCTCCCCGCTGACATGGGAGAAATTGACGCCGGCCTGTTCGAAGACCTTGCCGTTGGTCAGTACGCGGCTTTGCCCGCCGCCGCCCTCGGGGCGCTGCCAGCTGTCGCTGACGAAGCGTCCGCTGCCGTCCGCCTGCTCCAGCGCCTGGCAGATGCGTGCTTGCAGCGTCAGCAGAAAAGAGTGCACGTCGGCAGAGGCGGGTGTTGGCATGTTATTCCTTGGCGGCGAAGAATCGGGCCGTCATTCTAATGCCATGGGCATGGCGTGGGTAGTCCCTAAGACGCTTCGTCGCCGCTGCCTTGCTCCGGGATGTTCAGTACGAATCGCGCGCCGCCTTCCGGACTGTCGGTGACGAACACGCTGCCGCCGTGCTGCTCGGCGATCAGCCGCACGAAGGACAAGCCGAGGCCGTAGCTGCTGCTGTTGCGTTCGCGGCCGTTGTCCAGCCGGTGAAACGGCTCGAAGATGCGCTCACGCTCCTCGAGCGGCACGCCTGGACCATCGTCGTCGACCACCACCGACAGCCAGCCGTCCTGTTTGCCGACCTGCAGCCGTACCAGTGTGGCGGCGAAGCGCACCGCGTTGACCAGCAGGTTGCGTGTGGCAATGTACATCAGCTTGCGGTCGAATTCGGCATCGCTCTGCGGACAGTCCAACGCCAGCTTGACGCCAGCTGGCGCCAGCGGGCGGATCAGTCCGAGCAAGTCGGCAAACCACTCGGCCAGCTCCGTATGTTCGCGCTGCAAGATGATCTGACCCTGGTCGAGCTGAGCGTAGCTCATGCTGGCGTTGACCAGATCGTCCAGTTCCTGCATGTCGTGTTCCATGCCGACCCGGTACTTCTCTCGTTCCTGTTCGTTCTCGGCTTCTTCCAGCATGGTCAAGCCGAAGCGCAGGCGCGCAATCGGCGTGCGCAGCTCGTGCGATACCGCGTGGCTAAGCGTCTGATGCGCGTTCATCTGGCCCTCGAGCCGTTCCGCCATGGTATTGAGCCCGGCGGACAGCGGGGTCAGGATCCAGCTTTTGGCGCGCGGCGCGCGCGCGGACAGCTCGCCCGCCGCCAATTTTTCGGCGGTTTCGCGGATGGCGACCAGGTCGTTCCACAACGGCCGGATAAACAGGAATACCAACAGGCCGAAGCCCAACCCCGTCAGCGTCCACCACAGCGCCTTGGCGTGGGTGCCGTCCGTCAGCAGGGAATCGCTGTCCGGCACGGCGAAATTGAGCGGACCGAACACCAGTACCTGCTGGCTGTCGCCGACGCGGGCGTAAAGCAGGTTGCTGTCCTCGTCAAAGCGCATGACGCCGCGCTGAATGTCTTGCCGCTGGCCGTCGTCCAGCGCCTGCAGGTGTTTGAGGTCGGTCAGCGCGATATGGTAGCTGTAGCCGGCGGCCAGCTTCGGCAGCGCGGCGGCCCAACGTTGTTCTGGTTCGTTCTGCAGCGTCTGTTCGAACGTCAGCACGGCGCCGCGCATGAAGCTGCGCGCGTTGTCCTCGTCCACCCCGGTGTAGATCTGATCGATGACCACGCCGACCGCGCTGATGATCAGCACCAGCGCCAACAGCGCGCTCAGATAGTAGCGAAAGAACAACGTGGCGAGCGTCGGCCGCAGCAAACCGAGGAACCGTTGCCTCATGCAAGCTCCCAATCGCTCTTGGAGAACAAGTAGCCTTTACCGCGCACCGTCTTGATGCGCGAGGGGGACATCGGGTCGTCGAGCAGTTTTTTGCGTAGGCGGGAGATGCGGGCGTCGATCGAGCGGTCGTTGCCGTCGAAGCCGATGCCGCGCAATTTGCCCAGAATGTCGTCGCGCGACAGGATGCTGCCGGCGTGGCTGGCCAACATCCACAGCAGATCGAACTCGGCGGTGGTCAATTCCAGCGATTGCGAACCGAGCATGGCGGTGCGTGTGCCTTGATTGATGGTGAATTGGCCGAACGTCAATTGGTCGGCGCCGCCGCCGCCGGCCCTCGCCGTGCCGCGGCGCAGTAAAGCGCGCACCCGGGCCAGCAATTTGCGCGGCTCGACCGGCTTTGCCAGATAGTCGTCCGCACCCAGCTCCAAACCCAGAATCTCGTCGATCTCGTCATTGCGCGCGGTCATCATCAAAATACGTCCGCTGTAATAGGGGCGCAGGTCGCGGCAAATCTCGAATCCCGCCTTGCCGGGCAGCATCAGGTCGAGAATCACCAAATCGGGCCGTGCCGCCATAATCTTGGCTTCGGCTTCGTCGCCCTTGCCGCAGGTGCTGACCTCGTAGCCGTTCTTGCCCAGAAACGCGGCAATCAGATCGGACAGCCTGGCATCGTCCTCCACCAGAAAAACATGTTCGCTCATGCTTGTGCTCTGTTTTCTATCCTCGCCGCGTACCATTGCCAAAAGTTGCACTTGTCATTATTGATTTCGCTTTGAACAATGAAACGATGACGGCACTTTGCCGTTCGGCGTGAACTGTACCTATCACAATAATTACACCGGGAAACCACTATGATGCCACGATATAAAGAGAAAGTGCTCTGGCTTGTCGTCGCCTTTGTCGGCGCGCTGGCCTTTGCGACCCTCGCATTAACGCGCGGGGAGACGGTCAACGCCGTTTGGCTGCTGGTGGCCGCTTTGTCGGTCTATGCCATCGCCTACCGATTCTATAGCCGATATATCGCCACGACAGTGCTGCAATTGGAGCCGCGGCGGCTGACGCCCGCCGAGCGCCATCATGATGGCCTGGATTACGTACCGACCAATCGCTGGGTGGTATTCGGCCATCACTTCGCCGCCATCGCCGGCGCCGGACCGCTGGTCGGGCCCGTGCTGGCGGCGCAGATGGGCTTTTTGCCAGGAACGCTGTGGATTCTGGTCGGGGTGATGCTGGCCGGCGCGGTGCAGGATTTCCTGATTCTGTTCCTGTCGATCCGGCGCGACGGCAAATCGCTCGGCGACATGATCCGCCAGGAGATGGGACCGATTCCCGGCATCGTGGCCTCGTTCGGTATCCTGATGATCATGATCATCCTGTTGGCGGTGTTGGCGCTCGTGGTGGTCAAAGCGTTGACCAACAGCCCATGGGGCACCTTTACCATCGCCGCCACGATACCGATCGCGCTGTTGATGGGGTTGTATGCCCGCTACGTCCGTCCCGGCGGTATCGGCGAGGTTTCGCTCGTCGGTTTCGCGCTGTTGCTGTTGGCCATCTGGGGCGGCGGACAGGTGGCGCATACGCCGGCGCTCGCCGCGCTGTTTACGCTCAAGGGCACCACGCTCGCCTGGTGGATGATCGGCTATGGTTTCATTGCCTCGGTGCTGCCGGTATGGCTATTGCTCGCGCCGCGCGATTACCTGTCGACCTTTTTGAAAATCGGCACCATCGTCGGCCTGGCCATCGGTATCTTGTTGGTGGCGCCGCCATTGCAAATGCCGGCGGTCACCCGTTTCGTCGATGGCTCCGGGCCGGTATTCTCCGGCGGCCTGTTCCCCTTCCTGTTCATTACCATCGCCTGCGGCGCGGTGTCCGGCTTTCACTCGCTGATCGCTTCCGGTACCACGCCCAAGCTGATCGAGAACGAGGCCCAGGCGCGTCTCATCGGCTACGGCGCGATGCTGATGGAGAGCTTCGTCGCCATCATGGCGCTGATCGCCGCTTGCGTGCTCGACCCGGCGGTGTATTTCGCCATGAATAGCCCGGCGGGGTTGATTGGCCACAGCGCGGCCGAAGCGGCGCAGGCCATTTCCGCCTGGGGGTTCGTCGTTACCCCGGAGGCGCTGACCCAGGTGGCGCGGGATGTGGGCGAGACCACCATTCTGTCGCGCGCCGGCGGCGCGCCTACGCTGGCGGTCGGCATGGCGCACATTCTGTCGCGCGTGCTCGGCGGGCAGGAGATGACGGCTTTCTGGTACCACTTCGCCATTCTGTTCGAGGCGCTATTCATCCTGACCACGGTGGATGCCGGCACGCGGGTGACGCGCTTCATGATCCAGGATCTGGCCGGCGTCGTGTATGCGCCGATGGCGCGAACGGAATCGTGGCTGGCCAACCTGGTTGCCACGGCGCTGGCGGTGGGATTGTGGGGGTATTTCCTTTATCAAGGGGTGATCGATCCGCTCGGCGGGATCAATACGCTGTGGCCGCTGTTCGGCATTGCCAACCAGATGTTGGCGGGCATCGCGCTGACGTTGGCCAGCGTGGTGCTGATCAAGATGGGGCGCGCGCGCTATGCCTGGGTCGCCCTGCTGCCGACCGTGGTGCTATTGGTGGTGACGCTGACCGCCGGCTGGCAGAAGCTGTTCAGCAGCAGCCCCAAAGTGGGCTTCCTTGCCCATGCCGGCAAGTTCTCGGCGGCGTTGGAACAAGGACAAGTGCTGGCGCCGGCCAAGTCGCTGGCGGAAATGCGCCAAATCGTCTTTAACGATTATGTGGATGCCACGCTGACGGCGATATTCGTCGTGGTTGTGGTGGCGATGGTGCTATTCGGTATCGCCGTGGCGCGCAAGGCGCTGGCGGTGCGCTGGCCGACCGCCAAGGAAACGCCGGCGGTTTATCGAGAGGAGACGGCAAATGGCTGAACATTGGCTTGGGTGGTGGCGGCAATGGTCCGCCGCGGCGCGGCTCTTGGTCGGCGTGCCGGATTATGAGGCCTATCTGGCCCGGCGCCGGCGCTATCGCGCGGATGCGCCGGTCCTGAGCCGCGGGGAATTCGTGCGCTATTGCGCCGAGCGCCGCCTGGGCGGGCGGCGCTCGGGCGGATGTTGCTGATACAGGCTGGATAAAGGCAAAGGGCGCGCTGCGGCGCGCCCTTTCAGGCTGTTGATTTAGTGGTTTGCAGCGGTCCCGGAGGACCCGGCAAAGCCGGGCCTCAGTGGCAACTGACTGATTTCGCAGCCTGTCCATCGATTCCCACTCCCCCACCCTCTCCCTGAGAGGGGGCGCTCGCTTCGCGAGCAAGAGTTTGTCAACACCCTCAAAGGGCGCGCTGCGGCGCGCCCTTTGTTTTGAATGAATGGCTTTGTCAGCCGATGAGGTGGGTGATGCCGACGTTGATCAACGCGCCGCCGACGATCAGATAGATGAACAGGATGCCGGCCAGCAATAACGGCTTGGCGCCTGCGCGGCGCATCGCCGAAACGTGGGTGGTCAACCCGAGCGCGCCCATGGCCATGGCCAGCAGCAGATTGTCGATAAATAGCACCACATGGTCGAACTGGCGCGGAAAGGCCGGCAGCGAATGGACCGCGGTCATCACCACGAACAACACGGCAAACCAGGGGATGGTGATCTTGCGCGCGTGGCCATGGCGCGTTTCGCTCTTCGCCATCCAGGCCGACAGACCGATCAAGAACGGCGCCAGCATCATGACGCGGATCATCTTCACGATCACCGCCGAGCTCTCGGCATCCGGCGCGGCAGCGCGGGCCGCAGCGACTACTTGCGCGACCTCGTGCACGGTCGAGCCGGTATAGACGCCGAAATGGTGGGCATTGCTGCCGAACCACTGTATCGCCAGCGGATAGAACAGCGGATAGAGGAACATCGAGGCGGTGCCGAACACCACCACAGTGGCGACCGCCACGGCGACCTTTTCGGCGCTGCCGCGCACCACCGGTTCCGTCGCGAGCACTGCCGCCGCGCCGCAGATCGAGCTGCCGGCGCCAATCAGGATGGCGCTCTTCTGGTCGAGCCCCAAGAGTCGCGTGCCGAGCCAGATGGCCAGGGCGAAGGTGCTGGCCAGCACCAGCAGGTCGATGATGAGTCCGCTGGCGCCAACGGCGGCGATGTCCTGCAACGTGAGGCGGCAGCCGTAGAGGATGATGCCGAGCCGCAGCAGCTGCTGTTTGCCGAAGCCGACGCCCTCATGGCTATAGGCGGCGATATGCGGATAGACGGTGTTGCCGAGCACCATGCCGCCAACGATGGCGAGCGTCAGGGCCGATAGCCCCAAATGGCTGAAAAAGGGTAGGCCGGCCAGGTAGAGCGCGGCGGCTGCGAGCAGCAGAATCAGTCCGAGGCCCGTCATCATATTTCTGTTGATCATATCGATATTCCTGTTACTTCTATGACGGGCACTTTACGGGATGACAATAAATCAGTAAAACGAATAAAACTACTGAAATGCATTAGAGAAATTACTATGAGCCTGCGAGTCAGTTTGCGTGAGCTGGAAGTCTTCGTGGCCGTGTGCGAGGAGCTGACCGTGACGCGCGCCGCGCTGCGTTTGGCCATGACACAGTCGGCGGCCAGCCAATCGCTGGCCTCGCTCGAGTCGGCATTGGATACGGTGCTGTTCGACCGGGTCGGGCGACGCTTGACCGCCAACGAGCATGGCCGGCTACTGTTGCCCAAGGCGCGCGCGATCCTGGACCTGGGCTATGAGGCGCAAACGCTGTTCTCCGGCTCGGCGGCGCATTTGCGCCTAGGCGCCAGCACCACGATCGCCAACTATCTGCTGCCGCTGCAGATCGCCCGGTTTCGTGCCAGCCAACCGCAGGTGCGGCTCGAGCTGACCGTCGGCAACACCGACGAAATCGTCGCGGCCGTCGCGGCCTTCAGAGTGGACATCGGCTTTATCGAGGGGCCGTGCCACCATCCTGAGCTGAAAGTGCAGGCATGGCGGGACGATGAACTGGTGGTGGTGGTCGGCGCGCAGCATCCCTTTGCCGGTAGCGCGCCGTCGTTCAAGGCGCTGGCCCAAGCCGAATGGATTTTGCGCGAAACGGGCTCGGGAACGCGCCAAGAGGTGGAGCGGCTGTTATTGCCCCGATTGGGCGCGTTTGCCGTGTCGATGGAGATGGGCGATTCGGAAGCCATCAAGCATGCGGTGGCCGCGGGGTTGGGCGTGAGCTGTCTGCCGAGACGGGTGGTGGCCGGCGAGCTTGCGCGTGGCGAGCTGATCGAGCTCGCGCAGCCCTCCATGACGCGCACGCTTTACCTCGTCATGCACCGCGATAAGGCGCTGACGCGCGGCATGGCGCGCTTTCTCGATCAGCTCGGCCCGCCGTGACGTTACAGCCAAAAGTCTTGGCGCGCGCGGTGGGCGGCCAATAGCGTGTGGAACACGCCGGGGTCCTTGGTGTAGGTCAACGCGCCTTCCATGGGGAAATGCAGGTCCAATAGACGCGATACCCAGAAGCGCAAGGCGGCGGCGCGCAGCATGACCGGCCACAGCTCGCGCTCCGCGGCTTCCAACGGGCGCACCGCCTGATAGCCGGCCAAGAAGGCGCGTGCCAATGCCGGATCGATCTGGCCGTCAGGCCGCCGCGCCCAATCGTTGACGGCGATGGCCACGTCGTACAACAGCACATCGTTGCAGGCGTAATAGAAATCGATGAAGCCGGCAATGGCATCACCCGCCATGAGCACATTGTCCTTGAATAGATCGGCGTGGATCACGCCACGGGGCAGGTGGCTGGTTCGATGGCTGGCCTGGAAAGCGATCTCCTCGCGCAGACTGGCGGCTTCGGCACTCGTCAGCAACGGATAGAGCGTCGGCGCCGCCTGGTTCCACCATGCCGGTCCGCGCGGGTTGACCGTCGATAGCTTGAAGGTGCCGGCGGCGCGATGCAGCGTCGCCAGCATGTCGCCAACGGCGCGGCATTGCGCCGGGTTCGGCGTCTCGATGTCGCGCCCGGTGAGACAGGACACCAGGCAGGCCGGGCGGCCGGCCAACATAGAGGCGAGCCGGTCCTGCTGATCAAGGAGCGGCGCCGGGCAGGCGACGCCGTGCCGCGCCAGGTGGCTCATCAGTTCGAGATAAAACGGCAGCTCGTCGAGCCGCAGCGTCTCGAACAGCGTCAGGACATAACGGCCGTGCTGGGTGTCGACGAAATAGTTGGTGTTGGTGACGCCGGCCGCGATGCCCTGGAAAGCAACCAGCTGCAGGTTGTATTGCTTGAGCCAGTCGCTCAGCGCGGCGTCGGTGACGACGGTGAAAACCGACATGCAGCCCCCATCAGAAACGGAACAGAACCCAGTGCGGGATGACGATGCGCCGGTTGGGGTCGACCTGACGCCAAGCGCCGTTGCCGTCTTCATCCATCAGGTAATAAGGCACGCCGATCGAAGGCGTGACCTTGACCATGTAGAGCTTGCCGTTCAAGCGGTATTCCTCGATCTTGTCCTTCCCGCGCTGCACGATGGTTACTTCGGGCTCCGGCCCCGCCGACTGATCGTCGCTGACCTGGGGGGGCGGGGGAGCGTCGGTTTTGCCGGCGGCTTTGGCGGCATCCTCGGTGACCGTCGGCGGCGTTGTCTGCGCGGGCGTGCTGGCGGCCTGCACAAAGATTGGCGAGGCCAGCAGGGTCAATAGCAGCAGCTTTCTTTTCATGTCGGAGCGTCCAGTAAGGTTTTACAAATTCAGTAATTGTTCGCGCTCTTCCGGCAGCGCTTCGAACCCGCGGGTTTCATAATGCTTGAAGATCGTCTCGACAATGGTTTCCGGGTCGTCGATCAGCTGGATCAAATCCAGATCCTCGGGATTGATCATCTTTTCCGCCACCATGCGGTCTTTGACCCAATCGATCAGGCCTCGCCAGAAGTCGCTACAGCATAAAATAATAGGGATGCGCCGGCTCTTGCCGGTCTGCACCAATGTTAGCGCCTCGAAGGTTTCGTCCAGCGTGCCGAAGCCGCCAGGCATGACCACGTAAGCGATGGCGTGCTTGACGAACATGACTTTGCGCGAGAAGAAGTGATTGAAGCGCAGGCCGAGGTCCTGATATTCGTTGGGTCTTTGCTCGTGCGGCAGGACGATGTTCAAACCGACCGACGGGCTTTTGCCATAAAATGCCCCCTTGTTGGCGGCTTCCATGATACCGGGGCCGCCGCCGGAGAGGACCGAAAAGCCAGCATCGGACAAGAGTCGTGCCACCTCTTCGGTTTTTTGATAGTAAGGATGGTCGCGCGGGGTGCGCGCACTGCCAAAGATACTGACGGCGGGGAGAATCCCTTGCAGTTCTTCCGCCGACTCGACAAACTCCGACAATATCTTCAGGACATGCCAGGCTTCGCGTGAGCGAAATCGCTGCATCATCGCGTATCGATCGCTGGTTTGGGGTAACTTGTCGGACAAACTCATTTTCCGCTGCCTTTTATGAAAACACTGTTATTGATTGACGGCTCTTCTTATTTGTACCGCGCCTTTCACGCGATGCCCGATTTGCGCTCGAAGGAGGGTCTGCCGACAGGGGCGATCTACGGCATGGTCAATATGCTGCGACGCCTGCAAAAAGAAGTTGAGTTCGATTATAGCGCGTGCATATTTGACGCAAAAGGCAAGACCTTTCGCGACGAGTTATTCCCCGACTATAAGGCCAATCGGCCATCGATGCCCGAAGATCTTGCCTTGCAGGTGGCGTCGGTGCACGAGGTGGTGCGCGCCGCCGGCTGGCCGATGCTGATGGTGCCCGGCGTCGAGGCGGACGATGTGATCGGCACACTGGCATGCCTGGCGGAGGCCGCGGGCATGCGCGTGGTGATTTCCACCGGCGACAAGGACATCGCTCAGTTGGTGACGTCGAACGTCACGCTCGTCAACACCATGAGCAACGAGGTACTGGATATCGCCGGCGTGCAAGGCAAGTTTGGCGTGTTGCCGGAGCGCATCATCGACTACCTGACGCTGATCGGCGACAAGGTCGACAACGTCCCCGGCGTGGAGAAATGCGGGCCGAAGACGGCCCTCAAGTGGCTCGAGGCCTATGGCTCGCTCGAAGGCGTGATGGCGCACGCGGCGGAGATCGGCGGCGCGGTGGGCGAGAAGCTGCGTCAGGCGTTGCCGCATCTGCCGCTGTCGCGCGAACTCATCACCATCAAATGCGACGTCGACCTGACGGCCGATCTGCCCGCCGGGCTTGACGGCTTGTTGCACGGCCAGCCGGACGCGACGGCGCTGAGCGCTTTGTTCCGCCGTTTCGGCTTTAACACTTGGCTGCGTGAATTGGAGGGCGGCGCCGCCGATGCCGCCGTTGCCGCGGCGGCGGTCGCCGCGACGAGCGGCGAGACCGACGACCTGTTCGCCGGCGCGTCGCTGGTGGTTGCCGCGCAGCCGGCCATGCCTATGGCGCGCGATTACCACACCATTTTGACCGAGCCCGAACTCGATGCCTGGCTCGCCAAGCTGCAAGCCGCCGACGTGGTATCGCTCGACACCGAAACGACGAGCCTTGAGCAAATGTCGGCACGTATCGTCGGCATCAGCTTCGCCGTGGTGCCGGGCGAGGCCGCCTATCTGCCGCTGGCGCACCGCGCCGCCGGCGTGGCGCAGCAGCTCGACCGCGATGCGACGCTCGCCCGGCTCAAGCCGTGGTTGGAAGACGCCGGCAAGAAGAAGCTTGGCCAAAACCTCAAGTACGACCGCCACGTGTTCCGCAATCATGGCATCGCGCTGGCCGGCGTGATCGACGATACCATGCTGGCCTCCTATGTGATCGAGAGCCACTTGACGCACAACATGGATGATCTGGCCGAACGCCATTTGGGCGAGAAGACCATCCATTACGAGGAGGTGTGCGGCAAGGGCGCCAAGCAGATCGGCTTTGACGAAGTCGACCTCGATACCGCGACGCGCTATGCCGCCGAGGACGCCGATATCACGCTGCGGCTCGACCGGGCGCTCAAGCCGCTGATGGACGCGCGTCAGATGGCGATATACCGCGACATCGAATTGCCGGTGGCCGAGGTGCTGTTCGAGATGGAGCGTGCCGGCGTGTTGCTCGACCGTCAGAAGCTGGCCGAACTGAGCCACCAATTCGGCAGCCGTATGCTGGAACTGGAGCACCAGGCCTATGAGCTGGCCGGCCAGCCGTTCAATCTGAACTCGCCCAAACAATTGCAGGAGATCCTGTTCGGTAAGCTCGGCATCAGTACCAAGGGCGTGCGCAAGACGCCGAGCGGCGGCTACTCCACCGACGAGTCGGTGCTGGAGACGCTGGCGCTCGACCACCCGTTGCCGAAATGCCTGTTGGAATACCGCGGTTTGGCGAAGCTCAAGTCCACCTATACCGATAAGCTGCCGCAGCTGATCCGCGCCGATACCGGCCGCGTGCACACCAACTATGCCCAGGCGGTGGCGGTGACCGGCCGGCTGGCGAGCTCGGACCCGAACCTGCAGAACATTCCGATCCGCTCGGCCGAAGGCCGCCGCGTGCGCGAGGCGTTTATCGCGCCGCCGGGACATGTGATCGTCAGTGCCGACTATTCGCAGATCGAACTGCGCATCATGGCGCACGTGTCCGGCGACGAGGGCATGCTCAAGGCGTTCGCCGATGGAGAGGACATCCACCGCGCCACCGCCGCGCAAGTGTTCGGCGTGGCGCTCGATCAAGTGACGAGCGAGCAGCGCCGTTACGCCAAAAGCATCAATTTTGGCCTGATTTACGGCATGAGCGCCTTCGGTTTGGCTAGCCAGTTGGAGATCGAACGTAGCGCGGCACAGCAGTTCATCGACCGTTACTTCACCAAGTACCCGAAGGTGGCGGAATACATGCAGCGCACGCGCGAACAGGCCAAGACCCAGGGCTATGTCGAGACCGTGTTCGGCCGTCGGTTGTATCTGCCGGATATCCGTTCCGCCAACCCCGGCCGCAGAAGCGGCGCCGAGCGGGCGGCGATCAACGCGCCGATGCAGGGTAGCGCGGCGGATCTCATCAAGCTGGCAATGATCAGCACCCAGCAGTGGCTACGCGATAGCGGTCTGAAGACCAAATTGATCATGCAGGTGCACGATGAGCTGGTGTTGGAGGTGCCGCAGGAGGAACTCGAAACGGTCCGAGAAACGTTGCCGCGGCTGATGGCCGGCGCGGCGACGCTGTCGGTGCCGCTGTTGGCCGAGGTAGGCACCGGCGCAAACTGGGAGGCGGCTCACTGAGCATGCCGGGCGCCCATCCGGCGCGCCATGCGTTTTTGCTCTGCGGCTAAGCGGCCACTGCCGCACATTACGCCTTTGACCGACAAACCTTTTCGGCGCGGGCGGCTCTAATGAGGCCTATTTTTTGCCTTATGAAAGAGCCGCCGCCATGCCGCCTATCAATGTTTTCCACCCGCAGCGGGGGGTATTCGACCCGGAAGCGGGTATTCCCATCGCCGCGCTGACGAGCTGCGACGCGCTGACGTTCTATTTGAGCGACATTCCCCCCCAGGGAACCGTGCATGCCCATGCCCATAGTCAAGGCGATGAGGTCTATCTCATCCTGAGCGGGCAGGGATGTTTGTATCGCCAAGCGCCAGGTGAGGAGCGCCAAAGCGTATCCGTGGCCGCTGGCGATTTGTTGCGGGTACCGGCAGAGCAAGTGCATCAATTGGTCAATCTCGGCGAGCAGCCGCTAAGGCTGTTGTTTGTTTGCCGTGCGAGCCACCTGAGTGACGACCGGGTCCTGCATCAGGATTTGCGCGAGGTTGCGCCATGACCACGTTGATCTCGCCGCAGCTGCAGCAGTTGTTCGACAGTCAAGCGGGCTGCTGGGGCTGCAAAGACGAGCAGTCGAACTTCATTTATGCCAACCAGACCTATACGAATCTCGTCGGCTTATGCCGCAAAGAAGATATCGCCGGCATGACCGACCTCGACGTGCCATGCGGCACTGCCGAGAGCGCGCATTTGTTCCGGGCGCAAGATCGTGAGGTCATACAGCGTGGGGAACGACTGCGGATTTTGGACATTCACCGTTTTTCCGATAAACAGTGGCGATCGTTCATTTTTACCAAGACGCCATTGCGAGATCATGCGCAGCGCACCATCGGCACGATCTTCCATGGCATGGAATTGAATTCGCGTGAGCTGCTGGAACTTGGCGCGCTACTGAGCAAAATAACCTGCAGCGTGGGCGAGCACGGTTTGCTTGCGATGCCGACCAGCTACATTATCGGCCAGCACCCTGCGGGCAAAAAGCTAAGCCAACGGCAAGAAGAGGTGCTGTTTCTTTTGTTGCGTGGCCGTTCCGCCCGACAAATTGCTCAAGCGCTTGGCATTGCTACCCGCACCGTCGAATGGCATCAGGAAACGCTGAAGGCGAAGTTTTCCGCATCAAATAAAAGCGAGTTGATCGACAATGCCATCGCGCAGGGCTATCTGAACGTGCTGCCGCCAGGACTCAGTAAACGGTCATTGTCGATCGTTTTACGAGAGTAAGCCTCTCTCGCAGAAATTCCGCCTAACCATCCGCGCACGTCTTGTGCGATTCCTGAGGCCGTGCGTTGCTTCGCGAACGCACGGCTGGCATCTGGCCATCGGGCTAATATTTCACCGGGCAGCGATTATCGGTTCGATAGTCGATCACCTTGATCTTGCCGGCAACGATATCCGCGCGTGCTTGCATGACCCGGCGCTCGAGATCCTGGTCGAAGACCGCGCGATTGTGTTGGTCGATGGCCAGGTCGAGGACATTCTCCTTGAGGCCTGCCGTGGTGACGCCCGATTGCCAGGGGGCTTCATTCTTGGCTGCTTTCCATTCGTCATAGACCAGATTGCCAACCTTTTTGATGGCGGAAGTCAGCACCGCGCCAGGGAATAAACCGTTTTGGTTACTATCCACGCCAATGCCCAATTTGCCAGAATCCTTTACTTGTCGTAGCACGCCGAAATTGGTGAGGTTTGCCGCGGTAAACACCACATCAACACCCCTATCGAATTGACTCCGTGCGATTTCCGCGCCTCTGGCTGGATCGGAAAACCCTACCGATGTATTTGCAACCATATTCTGAATAATTTTTATCTGTGGTTTTGCATATCGTGCACCCTGCGCATAGCCGCATCCCCATGCCAATATGGGTGGAATAGCATTGCCTCCAATATATCCAATCGTGTTGGATTTGCTTTTAAACGCGGCGGCCATTCCCGCCAGAAAAGCAACTTCTTGCTCTCTGAACATAATGCTCTTTAAATTGGCTGCACGGCCTTTTGCTGTAGCGTCAGTCAATACGAATTTGACCCTGGGAAACTCCTTGGCAACTTGCGCTATCCATGGCGCGAAAGTATTTGTCACCGCCACCACGAACGTGGCGCCACGTCGCGCCGCGGAGCGCAAAGCCTGCAGTTGCTGGGCATCATTGCTGGCCTGGGCCTCGATATAGGAAATGCCATATTCTTTCTTGAATTGCTCGGCGCCGCTGAATGCTTGCTCATTGAAACCCTGATCGTGTCTATCGCCTTGATAGACGATGGCGGGAACAAAGCTTTTTGAAGAAGTCCCTTGTGCTGCGGTGCATATTATGCAAGCTGATACGTAAATCAATGCCTTTTTCATTTAAATATTCCCATATGTTAAATAATGCAAAGATAGTATGTTGATATTTCTCGTTTATTTATTGTCTATCGTTGTGTGGAAAAAGCATGCGCGCTTGACGAGATAAATATTCAAAACTATCGTTTTCGATGTTTTTTAACATGTCTTGGAATTGTTTTGAATTGGAGTTGGTATGCCGGAAGATGTTAGTTGTAGCGAATATGTGGTTGTTATTGGCGATGCAAATATAGATATTTCCACCACTTCCTCCATATCGATGCGAGTCAATGGCCCGCATCCGAGTCTCGGCGTCATTTTCAAGCCAGGCGGTGGGCCTCGGAATGTGGCGGAGAATTTGGCCTTATTGGGATGTAAGACCTATTTGCTGAGTGTGCTGGGGGATGATGCGTATGGACGCGACGTCGCTCAGGCGACGCAAAAAGCCGGTGTCGACTTGTCCGCCACCCTGTGTTGCCAAGGGCAGGCGACGAGCCGGTCAGTGATCGTGAACGATTGTGATGGCGAGAATTATTGCGTGGTGGGCGATATGTCGATTGTGACCCAGATCTCGCCACAGTGGTTGGAGGCGCATGCCGAGTTGTTGAAGGGGGCTACGGCCATCGTGACCAGCCTGGTGCTCAGCAAAGAGACCTTGGCGTGGTTGCTTACCCATCACAGCGATCAGCCAATTTTCATGGACACGGTCGGCTCTTACTTCGTGCCCAATTTGACGCCATGGCTCGGCCGCATCCATACCCTGAAGCTGAACCGGCAAGAGACGAGCCTGCTGTCCGGCCTGCCGTTTGCATCGCGCGAGCAGGCGCCGGAGGTCGCCCAATGGTTCCATTGCGCCGGTGTGACACAGGTGGTGTTAAGTCTGGGCAGTTTCGGTTTTTATTACAGCAATGGCGAGGAAGCTGGGTGGATGAACGCGCCGGCGGTTAAGGTGGTGAATGTGACCGGCGCCGGCGATGCGTTGCTGGCCGGTTTCGCCTACGGCTGGCTCAAGGGTTTGCCTTTGGCTGACGCCGCCCGCATCGCCCGCGGCTGCGCCGCGATGACGCTGATGACGCCAATGAATGTGCATCCAGCGCTCTCGGTGCGCGCGGTTGACGAACTGCGCCTTTAGCGCCTGCTTTCCGCTGCCAAGAAAAAAGCCGGCGCGTAAGCACCGGCTTTTCGCGCCGCGCCGCGCGTCAGGAGGCCGCGCCTTGCGTCGCCAGGAGCGAGCGGCTGCGGGCGTAGCCGAAGTACACCACCAAGCCGATCAGGAGCCAGACGACGAAGCAAGTCCAGGTCAGGCTCGCCAATTGCACCATCAGGAACACGCAGAACAAGATCGCCAGTGCAGGGATGTAGGGCACACCCGGGCAGTGGAATTTACGCGGCAGGTCAGGCTCGCGCTTGCGTAGGATGATGACCGCGATCGAGATCAGCGAGAACGCGGCCAAGGTACCGATATTGGCCAGTTCCGCCAGCGTGCCGAGCGGCACCAGCGCGCCGAGGATGGCGATGAGGGTGCCGATGATCCAGGTGGCGCGATACGGCGTGCGATACTTGGGATGCACTTCGGAAAACACCTTGGGCAACAGGCCGTCGCGCGACATGGCAAAGGTGATGCGCGTCTGGCCGTAGGTCATGACCAAGATCACAGTCGTCATGCCGAGGATGGCGCCGATGTTGACGAAGCCGGCTACCCAGTTGAGGCCGGCTACTTCCAGCGCCTTGGACACCGGATGGTCGATGCCGGCGAAGTCCGGATAATGCACGATGCCGGTCATGATGGCAGCGACGATCACATACAGAATCGAGCAGATGCCGAGCGACAGGATCACCGCGCGCGGCAGATCGCGTTCCGGCTTCTTCACTTCCTCGGCGGCACAGGTGACGGCGTCAAAGCCAAGGAAACTGAAGAACACCACGGCGGCGCCGTGGAACACGCCATTCATGCCGTAGGGCAAGAGCGGATGCCAGTTGATCGGCTTGACGTGCCACACGCCGAGCGCGATGAACAGCAGCACCACCGATACCTTGATGACCACCATGATATTGTTGACTCGCTTGGATTCCTTGATGCCGAACGCCAACAGCGCGGTGACGGCCATGGCGATCGCGAATGCCGGCAGATTGAATAGCGTGGCCACGCCAGGGTGGGCGCCGTAGGCGCCGGTCAGCGCCGCAGGCAGGTGAATGCCGAAGCTGCCGATCAGGTTCTGGAAATAGCCCGACCAGCCGGCGGTCACCGTGGCGGATGCCAACAGGTATTCCAGTAGCAGATCCCAGCCGATGATCCAGGCGATCAACTCGCCCAAGGTGGCATAGGCATACGTGTAGGTGGAGCCGGAAACCGGCAGCATCGAGGCGAACTCGGCATAGCATAGCGCGGCGAAGCCGCAGGCCAGCGCGCCGATGACAAACGACAACATCAGCCCAGGCCCCGCGATCAGCGCGCCGGTACCCGTCAGCACGAAAATACCGGTGCCGATGATGGCGCCGATGCCCAGCATGGTCAGGTCAAATACGCCCAGCTCCTTCTTCAGAGCCTGGGTGGTCTTACTGAATTCCAGCATGTCTTGCACATTTTTTTTGCGCATCAAACTCATAGGTCTAGGTGTCCCTGGTCAACCAACCATCTAGCGCGTCCGGTGTCTTGTCCCGGCGCGCCAAATATTGTCATGCGCTAGAGCTGGCATAGCGTGGCTAGGCGACGGCTGGCGAATTGGTGAAAAAAAATCGCCGGTCCGCAATCTGCGTTGCGGTGACGGCATGGGTAAAGGTTTTAGCTGCCTTGTAATAAAAAGGCAACAGAAAAACCTGCTTGCTCCGGGGAACTGCCGATGGATTTCTGGCGGACGCGTCCAAGGCCCGTGGCGCTTGGCGCGGAGTAATTACATTGGAATATTTTGATTGCTTTTATATACAGACTTGGGCCGTACTCGGCACTAACGTATGCCGTGATCTCACCACAGCCGCGTGTTACCACCCTTGATGTAACGCAATCAAGACGGATATCTATTTCACGGATAGTTAATACTGTGCATACCCCAGAGTGATCGTTGCGCCGATGAGACAATTCAGGGGTTTTTCTTGATCGGTTGCTCTGGGTGGTGAAATTTCCTGCCATGGCCAATTTTTTGGAGAAAACACCGTAGTGACCGTTCGTCGTCTTCCCCTGGCAGAAGGACAGCGGCCTGCCGTAGCCTGGCCCGGTTCAGTAGGGGGAGGCCGGAATGCGGACACGTGGATTCAGCCTGATCGAAATGCTGTGGGTACTGTCGCTGACGGCGCTATCCACCGCCATGGCCGTTGCGATGTTGACGCGCCTATTGGCCGGCGCCCGGCTCACGGCCAGCGCCGGCCATCTGTGGAGCGCGCTGGGAATGGCGCGCAGCGAGGCGCTGTATAGCGGCCAGCCGGTACAGGTGTGCGCGTTGCTGATGCGGCGTAATCAACGGCTGCAGGGGTGCCGGCGCTCCTCGGGCGGCGATGAGGCGTCGGAGGCCTGGCGGCAAGGCGTGTTGTTGTTCGCCGACCGTGCCGACCCGACGGGAGGAACACGGGCGGGTCATTATGATCGCCGGGAGGATTTGCGCGATTTTGCCGTCTTGCCGGGGATTGAATTGAGCGTGGAGGAGGGGGGCCACGCCGTGACGCCGGATGGGCGTTACGCCGCGGGGCGGCGCCCGACGTTCGAGTTGCGCGAACCGCGCAGTGGGGCGTGCCAGGTGGTGGCGCCCGATCCAAGGAGCTTTTTGCCGCGCTGGTCGTATGGCGCCGCTTGTCGGGAGCGCCGCTGATCATGCGCGGCCAGCAAGGTCTTGCACTGCTCGACAGTCTCCTGGCGTTGCTGGCGCTGGGCATCGCGCTGGCGCCGACGGTGGTGCTGATCAGGCAGACGCGCCAGGCTCAGGCGGAGAACGCTTATCTTTCTTGGATGTTGTGGCACAGTGCCAATCTGGCCGAGAGGATGTTGTTGGCCAAGCCGGATACGTACAAGGCGGTGGCGGAAAAAACAATACACGCGCCGCAGCCCGACGATTGCAGTCCATTGCGGTTCACGGCCAGCGGCTACGGCAGCGTGTGGCGCTTGCACGCTGCCGGCTGCCACCATCGCCGCCATGATTTTGAACTTGAGCTGCCGTGATCATGAGCCGCGGTTTTTCTTTGCCTGGACTGATGCTGGCGCTGCTGCTCGGCTGTCAATGCGTGCTGATGGCCCTGGGGCGGTTTGAGTCGCAGTACACCGGTTTTATGGCGCTGCGGCGCGCGGTGGCAGGCCACCTCGCCATGCGCATGGCGTTGTTTCAGTTGGCGCGCGACCTGCGCCAGGACGGACAGGCCGGTTGCCACGCCTTGCCGGCGGGCACGATGCAGGAGGACGCGGCGCTGTCCGTGTCTTGGGCCGAACACCATTGGCAAATTCTCACGGTGACGCAAGACGAGCAGGGCCGATTGACAGGCCTGACTTTCCGCCGGTACGGCGCGGGCGAAAGCGATCGCGCCGCGCTGGTCTTGTCGAGCTGCGCGCGCGTTGACGTGTTGCAGGCCGGCCAAGACTTCACCTTGCTTGAGCGCGAAACAGCCAGCGAGCTGTGCTTGCTGGACGGGGTCGACGGCCATCATTTGCCGTCGCTGGAATTGGGGCCGCTGGTGGCGCGCCGCTATCGCCTGGCGCACGGACAGCTGATGCGCGATGACACCGCGTTGGTGCCGCTGACCGCGCTGAGTGTTTCGTCGCCAAGCGGTCGCTTGTGGCGGCTGAAGCTGACGCCGCAAGGGAAGGGGGCGCGCGTCTGGGAACTGCATATCGCCCGGCGTCAGGCCGGCACGGCCATGATCGTGGTGATGGTGTTGATCCTGGCGGCGTCGCTGCTGCTGGCAAGCGCGCAGCGGCTATTGCTGGACGAGGGGCGGCAGGTATGGCACGAGCGGCAGTGGACGCAAGCGCTGTTTCGGGCCGAGTCCGCTTTGCGTCATGCCGAGCGTCAGGTGCGCGCGCTGGCGCTGCGACCCGGGCACGCGGCCTGGTTCCAACCATCGTGTGAGGCGCCGGATGCGCCGCACGATTGGCAACGGGGGCTCTGCCTGCCGGCGCGCCTGGGCGTGGCGGGCGATTTGCCTGCCTGGCGGCGCGGAGAGGGAGACAGCGTTTTATCGCCTTGTTCCCGCCGAGCATGCCGGCAGGTGCCGCTCCCGCCGGACCCGTTAAGGGCAAAGAAGGGGCTGGGGTCTTGTGGCGCCGATCCGCGTAACGGACCGTTCGATCCCGATCCTTGCTATATCGTCGAACTGCTGGATGCGCATTATCAAGGCGCCGGGTTGTATCGCATCACGGTGCGCGCTTGGGGACATACCGCGCGTAGCAGCGTCACGTTGCAAAGCTATTTCCACGCGCAGGGCACCGGGCGGAGGCTGAGTTGGCGGATGCTGTGGTGAGGCGGCACGGCGGCGCCACACTGATCGAGCTCATGCTGGTGTTGTCGCTGGCGTCGGTCCTGGCGTTAGCGGGCAGTGCGGGATGGCATGCCTACATGGTGCGGGTGCGCCAGGCAGAAGCGCGGCTTGCGCTGATGCACAATGCGCGCCATCTGGAGCGGCTGCATGCCAAGAATGATGGCTATTCGAAACCGCCAAGGCAGGGTCATGGCTGGGTAACGCCGGCGGTGACGAGCACGGGCTACTATGCGATCAAGTTCTCGGCGGAAAAGAAGGAGAATATCCCCGGTCGCTACCGCCTGGAGGCGCGGCCGAAGTTCTTGTGGCTGGGCAAGCATTTCTTGAGGATGGATCAAGACGGGCTGATCGTGACCTGCTGTTGCGTTGAAGATAAATTCGGCCGAGAGCGCTGTTCGCTCTGAGCAAAAAAACGGCGGGGGAAAGCCCCCGCCGCGGATCAAACTCTCTCTCACAAGATCGATCAATGGGCGCCGCTGCTGTCCGCGCTGCCTGGGCGGAACGGCGGTTTGGCGAACCACACCACCACCATCAGCGCGATGAACAGCCAGCCGGAAAACCAGAACACTTCATTGGAGCCCAGTAGGTAGCCCTGCCGGGTTATTTCCTGGGCGGTCAGCGCCGCTTGCTGCTGCGTGGATAGTCCCAGGTTGCCAAGCCAGCTAAACCACTGGTTGGACGTGGGATTGTAGACGCTGATGTGCTGAGTCAGAATTTCATGATGCATCGCCTCGCGCCGGTCCCACAGCGTGGTGGTGATCGAGGCGCCGATACTGCCGCCGAGCACGCGCAGGAAGTTCGACAGGCTCGATGCGCTGGCGATCTGATCCGGCCGGAGTCCCGCCAGCGAGATCGTGGTCAGCGGCATGAAGAAGCAGGCGACGCCGATGCCCTGGATGAACTGCGGCAGCACCACGTAGCGGAAATCCATCGTCGGTGCGAACGTGCTGCGCCAGAAGAAGCAGGCAGCATAAATGGCGAAGCTCAGCGTTACCAGCCAGCGCATGTCGACCCGGTGGGCGTACTTGCCGATCACGGGCGAAAGCATCACCGGCAGGATGCCGATCGGCGCGGCGGCAAGGCCCGCCCAGGTGGCGGTGTAGCCCATCTGGGTCTGCAGCATCAACGGCAACAGCACGATGGTGCCGAAATAGATCAGATAGCCGATGGAGATGCCGGTCACGCCGACCTGGAAGTTGCGTGATTTAAACAGCGACAGATCGACGACCGGATGTTCCTCGGTCAACTCCCAAATGACCAGCATGGTGAGCGCGACCACGGCGACCACGCCCAGCAGCACCACTTCGCCGGAGTTGAACCAGTCGAGATCCTTGCCTTGGTCCAGCATGACTTGCAGCGAGCCGACACCCAAGGCCAAGAACACCAGACCCATGCGATCGATCGGTAGCCGCACGATTGGCGTTTCGCGGTCGTGCAGTTGCCGCCACGATACCCAGATGGCGAATGCGCCAACCGGAATGTTGATGAAGAAGATCCAGCCCCAATGCCAGTTGTCGCTGATGACGCCGCCAAGAATCGGGCCGAAGATCGGCGCGATGATGACGGTCATCGACCACAGCGCCAGCGCCATGCCTTTTTTCTCGTTGGGGTAGCAGGCCAGCAGCAGGCTTTGCGATAGCGGAATCATCGGGCCGGCTACCGCGCCTTGCAGTACGCGGAAGAAAATCAGCATGTTCAGACTGACCGAGATGCCGCACAGCCACGAGGTGATCACGAACAGCGTCGTCGAGGCCAAGAACAGCTTGACCTCGCCGAAGCGCTTGGCCAGCCAGCCGGTCAGCGGGATCGAGATGGCGTTGGCCACGCCGAAGGACGTGATGACCCACGTGCCTTGCGAGGTGGCGGCGCCGAGGTTGCCGGAAATGGTCGGCAGCGCCACGTTGGCGATGGTGGTGTCCAGTACCTGCATGAAGGTCGCCAGCGACATCGCCAACGTGATCCAGAAGAGCCGGGCGCCGTAGAGAGGAGGATTCGGCATGGCCGTGTCCTTACTGCGCGTTGGCCGCGAGCAGCTGCTTGATCAGTGCGTCGGCTTGCTTCAGATCCGGCGTCAGCACGTGCGTTTCTTGTGCCGAGGTCGGCGCCGGGGTTTCCGGCAGGATCGGGCCGGACTCGTCTCGCGTCGAGACTTCGACGTTCATCGACAGGCCGACGCGCAGCGGATGCTGGCGCAGTTCCTTCGGGTCGAGCGCGATGCGCACCGGTACACGTTGTACCACCTTGATCCAGTTGCCGGTGGCGTTTTGCGCCGGCAGCAGAGAGAAGGCGCTACCGGTACCGGCCGACAAACCGGCGACCTTGCCGTGGTAGGTGAAGGTGCCGCCGTAGACGTCGGAGGTCAACTCGACCGGCTGGCCGATGCGGATCTTTTCCAACTGCACTTCCTTGAAGTTGGCGTCGACCCAGACGCTTTCCAACGGCACGATCGCCATCAGCGGCGAGCCGGCGGAGACGCGCTGACCGAGTTGGATATTACGGCGGGCAATGAAGCCGGCCATCGGCGCTTTGACCTGCGTGCGCTCCAGCGCGAGCCAAGCTTCGCGTAGCGCGGTAGCGGCGGCTTGAACGCGCGGCTGCTGTTCGATGCGGTCGGCGCCCAACAGGTCGTTGGTACCTTGTTGCTGTTGCACGCCGGCGTCCAACGCGGCTTGAGCCGAGGCGACAGCCTCACGCGCATGGGCCAGTTCTTCCGGCGAGATCGCCTCGGTGCCGGCCAGCATTTCACGCCGTTTCAGGTCGTCCTGCGCACGGGCCAGGTCGGTTTTGCGCGCCGCTACTTGGGCGGCATACTGGCGCGAATTGGTCATCAATTGGCGCGTTTCGCGAACGGCTTGGATGAAGCTCTGGCGCGCTTTGTCGAAGTTGATCTGCGCGTCGTTGACGTCCAACTGCACCACGGTCTGGCCCGCTTCGACGCGGTCGGTGTCGTCGCTGCTGATCTTGACCACGGTTCCGCCGACTTCCGGCGTCAGTTGCATCATGTGCCCGGAGACGTAGGCGTCGTCGGTACTTTCTTCAAAACGCAGCACGGTGCCCCAATAGATGCCGTAGGCGATGGCAACGGCGGCGAAAATGCTGCCGGCGGCGATCAGGTTGCGCTTGCGATCTTGAGCTTTCTTTTGTTGTGCATCCATCTTGATTCAATCCTTAGCGGGTGGCGGGGTTGGCGGTCAAGCCGCCGCCCATGGCGGTGTTCAGCGCTGCCCAGGCCAGACGGGCCGAGGCTTGCGCGTCGAAGTGCGAGCTTTGTTCTGCGAGCAGATTGTCTTGGCTATCGAGCACTTCAAGTTTGCCGACGATGCCTGCCTTCAAGCGCAGTTGCATGGCGTCGGCCTGTTTGCGGCTGGCGTCCAAGCCGTGGCTGGCATCGAGCAGCTGGACATGCGCCTGCTGCTGGCCGGTCAGCGCATCCGCCGCGTCCTTCAAGCCGTTGAGCACCGTTTGGTTGTAGTTGTCGACCGCTTGGTCATAGCGCGATTGTTCGACGCGCAAATTGGCGCGCAATTGACCCGAATGGAAGATCGGCAGCGTGATGGCCGGTTGAAAGTCCACGACCTTGGAGCCGCTTTCGAACAGCGAGCCGTACGTTAGGGCATTCTGTCCGATGAAACCGCTGATACTGATGTTTGGATAGAACTCGGCGCGCGCGACTTTGACGCTTTCTTCCATCGAGGTCACGAGCTCGCGCTGGCTGGCAATGTCGGGCCGGCGGCCGAGCAAGTCGGTGGTCAGCCGGGCGTCGCTGACGGCTGGCGTATCGCCAAGCGGGCTGGGGGTCAAGCTATCGAGCGCGCTGGGACTTTGGCCGGTCAATGCGGCCAATGCGTGCCGGGTGCGCTGTATGTCGCCGCGGATGCCGGCGTTTTGCGCTTGCAAGCCGGCAATGCCTTGTTCGACGGCATTGAGCGTATCGGCGCTCAGCATGCCGGCGTTGACGCGGGCGCGCAGCAATTGCAGGCGGGTTTGCGCGAGCTGGATACGCCCCTGGTTGATGCGGATCTGCGCAAATTCGCGCTGAAGCGCCGTGTATTGGCCGATGACCGCTTGCGTCAGCGTCAATTGCGCTTGCGCCACTTCATAGGCCGCGGCGCGGGTCTGCCCCAGGGCCGCGTTGACCTGCGCGCGGTTTTTGCCCCAGAAGTCCAACTCCCAGGCCGCATTGAGCGAGAGCGTGTAGTTGTTGACGTACTGCCCGCCGTATGGGGTGCTGAATAAGCCGTTGGCCGAATAGAGCTGGCGGTCGCGGCTGGCGTTGGCATCGATTTGCGGGCCGAGCGCGCTTTCGCTCAGGCCGACGACCGCGCGTGCCTCGGCCAGCCGGTCGGCGGCCAGTTTCATCGAGGGGGCATGCGTGAGCGCCTGATCGATCAGTGCGTTGAGTTGGTCGTCGTGCAGTTGTCGCCACCACCCGGCTTGCGGGCCTTGGCTCGTTCCCTCGGAAAGGGCGAGTTGCTGCGCTTCGATCGGCGCGGAAGGGGTGCGTTCCGGCCCGAAGCTGGCACAGGCGCTCAGCAACGACGTCAGAACCAGCAGGCTGATACCCTGCTGCCAGGGTTGTCGATTCACCGTTGGATCTCCATGGTTTTCTAATAATTAGTCACACGATAGTAACGAAGGTGACTATTTGAGTAAATGTAAAACGTTCAGCCGCCCAACGAGGTCAACAGCTTGCGCATCAACGCTTCCAGCTGGTTTTTCTCGTCAGGGCTGAAGTCCTGCCATTGAGTTTGCATATGGCTGCGCGCTACCGGAATCAGGCTTTCCACAAACGTTTCGCCCTTGGCCGTCAGCTTTAACCGCACCTTGCGCCGATCCTCGGCGCACAGCGCGCGTTCGACCCAACCGTGCTTGACCAGCTCGTCCGCGACGCGGGTCGCGTTGGTGCGGGAAAAGTCCAGCGCATCGCTGATCTCGGACGGATTGATCGTCTGATCCGGCCGGGTATACAAGGTAATCAACGCAATCCACAGCGTGTCGTTGAGACCGTAAGGCCGCAATGTTTCATTCAGATGACAGGTCATCCGCGTCGTGACGTGGCAGATCAGCCGATTCAACAGCACCTCCTGCCGGGAGGAGGTGCCTGGCATGCGCTGGCCGACTGCGTCGATGGCCTGTTCGACTTGCTGAAATGAACTATTCATACGCAACATGATAGTCACCTACGTTACTATAAGTCAAGTAACTATATGGGCGTGAATATTCATGCGGCCATTTCAGGCTTAGGACAGCAGGCTGAGCACCTTCTCCGGCGGCCGGCCGATGACCGCGCGCTGGGCATCGACGGCGATCGGACGTTCGATCAGACGAGGATGCATCACCATGGCGCGGATCAGATGCTTCGGCTCCAGCGTGACGTCGTCCAGGTGCAATGCCTCAAACTCCGGCTCCTTGCTGCGCAGTAAGTCGCGTGCGTCCAGTTGCAGCAATGTCAGAATTCGTTCCAGCTCGGCTTCGCTGGGTGGATTTTTCAGATAGTCGATAACTTCCGGCTTGATGCCGCGGTCGCGCAGCAACTGCAGGGCTTCACGCGATTTGCTGCAGCGGGGGTTGTGATAAAAACGAATCATGCGGGTACTCTGAGCCTCTATTCAATTGACTTACAAAACCTACATATCATTACCCTCTTAGCATCGAAATTGTCAAATGCTGCACAAAGCGGCGACAAATGGATTGCAGAGTCATAAAATTAATGTGAGAATAATTCTCAATATCATTTGTTCGTAATGACTGAGGAAACGCAATGCCATCCACTCTACGTACCGTTGCCGCCGTGGCCGCACTCGCTCTCGCGCTGCCGGCGCTGGCCAAGGAAAACCCGATTGGCAAACCGCAGGTCGTCAATCACATGGAAATCGGCGCCGTCTATTTGCAGCCGATCAAGATGGAGCCGGAAGGCATGATGACCGCCGCCGAAAAATCGGATGTGCATCTCGAGGCCGATATTCACGCCAGCAAAGGCAACCCGAATGGTTTTGGCGAAGGTGAGTGGATGCCCTATCTGACCGTGCGTTACGAGCTGACCAAAGTCGGCGGTAAAACCATCAAGGGCGAGTTCATGCCGATGGTGGCCAACGATGGGCCGCACTATGGGGATAACGTCAAATTGATGGGGCCGGGTCAATATAAGCTCAAGTACACCATTCTGCCGCCCAATGCCGGCGAGAACAGCCATTTCGGCCGCCATACCGACAAGGAAACCGGTGTCGCGCCTTGGTTCAAGCCGTTTGAACTCAATTACACCTTCACTTACGCCGGCAACGGTAAAAAGGGCGGTTACTGATCGCGCCGGCCGGGCTTGGCCCGGCCCTAGGAGAGGATATGAGAATCAGATTTTTCGTCGCGGCAGCGCTGCTGTTGGCGTCGCCTCTCGCAGCCTTGGCCGAGGATATGCCGACGTTCCGATTGGAGATGGGGGACGGAAAGTTCTCCACGACACGCATTGAGGCGCCGGCCAGGACCCGTTTCAAGATCGAGGTCGTCAACAAGGGCAAGACGCCGGCGGAGTTTGAAAGCTTGCAACTGCGCAAGGAAAAGGTGCTGGCCCCCGGTGCGGAAAGCTTCGTGGTGTTCCAGTCGTTGTCGCCGGGCGAGTACCGGTTTTATGACGATTTCCACCCCAGCGCACAGGGCGTGATCGTGGTGAAGTAGCGGGAGAAGGCGATGGGTCAGACGTTGTTCATTGTGTGGCGCGAGAGTATCGAGGCCATGCTGGTGGTCGGTATTCTGAGTGCCTGGCTGCGACAGAATCCGGCCGCGGCGCGCGGCCGGCTGTTCCTGTGGGGGGGCGTGCTGGCCGGACTCGCGTTGGCAGTGCTGTTGGCGGCCGGTCTATTCGCCGCTAGCGAGGTCTTCGCCGAAAAGCAGGATTACTTCCAGCTCGGCATGGTGCTGGTGGCTTGCGCGCTGATCGTGCAAATGGTGCTGTGGATGCGGCGCCACGGCCGCTCGCTCAAACGCGATCTCGAGAGCGGCCTTTCCGCACAAGCCGAGCGCGAGAACTGGTGGGGTGTGCTGATCCTGGCTGCGTTGGCGGTTGGCCGCGAAGGCAGCGAAGCCGTGGTATTCCTCTATGGCACGCTGGCGGCCGCCGACCGCTCGACATTCGCCGGTCTGGCCTTGGCTGGGCTCGCCGGGTTCGCGTTGGCGCTGGCGATGTACGGTTTGCTGCAGTTGGGCAGCAAGCTGCTGTCCTGGCGCGTGTTCTTCCGCGTGACCGAGATGATGTTGCTGCTGCTGGCGGCATCGTTGTTCGTCAGCGGTGTCGAGAAGATGATTTCCATGGATTGGCTGCCGCCGTTGCTCGATCCTGTGTGGGATAGTTCGCGCGTGATCGACGATGGCAGCGCGCTGGGCGGCGTACTGGCGGCATTGACCGGTTATCGCGCGCATCCCGCGTTGACCAGCCTGATCGCCTATGCCCTGTTCTGGGCGGGCGTCTGGGGCATGCTGCGCCCGGGGCGCCGTAGCCGGGCATGACCATGCAAGCATTTTTGATTCAATCCGGCGATTGGCTGCGCGATCATGCGCGGCTGATTCGCCGCCTGCAATGGCTGGTGGTGCTGGTCTATGGTTTTCTGCTGATCGCGCCCGCTTGCCTCGCGTTGCCGGACGACAGCGCGCGCATTCTCAATAATCTGACGCTTTTTGCCCAATTCGTGTTTTGGGGGATCTGGTGGCCGTTCGTCCTGGTCAGCATGGTGCTGTTCGGCCGGCTATGGTGCGGCGTGCTGTGCCCTGAAGGCGCTTTGTCGGAGTGGGCGGCGAAGCGCGGCCTCGGCCGCGCCATCCCGCGCTGGATGCGCTGGGGCGGCTGGCCGTTCGTCGCTTTTGCCATGACCACGCTCTACGGTCAGATGGTCAGCGTCTATCAGTATCCGCGTCCCGCCTTGCTGGTACTGGGCGGTTCGACCGTGGCCGCGATTGCCGTGGGGCTTGTTTATACCCGTGGCAAGCGTGCCTGGTGCCGCCATCTGTGCCCGGTCAACGGGGTGTTTGCCTTGCTGTCCAAGCTGTCGCCGCTGCATTACCGCGTTGACGAGTCGGCCTGGAAGGCGGCGGGGGCGGGGATTATTCCGATCCGCTCGGTCGATTGCGCGCCGCTGATGCCGTTGCGCCATATGCAGGGCAATAGCGGTTGCCACATGTGCGGGCGTTGCAGCGGGCACCGTGGAGCGATCGCACTCACCGCGCGGCCTTGGGGGCACGAGGTGATCGAACTCGCGGAGAAAGACAGCAATGGCTGGCAAAGCGCGCTGATACTTTATGGTTTGCTTGGCATCGCGCTTGGCGCGTTTCACTGGACCAACAGCGACGTGTTCGTCGCCGTCAAGCTTTGGCTGGCCGACTGGCTGGCCAACCGCGGCGTCTTATGGCCGTTGGCCGATGATGCGCCGTGGTGGCTGTTGACGCACTACCCCCAAGTCAACGATAGCCTGACTTGGCTCGATGGCGCCGTCTTGATCGCCTATATCCTGACGGCCGCGCTGCTGATGGGAACCGTACTGGCATTGCTGCTGGCCGTATCGGTGCGGCTGGCTGGGCCCTGGCGGCGGCAGCGCTTCCACCATTTGACGCAAAGTTTGATTCCGTTGGCCGCATGCGGCGTGTTTCTCGGACTGTCGGCGTTGACGGTGTCTTTGCTCAAGGCCGAGGGCGTGCCGCTGTGGTGGGTGCTGCCGCTGCGCGTCGGTCTGTTGGCCGGCGCCAACCTGTGGTGCCTGCGCCTTGGCTGGGGCATCGTCGGCCGCTGGCGCGGGCGGCGTATTCCGGCGCTTGTGCCGCTGGCGCTGGCTTTGGCTTTGGTCGATGCCAGCTGGTGGTTGCTATGGTGGACTTGAATCTCTAACAAAAGCCCTGGCAAGGCATCTGCTCAGGTCTTGTATCGGCAATGCACGGCTTGTGCGGGTACTGGGGCCGTGCTACCCAACCGCGAAACGTGTTCTGTTAGCGGTTCTAAACCGCAACATCGACGCTGACCGGCTGCAGCACGCGGCATAGGTCCGCCGGAGTGATGCCGACCAGAAAACCGCGTTTGCCGCCGTTGATGTAAATCCGCGGCAGCGCGGCAATGCTGGCTTCCATATAGACCGGCATAGCGTGCCGGGTGCCGAACGGGCTCGTGCCGCCGACTTGATAGCCGCTGTGCTTGTCGGCGGTTTTCGGGTCGCACGGCTCGACGTGCTTGACGCCGATCTGGCGCGCCAGGTTGCGCGTCGACACCTCTTTGTCGCCATGCATCAAGACGATCAACGGCTTACGCTGCTCGTCTTCCATGATCAATGTCTTGATGACGCAATGCTCGTCGACACCTAATTCTCGCGCCGATACGGTGGTGCCGCCGCGTTCCTCATACTTGTACAGATGTTCGCTGAAGGCGACCTGATGTTCGCGCAATACGCGGATCGCTTGGGTAACCGGGGCTTTGCTCATGACGGGCTCGTTGGACTGAATAAGCCGCCATTTTACGGCAACCTGAAGCAATTGATGTCAATCAAATGGCATAAAGTAGCCGCTTGACTCCGCGGCATCCGGACATATCTACAAAAGTGCGGTAGCGGGAACATCCCGCCACGTTGCAACCGTTGAGTGAAAGGAGCGTAGCCATGAATCAACTGATTCGTCGTTCCGGTCTGGAGCCTCTGTTCGACGATATGCTGAAAGGCTTTTTCGTGCGGCCGCTGTCTTTTGAGTCCGAGCTTGGCGCCAGCATCAAACTGGACGTCAAGGAAGACGAGAAGGCTTACACGGTGCTCGCCGAGATGCCCGGTGTGAAGAAAGAGGATATCCAGGTTCAAGTGGACGGCAACCGCGTTTCGTTGACCGCCGAAGTCAAGCGTGAGTCCGAAACGCGCGAGGGCGAAAAGGTCCTGCGCGCCGAGCGCTATTTTGGCCAAATCTCGCGTACCTTCCAACTGGCGCAAGACGTCGACGAGAGCGGCGCCGACGCCGAGTTCAAGGATGGCGTGTTGACACTGATTTTGCCGAAACGCGAAAAGGCGAGCACACGGCGCATTGCCGTCAAGTAAGACGTGTTTCAGTTAACCAGGCCGTGCCTCGATGGGCACGGCTTTTTTGCTTGCCAGCGCCGGTGAACCGCCCAGATCAGACGCAGCCCCAGCAGCACGGCCAGGATGGCGGCAAACAGTATCGGCTGGCGCAGGTCGCGTTTGACCAGCCACCAGTAATGCACGACGCCAAGAAGTGCCACGGCGTACACCAGGCGGTGCAGCCGCGCCCAATGGCGCTTCAGGCGCCGTATCCAACCGTCGGTCGAGGTGATGGCCAACGGCGTCATCAGCAGTAGCGCCGTGAAGCCGGCGGTGATGAATGGCCGCTTGACCACATCGTGGGCGATGGCCGCCGGGTTGAAAAATTGGTCCAGCACCAGATAAATGGCGAAATGTAGGCATCCGTAGAAGAAGGCGAACAATCCCAGCATGCGGCGCAAGCGAACGATCCAGCCGGGCGCGCCCAAGCGGCGCAGCGGCGTGATGGCCAGCGTCAGCATCAGAAAGATTAACGTCCAATCACCGGTGGCATGGGTCATGAACGCCACCGGATCGATCGCCTGGCCCTGGATGACCGTCAATAGGGTGCGCGCGCAAGGGATGAGGGCAAGCACGAACAGCAGGGTTTTGACCACGGCAAGCGGCGGGTTGGAAATGGGATGTGCCATGAGGGTCCTAAAAGTTTTTACGCAGATCCATGCCCTGGTATAGCGACGCGACCTGGCCGCCATAGCCGTTGAACATCAGCGTGGGACGACGCAGGAATTCGCCGATGCGCCGTTCGGTCGCCTGACTCCACCGCGGGTGATCGACGCCGGGATTGACGTTGGAGTAGAAGCCGTATTCGTTGGGCGCCGCCAGGTTCCAGCTGGTTTGCGGCGGCGTGTCGGTCAGATGGATGCGCACGATGGACTTGATGCTCTTGAAACCGTATTTCCACGGCACGACCAGACGGATCGGCGCGCCATTCTGGTTGGGCAGCACATTGCCGTACAGGCCGACCGCCAACAGTGTCAGCGGATGCATGGCTTCATCGATGCGCAGCCCCTCGCGGTATGGCCAAGCCAGCAGCCCTTCGGCCATGCCGGGCATCTCGCTTGGACGACTGAGCGTTTCAAAGGCGACATAACGCGCTTTGGATGTCGGTTTCATTTGCTTGAGCAAGGCGGCGAGCGGGAAACCAACCCAAGGAATCACCATCGACCAGCCTTCGACGCAGCGGTGGCGGTAAATGCGCTCTTCCAACGGCATGCGCAGCAGCGTATCGATGTCGAAGGCGCGCGGTTTTTCCACCGCACCGTCCACGACGACGTTCCAGGGGCGGGTTTTCAACACCCCGGCGTACTGGGCCGGGTCGGCCTTGTCGCTGCCGAATTCGTAGTAGTTGTTGTAGTGGGTAATGTCGTTCAGGCTGTTGGGCTTGTCGTTGGCGGCAAGCGCGCTGATGCCTTTTTTGAACGACAACGCGGCGAAGGCGTCGCTGGCCATCAGCAATCCGGCGGCGCCAGCCAGCATGAATTGACGCCGGTTGAGATAGGTGCGCAGCGGTGTGATCTCGGAGGGCGCGATGTCCTCCGGATGGCGAATCAGCATGACGTATCTCCCAATGCAGAGCCGGGCGAATGCCGGGCTCCTTGTCGATGAGTCGGACGAAGTCCATCATTCTGACAGTAGACGGGAAATGATTCTCATGCCACCCAAGGGCGGCCAAGCGCGCTACCTTGCGCGCCAAGCCGCGCGAGCCGGTCGGCAATGGCTTGCATGCCTGACCAGCGTGGTGCGCACCAGTCCGGTGCGATCAGTGTCGGTGCCTGCGCGGTGGCGGAGACGCGATGGAACACCACTTCAGGCGGTGTATGACGGATGAGGTCGGCGGCAAGGTCTGCATACTCGGCAAGCGTCAACGGCGCCACCTCCCCGCGGCGGAACTGTGCCGCCATGCGGCTGCCTTTCACGATCATCAGCGGATGCAGCTTCAAGCCTTCCACGCCCAGCGACAGCACCTGCGCCAGCGTGTCATGCATCATCGCGGTGGTCTCGCCCGGCAAGCCGACAATCAGATGGGTACACAGATTCAGCCCGCGCGCCCGGCATCGCGTCACGGCATCGCGGTAGGCGGCCATGCCGTGACCGCGGTTGATCGCCGCAAGCGTTTGCGCGTGGGCGCTTTGCAATCCAAGCTCCAACCAGACTTCCAATCCGCGTGCACGATAGCCGGCGAGCAAATCGAGCACGGCATCGGGTACGCAATCGGGGCGGGTTCCGACACACAGACCGACGATATCGGTCTGGGCCAGCGCTTCCTCATACGCGCGCCGCAAGGTCTCCACCTCGGCATAGGTGCTGGTGTACGCCTGAAAATAGGCCAGGTAACGTCGTGCGCGGTCTGTCTTGTCTTTTTCCTTGCCGATCTGCGCGCCGATCGACAACTGATCGGCGGCACGGCCGAAGCTCCTGACGTTACAAAAGGTGCAGCCGCCCCGGCCCAAGGTGCCGTCGCGATTCGGACAGGTGAAATCGCCGGCCAGCGACAGCTTGTGCACCCGCTCGCCGAAGCGATCTTTCAGGTAGCGGCCGAAAGTGTGTACGAAATGGGAGATATCCATAGTTGGAAAACGGCGAAATCAGAGGGAAACAACGCGTGTGAGGCTGAGCGCAACCATCAACGCCGCGCTGACCAGCAAGGCCCAGGCCAGCGTCTGAAATAGCCGGTGCAGACCCGCGCGCTGTTCCGGGCTCAGCAGCGCGCGCACGAGTACCGTCGCGAGACCGGCCAACAGCAGCAGTTTGAAAAGTCGTCCGAGCATGGGGCAGTCCGTGGTGAAGTTGCGATTATCGGTGCCACCCACCCCTCGCGCAAGTCGCATGTATCGTTATAAACTCATTTCGAATATGCCTTGACGCCGACAAAAACCAAACAGAGGGCCTCTGTCTCATGTCCAATACTGAACAATCAGTCGGCACCGTTACCGCCCAACAAGCGGATTTTTCCACCCCTCTCGAGCTGGCCTGCGGTGTGGTGCTTCCCGCCTACAGCCTGCGCTACGAGACCTATGGCGAACTCAATGCCGCGAAGAGCAACGCGGTGCTGATTTGCCATGCCTTATCCGGCCACCATCACGTCGCCGGCCACTATGCCGGGGACGATAAGTCCACCGGCTGGTGGGACAATATGGTTGGGCCTGGCAAGCCCATCGATACACGGCGGTTCTTCGTCGTCGGCGTCAACAATCTGGGCGGCTGTCACGGCAGCACCGGGCCGGCGAGCGTGAATCCCGACACAGGCCGGCCCTGGGGTTCCACCTTTCCGCTGATGACCGTGCCCGACTGGGTTCGCGCTCAGGCGCGGCTGGCCGACCGGCTGGGTATCGATCGATGGGCCGCGGTGATCGGCGGCAGCTTGGGCGGCATGCAGGCGCTGCAATGGAGCATCGATTTCCCCGAGCGGGTGGCGCATGCGTTGGTGATCGCCTCGGCACCGAAGTTATCCGCGCAGAATATCGCCTTCAACGACGTGGCGCGCCAGGCGATCCTTAGCGACCCCGAATTCCATGGCGGCGATTTCTACGCTCACGGTGTGGTGCCGCGACGTGGCTTGCGCTTGGCGCGCATGCTCGGCCATATCACGTACCTGTCCGATGACGGCATGGGCGAGAAATTCGGCCGTATGCTGCGCTCCGGGGAATTCAAATTCGGTTACGACGTCGAGTTCGAAATCGAGTCCTATTTGCGTTATCAGGGCGATAAGTTTTCCGATCGCTTTGACGCCAATACCTATTTGCTGATGACCAAGGCGCTGGATTATTTCGATCCGGCCAAACCCAACGGCGATAATCTGGTGGCCGCGCTTGGCCGATCGCAAGCACGTTATCTGGTCGCCAGCTTTACTTCCGACTGGCGTTTCTCGCCGCTACGCTCGCGCGAATTGGTCCGCGCGCTGGTGGCGGCGGACCGGCCGGTGGCCTATGGCGAGATTGTCTCCACGCACGGGCATGACGCGTTTTTGATGCTTGATCCCCCCTATGTGCGCTTGATGCAGCGCTATTTGTCCCGTGTCGCCGAGGAGGTGCAAGCATGACAACCCTGTTGAGAAACGACCTGCAGCTGATCGCCGGTTGGGTGCGCCCCGGGGCGCGCGTGCTGGATCTGGGGTGCGGTGACGGCGCCTTGCTGTCCTGGCTGCAACAACACAAGCAAGTCCGCGGTTATGGCGTGGAACTCGATGTCGACAACGTGGTGCGCTGTGTCGGCGCGGGCGTGTCGGCGATTCAGGGCGATTTGGAGACTGGCCTCTCCGACTTTACCGATGGCAGCTTCGATCTGGTCATTCTGTCGCAGACCATCCAGGCGATGCACCATACCGAGCAGATCCTGCTGGAAATGCTGCGTGTGGGGCGCGAGGCCATCGTGACTTTCCCTAACTTCGGTTACTGGCAAAATCGCTGGCAGATTTTCCGTGGACGCATGCCGGTGTCGGAGACCATCCCTTATCAGTGGTACGATACCCCCAATATCCATTGGTGCATGCTGGGCGATTTCGAAGCACTGTGCGCCAAGAACGGCATCCGGCTGCTGGAGCGTGTGGTGATGGATGGCAGTCGACGCGTCGGTTTTCTCCCCAATTTGTTGGGCAGTCTGGCTTTCTATCGCGTAGGCCTCTAGCCCGTTTGCAAGGAAGTTGTATTGAGTTCGCCAGAAATGGAAGCGGTCAGCGTGCGGCGCGAGATTTTCTCGCGCCCCATGTTGACTTGCATTCTCACCGGCTTTGCCTCCGGATTGCCGCTTTATGTATTGATTAGCCTTTTGCCGGCCTGGCTGCGCGGCGCGGGGGTGGACCTCAAGGCGATTGGCCTGTTCGCCCTGATTCAATTGCCGTTTACCTGGAAGTTTCTCTGGTCGCCGTTGCTTGACCGGTTCGTGCCGCCGTTTCTTGGCCGCCGGCGTGGCTGGATGCTGGTCAGTCAGCTCCTGTTGATCGGCGGCATCGGCGCGTTTGGCTTTTTCGACCCGCGGGCCGATCTGTGGACGATAGCGGGGCTCGCCCTGGGCGTGTCGTTCTTTTCTGCGAGCCAGGATATCGTGCTGGATGCTTTCCGGCGTGAAATCCTCAGCGACCGTGAACTGGGGCTTGGCAATACCGTGCACATCAATGCCTATCGGCTCGCGAGCCTTGTGCCGGGGTCGTTGGCGCTGGTGTTGGCCGACCATCTGCCATGGGGCAGCGTGTTTTGGATCACGGCCTTGTTCATGCTGCCAGGCGTCGGCTTGTCGCTGTGGGCCAAGGAGCCGTCTTTGGTGCACGGTATGCCCAAGACGTTGCGCGAAGCCGTTTGGGAGCCCTTCCATGAGTTCGTGCACCGCGGCGGCTGGCGACCGGCCCTGACCATCCTGCTGTTTATCTTCCTGTACAAATTGGGCGACAGTATGGCCACCTCGTTGGCCACGCCGTTTTATCTCGATATGGGGTTCACCAAGTCGCAGATCGGCCTGGTGGCCAAACATGCGGGGCTGTGGCCGAGCGTGATCGGTGGTCTGGCCGGCGGGGTATGGATGTTGAAGATGGGCATCAACCGGGCGTTGTGGGTGTTCGGCCTAGTGCAATGGCTGACGATCCTGGGGTTTGCGCTGTTGGCGTCCGCCGGTCCGTTTCATCATGTGGGCGCGCCCGAGTTGATCAAACTTGCCGGCGTGATCGGGTTCGAAGCGCTCGGCGTGGGGCTTGGCACGGCGGCGTTCGTTGCCTTTATTGCGCGTAGCACCCACCCAGCGTACACCGCTACCCAATTTGCCCTGTTTTCCAGCTTGTCGGCGGTGCCGCGCACGCTGGCCAACGCCGCCACCGGCTATATGGTCGAATCGGCCGGCTGGACGATGTTCTTCCTGTTGTGCTTCGTGCTGGCGGTGCCGGGTTTGCTCATGCTGCCTCGGGTCGCGCCCTGGCGCGAGCGCGGTGAAAACGAAAGCTAGGAGTTGTTGCATGGCGTCGGAAAAGAGGGTGCTGGAAGTTTGCGCCGGATCGCTGATTTCTTGCCTGGCTGCGCAACTTGGCGGCGCGGATCGAGTCGAGCTGTGCGCCAACTTGAACGAGGGCGGCACGACGCCATCCTATGGGGCCCTGGCGGTGGCGCGCGACCGGTTGCACATCGATCTGAATGTCATGATCCGGCCGCGCGGCGGCGATTTTCTCTATGATGAGATCGAACTCGAGGAGATGCGGCGGGATATCGACATCTGTAAGCGTGTCGGCGCCAATGGCATCGTGCTGGGCGTTTTGACCGAGGACGGCGGGGTCGACGTGGCGCAGATGCGGGAGTTCGTCGCTTTGGCTGCGCCGTTGCCGGTGACTTTCCATCGCGCGTTCGATCTGACGCGCGACCCGCTGCAGGCGCTTGAGCAGGTCATCGCCAGCGGTTGCCGCCGGCTATTGAGCTCGGGCCAGGCAGCCAGCGCGTATTTGGGCGGCGAACTATTGCGCGATCTGCATATCGCCGCCGCCGGCCGTCTGGCGGTCATGCCTGGCAGTGGCGTGCGCGCCGACAATATCGGCGCGTTGCTTCGGCTCACGGGGTGTCGCGAATTTCACGCCTCGGCGCGTCTGCCGGTGGCAAGCGCCATGCTTTATCGCCGCGAGGATCTGTCGATGGGCGCGGTCGGCGCCGACGAGTATGCGCGCGAAGAAACCTCGTCGGCGCAAGTGGCCGCGATTTTGCAGGCGATGCGCGACGCCTGACGGTTCAGGCCCGAGCAAAACGAAACACCCCGGCAAATTTGCCGGGGTGTTGTCATTTATTGCGTCGGCGATGTCAGCGTTGGCCGATCTTGCCGGTCACCGGATCCTTGCCGTCCAGCGTGGTCAGGGCGCCGTAGTATTCCGGACGGCGGTCGCGGAAGACGCCCCAGGCGCGGCGCTTGGCGGCCAATGCCGCCAGGTCGAACGATGCGGTCAGGATTTCCTGTTGATCGGCCGAAGCCTCGGCGACCAGTTCGCCTTCCGGGCCGGCAATGAAGGAGCGGCCGTGGAACGTATTGGCCCAATACTTACCGTGCTCCATGCCGATGCGGTTGGACGACACCACCGGCAGCAAGTTGGCGGCGGCGTGGCCGCGCTGCACCATTTGCCAATGATCGGCCGACTGCAGGCTGTTGTCATGCGGCTCGGTGCCGATGGCGCTCGGGTAGAGCAGGATTTCCGCGCCGCCGAGCGCGAAGGAACGGGCGGCTTCGGGGAACCACTGATCCCAGCAGATGCCCAGGCCGATGCGCGCATAGCGGGTCTGCCAAACCGGGAAGCCGGAGTCGCCCGGAGAGAAATAGTATTTTTCGGTGTAACCCGGGCCGTCCGGGATGTGCATTTTGCGATAAACGCCAAGCATGCTGCCGTCGGCGTCGATAACCGCCACCGAGTTGAACTGGGTCTGACCCGCGCGTTCGAAGAAACTTACCGGCAGAACCACGTCGAGTTCACGGGCCAGCGCTTGGAAGCGCGGCAGCCAGCTATGGCCGGTGAGCGGTTGCGCCAGATTGTTGTAGCGCGCCTCCTGATCGATGCAGAAGTACAGGGTCTCAAACAGCTCTTGCAGCAAAATGATTTGAGCCCCTTGACTCGCCGCCTGACGAACCATGGCTTCGGCATTGGCCAAGTTGGTGGAACTGTCGGGCGTGCAGGCCATCTGAGTGGCTGCAACGGTAATTGTGCGCATAGATCGTCTCCGGAAAATGCAAATAATCCCACCTGCACCATGCGGCTGGTGCCAGGCGGGTTGCCATGATGCCTGTTCAATACTGAAAGTACGAAAGTGTTACCTGTCGGCGAGTTTCAGTGCAATGCCCGCCAATCGTTTTCCTTGCGCCAAAGCAAGGATCTTTTCTTCTTCTGTCAATGTCGCGTCGTTTTTTATGCCCGCTACATGGCTTGCGCCATAGGGGGTTCCCCCGCGCAGGGTTTGATTCAGTTCGGCATGCGTGTAGGGCAAACCAACCCACAGCATGCCGTGGTGCATCAACGGTAAAACCATCGACAGCAGCGTGCTTTCCTGCCCGCCATGCATGGAGGCCGAACTGGTGAACACGCATGCCGGCTTTCCGGCCAGTGCGCCGCGCAACCATTCGCCGCTGGTGCCATCGAGAAAATACTTTAATGAGGCGGCCATGTTGCCAAAGCGTGTCGGACTGCCCAATGCAAGACCGATACAGGCCTCCAGGTCCGCCCGTTCCACGTAGGGCGCGCCGCTATCGGGTATATCCGGCGCCACCGCCTCGCAGACCGTGGAGACTTTGGGAACGGTGCGCAGGCGCGCCCGACAACCCTCCACGCTTTCCACGCCGCGTGCGATCTGCTGCGCCAAAGCCCGCGTGGCGCCATACTGGCTGTAATACAAAACCAGAATATCCTGCATGGGTTTTTAAATCATGTAAACGCGAATTTTCTATTATCCCACCACTATGCGCTCTCGCACAGATTCACGGAGACGACTTGTTGCCGGCGTCGATAATATCGTAAGGTGCGCGCATGAAGACCATTTCCGCCAACGCCTCGCATTGGATCAGTTTCGGCCGCTTTCTGTTGCGCCGCATGGCTGAGAACCGCCTGCTGCAGGTGGCCGGCAGCCTCACCTTCACGACCATGCTGGCCCTGGTGCCGCTGCTTACGATCGCGCTGATCGTGATTTCCGCGCTGCCGATGTTCGCCGATTACAGCACGCGCTTTAAAGTCATGCTGCTGACGACGCTGGTGCCGGAGTTCGCCGGCAAGATCATGACGGTGTACATGCGCCAGTTCGCCGACAATGCCGAGAAGCTGACGGCGGTGGGCATTTTAATGTTGGCGGCCACCTCGCTGATGCTGATGGCCACGATCGAACGGACGTTCAACGCCATCTGGGGTGTGGCGCGGGCGCGCCACTGGCTGCAGCAGACGCTGATTTACTGGGGCATGCTGACACTCGGGCCGATGGTGCTGGGTGGCGGCCTCCTGGCATGGCACAACCTGTTCCGCGCCTCGCATCTGAAACACACTGCGCCGGTTTTGGCGGATCTGATTCAATCGGTCGGCGCCATTGGCCTGACCACCATGGCGCTGTCGCTGCTCTTCCGTCTGGTGCCGCACCGCTTCGTGCCGCCACGGCATGCTTATGCCGGTGCGCTTTTGACGGCGCTGTTGCTGGAAGTGGCCAAACTCTGCTTCGGTGTCTACATCGAAAGCGTCGCCTCGTACAAACTGGTGTACGGCGCTTTCGCCAGCATTCCCATCGCGCTGCTATGGGTCTATTGCATGTGGCTGGTCGTGCTGTTCGGCGCGGTGTTCACTTGCGCGCTGTCTTATTGGGAGGGTGCGGCCTGGCGGCGCAGGCTTAACCCGCGCCGTCGTTTACTGGATGCGTTGCAATTGTTGTTGGCATTGCAGCACGCGCATGATCAGGGCTTAGCGTTGGGACCCGCCGAGTTGCGCCGGCAGGTGCCGATCGGTTATGACGAGCTGGGCTGGATTTTGGATCAATTGGCCGTGCGTGGCTGGGTACAGCAGGGCGGGGAGGGTCGCTGGGTGTTGATGAAATCGCTCTCGGCGGTGACGTTGGCGGATCTCGTGCGCTTGTTCGTCTATCCGGAGGGCCGGCGGCGGCGGGACGACGATTTGGCGCAATTGTTCGACAGCCAGATGGACCCTCTGCTGGGGCAGCTCAACGAGACGACTCTGGCGCAATTTGCCGAACGCCTCGACGATAGGCCCTAAGCTAGCCCCAACGGCAATTCGCCTTGATGCACCGGCTTATCGTCGAACTCAGGCGCGCAAACGCGATTGCGGCCCTGTGATTTGGCCTGATATAGCAGCCGGTCGGCATGGCCCAACATGACGTCAAGGCTTTCGTTCGACTGCATGATGGCGACGCCGATGCTGACCTGGAAGCGGATGGTGTGTCCTTCATGCGTCAGCTCGGCCTGAGCCACCTGTTGGCGCAACCGTTCCGCCACTTGCCGCGCTTCCTCTAACTCCGTATCCGGCAGCAGGGCCGCGAACTCTTCGCCGCCCAAGCGTCCAACCACGTCGGAACCACGCAGACAATGGCGACATAGATGACTGAACAGCGTCAGCACGCGGTCGCCTACCGCATGGCCATAGCGATCGTTGATGGCCTTGAAGTGATCCAAGTCCATCATCATGACCGCCGATGGCCGTTGATAACGTCTGGCTTGGTTCAAATGGCGCTCGGCCGACTCGATGAAATGACGGCGATTGAAGAGATGGGTGAGGCCGTCTTGGGTGGCCAACTGGTAGAGCTGTGACTCGTGCAAATTGCGCTGCAGCGTGATGGCGGCGATGTGTGAACAGCGATAGACCAACCGCAGTTCTGAAGGTGAGGGGCTGCGCGGCATGTCGTAATAGATGGCCAGCGTGCCGAGCAACTGGTGGTCCGATGTGAAAATCGGCGTCGACCAGCAGGCGCGCAGCCCGGCATCTGCGGCGTGCTGGCCCAGCGAGTCCCACAACGCGCTTTGCGTCAGGTCGTTGACGATGATGCTGCGTTTCCAGAAGGCGGCGGTACCGCAAGCGGCGACCTCCGGGCCGATAGGCAATTGGGCCAGTTGCTCCGCATAGGAGACCGGCAGCGAGGGCCCGGCCGCGAGCGACAGCGTTTGCCCGCTGCGGTCCAGCGTCATGATGGCGCTCATGCAGTTGGGCAACTGCGATTCGATCATCTGGCAAATGCTGTGCAGAATCTGGTTGACCGGACGGCTGTCGGCGATCATTTCCAGTACGGCGTTTTCTTCCGTCAAGAGTCGGCGGGCCAGGCTGGCCTCGGTCATCTCGCGCGCGATGCACAGGATGGACCCGAATTGCCGGGCATTATCCCGCTCCGGAAACAAGCGGGTTTCGAACACATAGCGTTGGCCGTTCAACTGGAGCGTCAATTCGACCTGCTGCTCGCATTGCAGCGTGCGAACCTTTTCCATCGCTTGTTGCAGCGGCAGCGCCAGCGGAGTCGGCAAGCCGCCATCCTCCGGGGTTTTGCCGAGCAGCCGGTTACGCTGGACGCGATGGTAGCGCATGATGCTGCGATTGATATAAAGACAGCGTAACTGCAGATCGAAGCGGGCGATGATGTCGGAGGAATTTTCGATAATGGCGCGGAAGCCTGCCTCGTCCGCAAAGGCATTGCGGGCGGGAAAATGCTGAGCGTCAGCCTGGTGGTTGACGTTGCGCTGTCGATTCACGCCAGGCTCCGGCAAAAAATGGCTATCGGGATATCATGACACTTTACGAAATGCGCATGTATTACTCTCCGCAGAAAAAAAGATCGTGCGTCGTATTTGTGCAACATTTAAAGTAACGCCATTATTTTGTCGCTCCGTCTTGGCTCCATGGACTATTTTCCGATTTTTTTGAAGCTCAGCACGCGGCCCTGCCTACTGGTCGGCGGCGGCGAGATCGCTTTGCGCAAAGCGCGGCTGCTATTGCAGGCCGGCGCCACGTTGACCGTGCTGGCGCCGACATTGGGAGCCGGTCTGGCGGCGTTGGCGGAGCAAGGCGCGTTGCGTCACGTCGCCGAGCGTTTTGCCCCGCATCATCTGGTTGGCATGCGCTTGGCGGTCGCAGCGACGGGGCTTGCGGATGTCGACCAGCAAGTGGCGGATGCCGCCGAGGCCGCCGGCATTTGGGTCAATGTGGTCGACGATCCTCAGGCGTCTAGCTATATCACCCCATCGATCGTCGACCGTTCACCGTTGGTGATCGCCTTGTCGACTGGCGGCGGCGCGCCGGTGTTGGCGCGTATGCTGCGCGAGCGCTTGGAAAGTCTGATCCCCGCCGGTTGGGGGCGCGTGGCGGATTTCGCGCGGGTCATGCGCGAGCGGGTGGCCGCGCGGATCGCCAATAGCGATGCGCGGCGCGCGTTTTGGGAGTCCGTGTTGGCCGGGCCCATCGTCCAGGATCTGGTGGCCGGTAATCTGGACCGTGCCGAGGCCCTATTGTCGGATCGGCTGGCCGCCTCCGACGGGATTCCTCGCGGCGCTGTCTATTTGGTGGGCGCCGGGCCGGGAAATCCCGATTTGCTGACTTTCCGCGCACTGCATTTGATGCAGCAAGCCGACGTGGTGCTCTACGACAAATTGGTCGCGCCGGCGCTGCTCGATTGGGTACGGCGCGATGCCGAGCGCATTTTCGTCGGCAAGACGCGGGCTAATCATACGTTGCGCCAGGAGGAGATCAACCAATTGATGGTGCGCCTGGCCTCGGAGGGCAAACGGGTGCTGCGGCTCAAGGGGGGCGATCCGTTTATCTTCGGCCGCGGCGGCGAAGAGATCGAAACCTTGGCGCAACACGGCATTCCCTTCGAAGTGGTGCCTGGCATCACCGCCGCCAGCGGCGCCGCCGCCTATGCTGGCATTCCCTTGACGCACCGCGATTATGCGCAATCGGTGACGTTCGTCACCGGGCACCGCCAGGATGGCAGTATCAATCTGGATTGGCCGATGCTGTGCCGTCCTGGGCAGACGGTGGTGGTGTATATGGGGGTGGCCACGACGCCCGCGCTGTGCGAAGCCTTTATCCGTCACGGGCGGTCGGCGGACTGCCCTGTGGCGATGGTGGAGCGGGCGACCCTAATCGACCAGCGGGTACTGGTGTCGACGCTGGCTGATTTGCCTGGGCGGATCGCCGAATTGGAAATTCGCTCGCCTTCCTTGATGATTGTTGGAGAAGTGGTGCAATTGGCGGCAAAACTGGGGTGGTTCGCCCCCCGTGGGGCCGGTGAGCCTGCTACAATCGGCGAAAGTGTCCAAAAACCCGGCTGAGCGCGGTTTGGCGGGCTAAGCGTATTTATCGGTTATTAACATACTATGGTTGGTATTTTACTGGTCACTCATGGCAATCTCGGCGAAGTGCTGGCCGAAGACGCTTATCACATCCTAGGTCGAGCCTGGGACAATCTGAAGGCGCTGTCCATCGACAAGTCGGAAGACCCCGACGTCAAGCTGGCCGCCGCCCAGGCGTTGGTGCGCGAGCTGGACGAAGGGGCCGGCGTGTTGGTGCTATCGGATATGTTGGGCGGCACGCCGTCGAATATCGCCAGCCGGTTGATCCTCGCAGGCAAAGTCGAGGCTGTCGCCGGCGTCAATCTACCGATGCTGGTCCGAGCCTTGAGTTACAGCCAGCAGCCGCTCGACGTGGTCGTGAGCAAAGCGGTGACCGGTGGCTTGGAAGGTGTGGTTTACATTATCCCGGGGGAGGGGAATGGTTAAATCCGAGGTTGAAATCATCAATAAACTCGGCCTGCACGCGCGCGCGTCCAGCAAGTTCACTCAGCTGGCGAGCCGTTTTCAGAGCGAAATTTTCATTTCTCGCAACAACCGGCGCGTGAACGGTAAAAGCATCATGGGGGTGATGATGCTAGCGGCGGCCAAGGGCAGCCTGGTAGAACTCGAAGTGAGCGGCAGCGACGAGGAGACCGCGCTCGCGGCTCTGGTAGCGCTGATCAACAACCGGTTCGACGAGTCGGAATAACAACAGCAGGGTTTCACGGGAGGGGTGGGTTAATGAGCATCATCCTGCACGGTGTGGCGATTGGCGGCGGCGTGGCGATAGGCCGGGCCCACCTGATATCACGCAGCATGGACGATGTTGCCCATTATTCTCTGGAAGAGGACGAACTTCCCGCGGAAATCGCCCGTTTCGACGAAGCGATCCGCACGACCCGCAAAGAGCTGGAAATGCTCTGGGGCACGATCCCGGAGAACGCGCCGGCCGAACTGGGTGCGTTCCTTTCTCTGCATATCATGCTGTTGGGGGATGTCACCATCTCGCGTGAGCCGCGCGAAATCATCGTGGCCCAGAAATGCAATGCGGAGTGGGCGCTCAAGCTGCAAAGCGATATGTTGATCGCGCAATTCGAGGCGATTGAAGAGGATTACCTGCGCGAGCGCAAACACGACGTGCTGCAGGTGATCGAACGCATTTTCAAGAACCTCGACGGCCACGACGCCGAATTGCCGGACGCGGATGATTTGGTCGAGGACGCCATTTTGGTGGCGCACGACCTGTCCCCGGCCGATATGGTCTATTTCAAGGAATCCGAGTTCGCCGCGTTCATCACCGATGTCGGCGGCGCCACCTCCCATACCGCTATCCTCGGCCGCAGCCTGGATCTACCGTCGGTCATCGCCTTGCATCATTCCCGTGAGCTGATCCGTGAAGACGAGTTGGTCATCGTCGACGGCCAGCAGGGGGTGGTCATCATCAACCCGGACGATATCGTGCTGGCGCAATATCGGCGGCGTTTGCGCGCTTGGCGCGACGCCCGGCGCAAGCTGTCGTCGATCCGCAAGGCCACCGCTCAGACCGAGGACGGCACGCCGATCGATATTCTGGCCAATATCGAAGGCCCGCAGGATATCGAGGATGTCAGAAGCTGCGGCGCTGCCGGCGTGGGATTGTTCCGTAGCGAGTTTTTGTTTCTCGGCCGCGATAGCCTGCCGTCGGAAGACGAGCAGTACGAAGCTTACCGGTCGGTGTTGGAGCAGATGAAAGATTTGCCGGTGACCATCCGCACCATGGATCTGGGGGCCGACAAGAGCCCGCGCTGGCTTAACCATGGCGTGGCGGAAAACCCGGCGCTGGGACTGACGGGCATTCGTCTATGCCTGGCCGAGCCGTTGATGTTCCGCGTGCAGTTGCGCGCCTTGCTGCGCGCGTCCGTGCACGGCAAGCTGCGCGTGATGTTTCCGATGCTCAACTCCCTGCAGGAGTTGCGCCAGGCGTTGGCGCTGGTCGACTATGCGCGCGAAGAATTGCGCGATGAAGGTCAACCTTATTCCGATGCGGTCGAATTCGGCGCCATGATCGAAATTCCTTCCGCCGCGCTGGTGGTCGGCAGCTTCCTCAAGCATATCGACTTTTTGTCGGTCGGCACCAATGACCTGATTCAGTACACGCTGGCGATCGACCGCAACGACGATGCCGTCAGCCATCTGTACGATCCGGTGCACCCGGCGGTTCTGCAACTGATCCTGCATACCATCAAGGTGGGGACGCGCGGCGGCGTGCCGGTGTCGGTGTGTGGCGAGATGGCGGGGGATCCCCGCTTGACGCGGCTGTTGCTCGGCATGGGGCTGCGCAAGTTCTCGATGCACCCGGCCAACGTGCTGGCGGTCAAACAGCAGGTGCTCAATACTCATCTCGATCGCATCGCGTCGATAACGAGCCGCATGCTTCGCACTGAAGACCCTGATAGAATTGCCGATCTTCTACAGCAGCTGAATGCCGACACCGTCGGTTGAACGTCAATTGTCCGATCATACTGAATTGCATGCCTTTCCCGCTCCCGAGGCAAAGGGAGAACGGATTCGCCTGGCTATCGTGCGCCAGCGCTACAATCCCGCCGGCGGCGCCGAGCGCTTCGTCAGCCGTGCGCTGGATGTGTTGCGCGACGCCGGCAGCCTCGATGTGTCGCTTTTGGCGCGCCGGTGGGAGCCGATTGAAGGCATCCGTGCCGTTACCGTGGCGCCGTTCTATTTCGGCAATGTCTGGCGCGACTGGGGATTCGCCCGCGCGGCGCGGCGCGTTTGGCTCGCGGAAGGCTTCGATTTGGTGCAGTCGCACGAGCGCATTCCCGGCTGCGACGTCTATCGGGCCGGCGATGGCGTGCACGCGCGCTGGCTGGCGTTGCGGCGACAGACAATGGGCTTCTGGCGCCGGCTGTCGTTGTGGCTGAATCCTTATCACCATTATGTCTGCCGTGCCGAGCGGCGGATGTTCCTTGACCCGCGCCTGAAACTGGTGATTTGCATCTCGCAAATGATCAAGCGGGAGATCCAGCAGACGTTCGGTCTGCCGGATGAACGATTGGCCGTGATTTATAACGGCGTCGATACCGAGGCCTTTCACCCGTCGTTGCGGGAGCGGCACCGTGCCGCGATGCGCGCGGCATGGGATATTCCGGACGACGCGCCGTTATTGCTGTTTGTCGGTTCCGGCTTTGAGCGCAAGGGCGTGGCGCGCGCGCTGAAAGCGATCGAGGCGCACGCCCAAATCTATCTGGTGGTTGTCGGCGCGGACAAGCATTTGGCCCGCTACCAGCGGTTGGCCGAATCGCTCGGGTTGGCCCGGCGCGTGCGTTTTTGCGGTCCTCAGCAGGACGTGAAGCCGTTTTACGGCATGGCCGACGGCTTTTTGCTACCGACCTTGTACGAGCCGTTCGGCAACGTCTGCATTGAGGCGCTGGCCTGTGGTCTGCCGGTATTGACCAGCACCACCTGCGGCGCGGCGGAGTTGATCACTCCTGGCGAAAACGGCTGGGTGGCCGATGCGCTATCGCCGCCGGCGTGGTCGGAGGCCGTGGGCGCTTGGCTCGCGGCGCGCGCGCGCTGGGACGCGCTGTCCCTGTCGGCACGGCGAACCGCCGAGCCGATGCGGTTGTCGGTCATGGCCGACACGTTGCTGGCCAATTACCACCGCCTGCTGCAGTCGCTGCCCCAACGTGGGCCGCACGCATGACGATGAAACGAGATGGCATGAGTCAAACCCCTTCCACCAATACCCTGGTTCTATATCGGCGCTTGTTGACCTACTTGCGCCACTATTGGAAAGTCTTTTCGCTTTCGTTGATCTTCATGGCCGTGTCCGCCGCGACCGAGCCGGCCTTTGTGCACTTGATGAAGCCGTTGATCGACGAGGGCTTCATTTCCAAAAACCCGGACGCGTTGCGTTCGATTCCGCCGATGATTGTGCTGTTGTTCCTGCTGCGCGGCATCTGCAGCTATGGCAACGAGTACTCCACCAGCTGGCTGACCGGCCACTTGGTGCAGCGCATGCGCCAAGAGGTGTTCGACAAGCTCTTGGCCATGCCGGTCTCCTATTACGACAACAATCAATCCGGCCGGCTGGTGTCGCGCGTGACTTACGACGTCACGCAAATTACCGACGCCGGCTTCAATGTGTTGACGGTCAGCGTCAAGGACGGCTGCACCGTGCTCGGCCTACTGGGCATGCTGCTTTATTACGATTGGCGCATGACGCTGGTGAGCTTCGTGGTGTTCCCGGCGGTAGGGATTTGCATCAGCTTGATCAGCAAGCGGCTGCGCAAGCTGACGCGTCTCAATCAACATCAAATGGGGCAGTTGACCCAGGTGCTGGGCGAAAGTGTGGACTGCCAGCGCGTGGTGAAGGTTTATGGCGGTCAGGCGTATGAATCGGCGCGCTTCTCGAACGCGGCACAGGACATTCGCCGCAACGCGGTCAAGCAAAGCGCGGCTTCGGCGCTCAATACCAGCACCACGCAATGGATCATTTCGGTGGCGCTTGCCGGCATCGTGCATTTCGCGCTGCTGCGGGGCCAGCACAATCAGCTGTCCGCCGGTACCTTCGTGGCGCTGATCACCGGTATGTCGGCGATGTTCGCGCCGATCAAGCGTATTACCAATATCGCCCAATCGTTGCAGCGCGGTCTGGCCGCGGCGGAGAGCGTGTTTCAATTTCTGGATGAACCGGCCGAGCCGGATGGCGGCACGCGCACACTCGATCAGGTGCGTGGCGAGCTGGCGTTCGAACAGGTCAGCTTCCGCTATATGAACACGGACAGAGAAGCGATCCAACATTTCGACCTGCGTATTCGCGCGGGCGAGACCGTGGCGCTCGTCGGTTCGTCCGGCAGCGGCAAGACCACGCTGGTCAGCTTGCTGCCACGGTTCTATGTCCCGACCGCGGGGCGCATCACGCTCGATGGCGTCGATTTGAACGATCTGAAGTTGGCCAATCTACGTCAGCATCTGGCCATGGTGAGCCAGGATGTGGTGCTGTTCAACGATACGGTGGCGGCCAACATTGCATACGGCAGCTTTGGCGCGGCGACGCGCGAGCAGGTTGTCGAAGCGGCGCGCCAGGCCAATGCGCTGGAGTTCATCGAGGCATTGCCGGGCGGCTTCGATTGCCTGATCGGCGAGAACGGCACGCTCTTGTCGGGTGGACAGCGCCAGCGTCTGGCCATTGCGCGCGCGTTGCTGAAAAACGCGCCGATTCTGATTCTTGATGAGGCCACTTCCGCGCTCGACAACCAGTCGGAGCGTTTGGTGCAAAGCGCGCTGGAGCGGCTGATGCGCGATCGCACCACGATCGTCATTGCCCACCGCCTATCGACGATCGAGAACGCGGACCGGATCGTGGTGATGCACCAAGGGTGCATCATGGAAGTGGGTACACATGCTGAATTAATTAAAAATGATGGCTTGTACGCAAAACTGCATAAAATGCAATTCCACGAGCCCGGCGCCGCAGCGGCAAACACCGCCGCCGCCGAAGGGGACGATGCCTAGCTCGCTCGGCATCGACGCACAGTTCTCAACGTAAAAAACCGTCATGGCGCAAACAAAGACCAAACTGGCCATCGCCAATGGCCTGATCCGGATGTATCGCCTGCTGACAGGGCGTCCGCAAACCCTGTTGCCCGCTGATCCGGCACCTAAAACGATCGTCGTTTTTTCCACCACGGCGTTGGGCGACTTGATGTTCAATACGCCAGCGATCCGCCAGTTGCGCCTGCGTTTCCCACAGGCGCGGCTGATTTTGGTCGTGCACCAGAAATATGTCGATCTGGTACAGCGTTACGACGATGTCGACCAGGTGCTGTGCTGGGACGGCCGCTTTGTGCGCATGCGCGGCTTCCTGCGCGATCTACGGCCGATGAAGCCGGATTTGGCCGTGATTTTGCACTCGCGCGTGCCGTTCGACATCTTGTGCGCCGTGCTGGCGGGATGCCGTTGGATCGTGCGGGATGATATTCCTCAGCCCGATGGGCCGCCGATGCGCCAGTGGCTGGCGGCAGCGTCCGACAACGCTTTTCGCGGCCATGTCATACAACGCAAGCTGACGTTGCTCAAAGCGCTCGGCTGTGATGATAGCCAAGTGGCCATGCGCGTCCCTTGCGCTATCGATCCACAGCATTTCCGCGTGGCGGGCGTCGAGCGCATCGGTTTTCAGCTCGGCGCGTCCAAACCGGAGCGAAGTTGGCCGGTGTCCCACTTCGTTGCCTTGGCCGAAGCGCTTCTGCAGGTCCGGCCGGCATGTCAGATCGTATTGACGGGTATGGCAAGCGAGCTGGCGCTGGCAGAGCAGTTTTTTGCCTTGCTGCCGACACATTGGCATTCCCGGGTGATTTCAATGGTAGGGCAAACGTCGGTGCAGCAGGCATTCGAGCTGGTGGCCAGCTTGAATTTGCTGGTGACCGGCGATACCGGCCCGCTGCATTTGGCGATTGCGCAGCAGGTGCCAACGGTGAGTTTATTTGTGACGGCCGACCCGGCGGAAACCGGACCGTACCAAGACCCTGCGCTTCATACGGTGATTCGGCGCCCGCTGCCGGCCAACGCTTCCGCGGCGCTGCGGGCGGAACCGATGGCGAATGTGCCGGTGGAGACGGTGCTGTCGGCGGTATTACAAGCTTTGTCGGCTGATAAAGTATGACTTTTCAAGGATGATCGGATGTCGTTGACGGATGTACTGGGAGGCCGCTGGGACGAGCGGCTTGGCGTCGTGCTTTCGGTGGTGTTTTTGGTGATGGCCAACATTCCGGGCACGATCGCGCTGCGTTATGCGTTGATGCTGGCCTTGCTGTTGATTGTGGTCGTCAGCCGTCGCGATAGCCTGCCGCTGTTGTGGCGGGAATCGCGCTGGCCATCGCTGTTGTTGGCGGTTTTTATCGGCTATGCCGCGGTGCATTGCTGGTTGCTGGCCTACTGGCCGGATTACGCATGGAGTGAGTGGAAAGCGCAATTGATGACGGGTGGGCTGTGGTTCGTCATTGGCTGGGGCGTGTTCCGCCGGCGTGGCGGGCTGTCGATCCTTGATCGGGTCATCGTTGGCGGGACGCTGCTTGCATTGACTGAGCTGGTGCTCGAGGCATGGCAGTGGCACTTGACCGGTGCTTGGCCCTTCATGGTGACCTTCTCCACGGCTACGCACCTCGAATTCACCTTCATCATGAATCTGGTGCTGGCGTTCGTTTTTGTTGCCCTGTTCTTCTCCCGTTCGCGGCACTTGCCGCACAGCCGCTTGCCGGCGTGGTTGCTCGCGCTTATTGCCGTGCTGATCGTGTTCGTCAGTGTGCGTGCCGGCGCGCGCAACGGCATGATCGGTCTCATTTACCTGTCGCTGTCCCTGACCTTCGTCTATTTGCTGTTTGAGCGCAAACGGCTCGGCGTGAAGCGGATAGTCGCCGTGGCTTTGTTGGTGCCGCTAGCATTGGGCGGACTGGGTGCCTATGCGGTGAAAAAGGACACGCGCAACCAAGTGCTGATCGGATCGCTGGAAGCCGGCTGGAACTACCAGAACTCGACCGCTTGGTTCGATTATGGCACTTTGCCGATGTTGGCCGATGGCCGCCAGGCGGATGATTCCGCCTATAAACGCTTAGCTTGGTTTCATCGTGGGTTAAATCTGATGGCGGAGCGCCCTATAGGCTTTGGTTATGGACGTGGCGCATTTGGCAGGGCTCTGCAGCATGAGGGCTACGTGATCCGTATCCTATCGCACAGCCACAGCGGTTTCATCGATCTGGGTGTGGGATTGGGTGTGCCGGCGATTTTGCTTTGGTTTGCGTTTTGCTGGGCATTGATCGTGATTGGCTATCGAGCCTTTGCCTTGCGGGACGAACTGCTGGGTTTGATCCTGGTGCTGGTGAGCTGCGGGTTCATTGGCCGGATGATGATCGAAAGCATTCAGCGCGATCATATGCTGTATCTGTTCCTATTCATTTCCGCCGGGCTATTGGCGGAAATCGCAGCCGGGCGTGACGTTCGGCCCGCATGACGAGAGGCGAAAATGGCCAGGCATGTGGTGTTTACCGAATCCTCCCCCAACGTCGGTGGGCAGGAACTGCAGTTGATGCAGCAGATGCGCCTATTGGGCGAGGCGGGCGTCGATTGCACGTTGGCGTGCCGGCCGGGGGGGCGGGTCGAGGCGTTGGCGAAACGCCAGGGACTGGAAACTTTCCCCGTGGCGTTCCGCAACAGCCTGCACCCACCGTCGATTATGCGCTTGCGCGGCCTGTTGGCTCGCACGCGCGCACGTCTGCTGATCTGCCATAGCGGCCACGACAGCAACAACGCGGCCGTCGCCGCGCGCTTGGTGGCGCAGCGCCCGTTCATTCTGCGTTCGCGCACCTACTTGACCGGTAGTCAGAAGGCGTTCAGTTACAACCGGCTGTTCGACGCCACGATGGTGCCGAGCCAGTTCATCAAGGACGAGCTGCTGCGCGACCCGGCGGTGCAGGCGGCGCGGATCCACGTCGTCTATCCCGGCATCGATTTTGACCTCATCGACGCGCAGGCCGAGGCGGCCATGCCCGAATCGGTGGCTGCTTGGCTTGCGGCAGCGGACGGCCCGGTCCTGCTGCACGCGGCCATGTTGCGGGGAGAGAAGGGCCACCAGACCCTGTTGAGCGCGCTGGCTCAGCTCAGAACGAAATATCCCACGCTGCGTTATTTGATGGCGGGCGAGGGCATTGCGCGCCCGGAGATCGAGGCGACAATACGTGCGCTTGGCTTGGCGTCGAGTGTGCTCATGGCCGGCAATGTTATGCCGGTTCATGGTTTGTACCGTCATGCGACACTGGTGGTGATGCCGTCTCTGTTCGAGCCATTGGGCATGTCGCAAATCGAGGCGCTGGCGCTGGCGGTGCCGGTCGTGGCCAGTCGTACCGGCGGCATTCCGGAAACGGTCACGGATGGAGAAACGGGCGTATTGGTTGAGCCTGGTGATGTGAATGCTTGGGTGCGCGCGCTCGATCAGGCGCTGAGCGATCCCTCTCGCATGCAACGCATGGCACAGGCAGGGAGCGAAGATGTTCGCCGCCGGTTCTCGGTCGCGCGGAACACTGCGCAACTCCTGGCTTTCTTACCCAACGCCTAACCGGCGGCCGTGAGAGTAGCTAGTACGACAGCAGTGTCTGTGGCGCACTGCCTTCGGCGAGTGCGCCCTACGCGAGCGCACATCCGGGGTCGTAGGGCGCAATCACCGCGCAATGCGCGGCATTGCGCCAACGCCGCCACGAAGCGAGACCAGGCGTTACCGCGGTAGTACTGGGGCGCCCGTCTCGGTTAACCCCCCGCCCGGCTTGCCTGGGCATTGAGAGAGTCATCGATTATGTGTGGAATTGCCGGTTTCTTCTCCGACGTCCCCGTTGCGCCGGCCGGGGCGGACGCCATGCTGGCCGAGCTATCCCGCCGCGGTCCGGATGCCGCTAGCCGGTTGCTGCTCGACAACGCGTTCAACGAAGTGCCTGCCGGACCGGCCTGTCACGCGCTGTTGCATGCGCGCCTGTCAATCATCGATCCGCGCCCGATCGCCAATCAGCCGATGGCGAGCAGCGATCGCCAAGTCTGGATCTGCTACAACGGCGAGGTCTATGACTGGGAGGCGGACAAGGTGGCGTTGGAGGCGAACGGCGCGGTTTTTCGAACGCATTCCGATACCGAATTTATCCTCAACGCCTACCTGGCTTGGGGCCTGGATGAGCTGCTGGCGCGCCTGCGCGGCATGTTCGCCTTTGCCATTCTCGATTTGCGCCATGGACAGGTGCATCTGGCGCGGGATCGCATGGGCGAGAAGCCGCTGGTGTATACGCACATCGACGGCCAGTTCGCTTTCGGCTCCTTGGTGCGCGCCGTGCTGCCGTTTTTGCCGGCCGACCGGCGGACGTTCTCGGCGGAAGCCATCGATGCCTATTTGGCGCATCGCTACATCCCTTCTCCCCGTACGATCTTCACCGACATTCAGCGCCTGGAAAACGGCCATTGCCTGACCTACGACCTGAAAACGCGCGCGCTTAGCAAGCGGCGCTATTGGCAGCCCGAGGTGGAAGCGGGTGATTGGCTGCCCGAGCTCGATCAGGCGGTCGCCATGCGCACCGTGGCGGATCGGCCGTTGGGCGTGCTGCTGTCGGGCGGGATTGATTCGACCGTGATCGCCAGCCGTTTGGCTACGCAATCGCTGACGCGCTTTACCACCTTTACCGCCGCGTTTCCCGGATCCGGGCTGGATGAATCGCGCGATGCGGCCGATACGGCGCACCGGCTGGGGCTGGAGAACGTTGCTGTGCCGATGCCTGCGGATCTGGCCGCCGATTTTGCGCGCATCGTGGCCGATCTGGATCAGCCGTTTGCTGACCCGTCGAGCTTTCCGACCTGGTATTTGGCGCGAGAAGTCACCAAGCATGTGAAAGTGGTACTGGTCGGTGACGGCGGCGATGAGCTGCTGGCGGGCTATAAACGGATGAACAAACACTTGCGCACCCGTTGGCGGCGGCATTGTCGTTTGCCGTTACCGATCGTGTCACAGTTGGCGTCCAAGGGCGCGGGAAAACTCGCCACAGAGCTTGCCATGGATTGGCGCGAGGCCTATTCGCTGCGGTTTTCCGGGCTGACGCCTGGCCAACGCCGCTTTTTGCAGGGGGGGCGTCCACTGGCTCGCCTGTGCTACTGGCGCGCGCCGGACCCGATGCCACGTTCCAGCGTTGGCGAGAATGATGCATTACAGGCGCTATTGGCGATCGATTTCGCCAATTATCTGCCCGATTACATTCTGCAGAAGTCCGATTTGTGCACCATGGCGCATGGGTTGGAAGGGCGCCCACCGCTATTGGATCATCGCTTGTATCAGAAGCTGCTGTCGGTGGCGGCAAGCGAACGTTATACCCGCCCGGCCAAATTGATTTTCCGGCGCGCGATGCATCCGGCCGTGCCGGCGGATTTCTTTCAGCGCAAGAAGCGCGGCTTCAATCCGCCGCTCGACGGCTGGCTAAAAACGAGCTTGGCCACACGCTTTACCGGACTGGGGCAGCGTTTGTCGCTGAATACGGATGGCTTGCTCGATGCCGCTGCGGTGGATGCCTTTGCGTCGTCCTACCAGCAGGGCGCATCGGCGCTGGCCGAGCAAGCGCTGCAATTACTGATTTTGGACGAAAGCCTGCATCAGCTACGCGCGTTATGCACCCGCGTCTAAG